>JAGQTS010000269.1 GCA_020438895.1 Mycobacterium sp.
TTTCGACGCAGAACTGATCACGCACAGTGCGGAACAACCGTTCGATCTTCCCTCTGCCCTGCGGGCGGTGCGGGGTGGAATGGACCAGGCGTATCCCGAGTTTCGCGCACGCCCGCAACAGCCAACTATCCACGAAGGCAGATCCGTTATCGACGTACACGCTGGCCGGGACCCCGCGGGCGGCCAGGGCGGGTTGCAGGGCGGCGCCGAGGCGGACGGTGTCCTCGGCGAAGCCGAAACGGTAGCCGCACAGCAGCCGGGAATGATCATCGAGGAAGGCGAACAGATAGGTTTTCCGGCCGCCGATCCGCGGGTTGTTAGGGACGTCCTTCGGGTAGCGGGGTTCTGGCGATCGGGTAGCGCGAGTATGGGTATCGGGTAGCGGTGCCGGTTCCTGTGTGTTCGTGTCGGTTTCGCGCGTGGCAATCGGGCTGCGGGGAAACAGAACAGGAGACATGGGTGAACCACCCCGGCCTTCATGCACACCAGTAACCGAGTGTGCATGAAAGCCGGGGTGGTTCAGTTGACCAGGTGCATGGCTTCGGCGACCCATGCTCCGTCGCGGATTCCGCCGCCGGCGTCGATGGCCGGGTACCAGCGATCGGCGAGGTTGAGGGTGTCGACGGCGTCCCAGAGGCGGGCGTCGACGGGAAACCCGAAGGAGAACCCGACACCGCGATCACCGCAAGGCTGGGTGAAGCGGTGGGTGGCTCCGGCGGTATCGGAGCGCACCACCACCGCCGGCCGGTTCGGATTGTCCGGGTTGGGGCGCCAATTTGGCGGTAGCGAGGCCCGGGCCTGGTCGAGAACGGCGATGTGGTCGGCGGCGGTGTTGGAGCCGACGTTACCTTTGTGTAGCAGCCCGGCCAGCGGCTCACCGCCGGCGATTTCGGGACGGTCCAAGAACGCCAGCAGCGGGTGATGACCGAAGGACTTCTTCCAGGTCGGTGCGGCGTCATGTTTGTTGTCGGAGTGGTCGATAACCAGCGTGGCGTCCATATCGACATACAGTGGCGAGCCACGGGTCGGGCGGCTTGGGCTCCGCTACGCTTCACAGCATTGCACCTGTGAACCGCTGCATCGGGGTTGTGTAGCGACGTGTCCGCGCTCCGGTACGTGAACAGCGAAAGAAGGGCCATGACGAAACGACGCACGATCGTCGTCCTCGTGGCATTGGTCGGTGCCGTCATCGGTGCGGTGCTCGGCGTGCTGGTTACCCCACAGACGGTCCGCCACGGGGCCTGGGCACATATCGTGCTGGTTCCACCGGCAGAATTGACCTCTGCCGAAGCCTCCAGTTTCTGGGAGGTCCTCACCGGTGGACAGATCAGCCGGACGGCCGCGATCCTCTACAGCGATGCGCGCTGGCTGCCGGCGGCGGCCGCCGCCGCGGGAGTCTCGCAGAGCCAGTTGGATGTTGCAGCGTACGCGCTACCCGAAACCACCATGCTGGTGGTCACGGCACAGGCGGACACCCAGGCCGCCGCCGACTCGGCGCTGGACAGTGTGTTGACCACCGCCACCCCGGAGGTGAGTTCGGTGTTGTCGCCGTACTTCGTCAAGGTGCTGCAGCCACAGCAGGACGACCCGATAACCGGACCGGGCAAGAAGCAATTCGCGGCGGCCGGAGGCCTCGGGGGGCTACTGGTCTGTGGTGGTTTGGGGTGGCTGTTCGTCCGGCGACGCCTCGGGTCGGCCATCCCTGTCGGGGACGGCCCAGCCCTCCTCGGCGAGGACCCTTCGTCCAGGTGACCACTGAGACGACTCGGGCTCCGAAGTTGGCTGCCGAACTCCCTGGCTTGGCCGTAGCCGCCGGAGTCGCGACTCTTGGCGCGCTCGTCATGTTGGTTTCGCGCAATCCCGCGCTGCTGGCAGTCGCTCCGTTGGGCGGAATCGGACTGGCCTTTGCGGCCCGCCGACCTCTCTTCGCTGCGCTGATCATGGTCGTCATCGAAGTCAGCAATGCCTCCGGTGTGCTCGGACCGCGCGGCATTCCCCTGTTTCAGGCATCAATGTTGCTCGGCCTGCTCGCTGTGGTGTTCGCGCTGCGCGATCCGCAGGCCCGGCACCGGCTCAACGGGTGGACCGCGATCTGCGCCGGATTGTTGGCGATCTACCTCGCCACCCAGGTGGTGGCCATGATCGGGACAGTCGATATGGCCGCGTCGATCGAGGGCATGTATCGCACGGTCATCGACTGCGTCTTCATCATGCTGCTGGTGCTGCTCATTCAGATGACCGCGCGACCCTGGGCGGTGGCCGCCGCGATCGTCATCCCGATGGCTGTCCTGTCCGTGCTCACCGTCGTCAATGAGGTGGTCTATGGCGGTGGGGCGACATTTGGTGGATTCTCCACCGTGACAAAGGCTTCCGGCGAACTCGTCACCACGTTACGGTATGGCGGCCCGACGCCGGACTCCAACTTTTGGGGCCGTCACCTCGTCATGGGGCTGGGTTTCGCCTCCGCGCTGGTGGTTCGAGCTCGTCGATCTGGTCAGCGGTCGGGTCTGGCGTTTTGGGCACTGAATCTCGCTTGCCTGCTCGCCGGCACCTACCTGACTCAGTCGCGTGGAACGTTCCTCACCGCCGGGATCGCGTTCGCCGTCTGGATCATGTGTGCGGGGCCAAAGTTCCGGCGACGAAGCTTGCTCTACTCGCCACTCGCCTTGGGGGTCTTCGCGGTTCCCGGCATCGGAAATCGGCTGCTGCTGGCGGTCAAGGATTTGTCGGAGGCCTCCGTCAGCTACACCGTCGACCCCTCGGTTCTCAGCCGCCTCGCCGCACAGCAGGAGGCGTGGATGATGTTCGAGGAGCGGCCGTACTTCGGTTTCGGTCCCGCTACGTTTGCTGGGCAGGTGACCGATTTCGCCGGGCGGGTGCCAGTCGCTGTTCGGACTCCGGCCGGCGCAACGCACAATCTTTACGCCGAACTGGCCGCCGAATCGGGAATAACCGGTCTGCTGGGCTGGGCGGTGATGATTGTGGGATTCCTGACGGTCGCGGCGTTGGGGATGGCCCAGGACCCAGATTCCCGCGAGCGGGTGATGGCGGCAGCGGCGATCGCGGCGATCGTCGCCTGGTCGTTCGCCAGTATTGCGCTGCATCTATCGTATTTCCGAACGTTTGGTGTCGTGCTGGCGCTCGCGGCTGCGGTGTCGCCGTGGCCCATATCCGGCGAAACGGTTCGAACCTTCGTGCGCGGCGTCGGGGGCTGGGTGGCCGCGGCGGTACTGGGGGCTACGGCGTTCGTGATCACCTTGTCGGCGATGAGCTCTCCCGCATTTAGCGCTACCCAGCGGATGACACTGATGCCGGTGGGGCCGGAAGACGGGTGGTATGCCTACGCGCTCGACATTCGCTCCCGAATAGAGTTTCTCCCCACTTTCGCGACCTTCATGGCTGACCCGGGGTCTCCGGTGACGATCGGCGCCGACCCGGTCCGCGGAATATTGAAATTCACCACCACAGCGGAATCAGCCGACGATGCCCGCGACGCCATTCAGCGCGCCGTAGCGCACGCCGACAACACGCTCACCATCACCATAGGCTATCAGCAGTATTCACTTCAGCGAGTCGGGAGCATGAGCATCATGCCCGCGCACCAGCGCCCGCCCCTGGCCACCTTGCGTGCCGGCGGCGTCGCCTTCGGAGCCACGCTGGTATCCGGGCTGGTGCTTTCTCGTGTGGCGGCGAGGCGGCGGGCCCGGGGCCCGCACGCTCGTCGATCGGCCGGGGTTGAATCGGTCGGGGTTGAATTGGCATCGGCCTGACCGGCCAGACCTGGTTCGCGGCGTTGCCCGACTACAATAGAGGAAGGCGGTTTGGCATGGGTAATCTTCACTCGCCGCCTAGCCGCGGGTGTTTGAGGCCGACGGGAGCGGAGGTATAAAACCGGTGGCAGCGGCTGGCCAGTTCGGGCGTGCCTGCACTCATCGCCGGGCATGGCGGAGCGCAGCAGTGCTCCTCGCCGCGTCGATCTTGGTCGCCGGGAGCGTTGCCGGGCTGGCGGTGAGCCGGCCGCCGCACATGGGGTTTTTGGCCACCCCGTTCGCGGAGACCAGCCCGTGGCGCCAGGCCATTCCTCCGAACCCGTCGATCGACCCGAAGAGCGAGTCGATGATCGAGTACCTGGCATCCGAGCAGGCTGTGTATGCGAACCTGTTGGAATTCGGCATCCCGATCTTCTCCGTGGCCGGAGACACCGAGGTCCACGAGGTAGAGGTCGAGTGCGTGGTGCTGGATTGGGGCACTTGCCCCTTTGCCGGCCAGTCGGTGGTCATCCCTGAGGGAGCCAAGCCCAATTCTGGGTCCGATGGCGCTTTGGTGACTCTGCACGAGCGGAGCGGCACCATCTACGAGTTCTGGCAGGCGGAAGAGAGCGGCGGTCAGTGGTCCGCGAGCTGGGGTGCGGTCAACAGCCTCCATGGCTCCGGCTGGGGCGGTTCGGCCACCGGGGCGGGCGCCTCTCGGCTCGCCGGCGTCATCCGGATCGATGAGATCGCCGCCGGCGACATCCCTCACGCCTTGGCGCTGCAGACTAATAACGCCTGTCCAACCTTCCGGGCGCCAGCGCTCAAGAGCGACGGCACCTCGATCCGCAGGGATTGCATTCCCCACGGCGCTCGCTTGCAGCTCGATCCATCACTTGATCTCAGCGAGCTGAGCTTGACCGCAGGTGAGCTGGCGGTGGCGACAGCGATGCAGCGTTTCGGTGGGTATGTCATGGATGTCGGCGGCGCTCCGCTGAGCGTCAGTTTCGAACTCGATACCGACGCGGCTGCGGGCGCACTCGGCGCTACTTACGAGATCGCGGGCTTCCGGTGGGACTATGACGCGATGGAACACATCCCCTGGGAGCGGCTTCGGGTGCTGGAATAGCGCGAAGCGCGCGTGGACTCAGCGGGGTCATCGGCGGAGCCACGAAACTGACAAGGAACCAGGACAGGCAGCCCCGGAACTGCTGTTATCGTCCAAGCTATGAGCTTCAAGCACACCGCGTTCGACGCGATCAACCGGAGGCCGACGCGTCGGTTGATTGGCCTGGCGGCCTCCGCGGTCGCCTCTCTCGAAGGAGAACGTGCCCGCATCACCTACGATCCAGCCTCGGGTGGCTGGTTGAAGCGGACCGCGGGGGGCGCCACGCTCATGCCCTACCCCCACGGTATGGGTATCGAACAGTGCGGCGATTTCGCCAGGGATGTATTCTTGCGCGAATACCTCGTGGGTCCGGGAGACGTGGTTCTTGACGTCGGGGCGGGAATCGGCACAGAGACCCTCCCGTTCTCCGGCATCGTTGGGGATACCGGGAGGGTTGTTGCGGTCGAGGCGCACCCCGCGACGTTCGACATGCTCGAGCGGGCCTGTCGCTTTAACGATCTGCGCAACGTCGAATTGGTGCACGCCGCGGTGATGGATTCCGACGATCCGGTGATGATCAGCGACCTGCGGGAGGGGTTCTGCCAGGAGAACAGGATCGGGACCGAAGGGATTCCGGTTCAAGCCGTCACCATTTCGGGCTTGGTCACCAGGCTGGGGTTGAAGCGCATCGATTTCCTGAAGATGAATATCGAAGGAGCTGAGGTCGGCGCTCTGCGCGGAGCGCGTGACGTGTTGTCCATCGTTCAACACGCTGCCATCGGGTGCCACGACTTCCTCGCCGACGATACCGGCGACGACTCGTATCGCACGATGGGCGTTGCGCGCGCGTTGTTGGAGGAGGCCGGCTTCACGGTGACCCGACATGCTGAAGATCCGCGACCGTGGGCGGCCCACTACCTGTTCGCTTCCCGCTAGGCGGTGCTACCGCAAGGCCATGACGACGTTGTGCACCACGTCCCGGCTCGTCTCGTCTTCCGGATTCTCCTGATGAAGGGGTCTGCTCAGGAGGCGGACCAGGTCGAATGCGACGTCCCTTGTCGGGGCGTGTCCGGTCGGCTCGTATCGGCCCATCGCTAGCGGGTCGGTGCCCGGCCGCACTGCCTCCGGCCGGCCAGTCACTCCGATGGCGAAGCCACATTCTCGAGCGGCGGCTTCTACTCTGCGGTCCGAGCGTCCATGCGGATAGGCGATCATGTCGACCGGTTGTCCGACGAATGCGGCGAGGCGAACCCGACCTTCGGTGAGGGCTTGTGTGAGTAGATCGTCGTCGAGCCGGGTCAACGTATCGTGCCGAATGGTGTGGAAGCCGATCTGCGGTAACTCGAGGGCGTGGGCCGAGGTCAACACAACACCGGGTGGTGGCGTACCGCTGATATCGCCGAGTTCAGAGGCGACTTCATCGCGCCGCTCGGGGCGTAGCTTCGCAATCGCGTGGCCCTGATCGTGGATCGTGCCGTTGCCCGCCAGGTGAGTCACATCGGCACCCGCATCAACGGCCCGCTGGAGTCGTTGCCACCAGAAATCTGTCGGCGCTGGATCCAGGAAAGAACCACACAAGAAGAAGGTCGCGGGCACGCCGACCTTCTGCAGAGCCGGCAGCGCCTGGGTGTAGTGATGATCCAGATCGTCGTCGAAAGTCACGGCAACCGGAAACCGTCGGCCACGGCGTCGGGCCGCAACGGCTGACTGGAGCTCGGCCAGCGGCACAAGCCGGTAACACCGGCGCAGGTGCTTGAGCTGACGGATGAAACGCTGCTGCGAGACCGCGGGGACCAACTCCCGCGCGGGATCGCCGTCTCGATCTGCTATGTCGTGGTAAACGAGGATGAGTCCGGCTCGGCGATTCGAGACCAGTAGCAACAACAGAAGGGCGCGCCACGCCACTGACTTGGCGCCGGCCTTGGCGGCATTGCGTACCGTTGCTGAAATCGACACGGCGCTTAATCATAGCAACTGCGTCAGTGTCTTGGCGCCGAGCGGCGGGCTCGTTGTGGATCTACGCAGGTCAGTGGCGTCAATCGAAGTTATTGACGCAGAGGACGTCAGAGGCTTCACTCAATGCACGATGTTGTCGAGCAAGATGTTGCCGAGCAAGCCGGCAAGATCATCTGCAGCCATGGCCAATTCGCCGCCGACCTCGGTTGGGCATCATGTACCACTCGCTCGCCACTGATTCGAAGTTCCTTGGAGTGCCTTCAGTCGATTACCGAGATCTATTGAGCGGCTTAGAAACTCGCGCACATACAACCAGCGGAAATCTGGGGTCTTCTACCTCAAGCTCTGCTGTGCTCAGTTCCTCGGCGGAGATGCCATACAGAAATGCTGCTGCGGCCAGTACGTTTCCGTGTGCCTCGACTCGGACTTCTGCGCCCGGAAGCAGTCTGGCAAGCTGCAACCGCAATCCCAGTGGCGTGTAGCGCCAGTGATCAGAGTCAGCAACTCCGTCGTCTATCCGGCTGATGCACGGCCCCGTGAAAAGGAGCGTTCCCCCAGGGCGAAGCGCTTGCCAGATGTTCTCGAAGCCTGCGGAGTCATCCAGTGTGAGATGAAGCGTCTGTGTCATGATCACGCTGTCGTACGCTTGGCCGGGCAGTGAGCCGACGATCGTAAGGTCGGCGATTATCGTTGCCTCAGGGTTGCTCTCGTCGATATCGACGACATGGGCCTGTGTCACGTCTTCACCACCGAAATGGGACGCGTACGTGCGGTTGAGGACTTCGAGTACCTCCCCGGTTATTGCGTCGGCTTCACGTGCAAGAAAAGCCTCGATGTAGTAGCGATCGATCGGCGTGCCGCGGTCGAAGCCGAAGTAGTCGCTTATGGGGTCAGTTCGCCGTAGCGAACCCCACCGCACCCGGCGGTGCCGTAGTTGCCGAACGGCACTTGCGCGCAATCCTTCTGGTAGGACGGTTGCAGTGGCCCGCATCAACCGCTTGGCGGGCGTCGTAGCGTTCTGGTCCATGAGTAGCTCTCCTCGTCGCTATCGGCCCGGGATGTCAGGAGACGGGTCCCATCGCTGAACCCGAGGGAAGATGCACGCGTGACCGGTGCACTGCTGAATTGCGAAGCCTCACTTCAGTCTATCCAGAGGCCATAAAGGTGGTGGGGAAACCACTCACTGCACCGGTGTCGACCCGCCGGCCTGGTTGTCGTCGGCGGCACCGTGCCGGGCGGATCCCGACCTTCGGCGAGCCCACAGAACCAGCCCGGTCAGGGCGAAACCGACAGCCGCCGTCAGCGGCGCTCCGGCAACTGTCTGGACCCAGTGCACCAACCCGTACGCGAAGACACAGCATGCAGCGAGTGCAAGCCCTCGCACTGCCAAGTGATGCCGGCCCCACGCGCCTGGCGCAGCGGCTACCAGGGCGACGAACAGGAACGCAGTGCTTGTCGCGGTGCCCATGAGGAACGCAACGGCGGCACCGGTTGCGCCGTAGGTGCGGGTCAGCGGAATCAGTGGGCCCAGCGTTGCGGCCAGGCCGACGACGTAGCCTATCGACGTCAATGCAGGCCGGCTCAACGCCGTCAAGCCCTCGCCAAAGATCATGGTCGCCGTGGAGATGCCGGTCGCAATGAGCAGCACGGCCAGTGCGCCCTCGGCGCTGAGGAAGTCCTGGCCAAACAGTGCGAGGATGGTGTGGCTTGCTCCCGCCGCGCCGCATAGGACGATGAGCAGTGGAGCGAACGTACGGCCCAGCGAGGCCATGACATCTGCGGCGAAAGACCTACCGCCGTCGTTGATGTGAGCCCGACGGACCAGTGAGGGATAGATTACGGCGGCCAACCGGTAGTTCAAGTCTCCGATTTTGACCGTAATGCTTTGCGCGCGGCTGAAGGCCCCTACCGAGGCCACCGGCGCTGTGGCCCCAAGGACCCACAGAGAGGACTGGATCGTCAGGCCCTCGGAGATGGAACCCGGTAGCACCCGCAGGCCGAATCGCACCATGCCGGGGAGTTCGCGCAGCCCGCTTCGGTAGGCGTCTCGCGGCACTCGCCAGCGCAAATACGGACGCACAGCCCACAACCGGAAACCGAGAGCGGCCGCTGAAGAAATCAGGGAGGCAATGGTGAGGGACCAGAGCGACTTGTGGACCAACGCCAGAACTATTGCTGCAGCAGCCATTACCCCGGAGTTCAGCAAGTTTGCGATCGCCAGCGGACCGGCCGCACGATATGCGGAGAGCACACCGTCGATGTTCCAGGACAGTTTGTCCAAGACAATGTACCCGATCACCAGCGCCACCATCGGCGCGACGGCCTCCGGTAACCGGGCGGCGTGGATCAAGTAGAACGCCGATCCGAGAGCCACCAGCGGCCCGAAAAGGAGTGTCAGAGTGTAGGACAGTGTCAGTGTCGCCAGCGCCAAGCCCGATCCGCGCTCGCCTCGCTCGGGTTCCATCGCCAGCAGTCGTACGAGCGCCGGCTGCTCGCAGAGCGAAGTCGCATGCGGTAGCGCCGCAACCCCCACATACGCCAGCGCGTACGCGCCTAGAATGGTCGCTCCATACACCCGGGAAATCACCAGGGCACTGATCACGCCGATCGCCATGTTGGCGAACGAACCGATCATCGCAACGTTCAGCGCTCTTTGCAGCGTACGTGTCTCCCCACCGCCCTCGGCCTTGGTGTCGCCGTCGTCTTGTGCCATCACGCAGATCCGTCAGGAAGTCTGGGTGCGACGAAGGTGGTATCTGGCGCGCGCCACTGTGGCGGAAAGCCGGAATCGAGCGCGCTGAGGCCGGCTCCGGATCAGAAGCGGAACAAGCGCGGCGGTGATGCGGCGCTCGAGTGGGCGGCGCCTGGCAAGGGCGGACCGGGATGCGAGCCATAACGCTGACAGCCAGGGTTGCGCGTCGTCGAGGGCTTGTTCTACGGCATTGGGGTCGCGCACGAGGTCAGCGCCGACGAGAAACGGTAGCGTGGCGGCAATGTGGCCGAGGCCAATGTTGGTGCGCGTCGTCATGGATGCTTCGGCAACACGTACGAAGAACGTGGCCTCGGGTGTGGCGTGCACCGGCCCTAGGAGCGAGACAGTCAACCAGAAGCCGTAGTCCTCGGCTGTCGGCAGTGCAATGGGGAATCCACCCGCCGCGTGAAATCGACGCCTGTCGATGATCTGCGCTCCGCACGAGATCGGATTGCCCATCAAGAAATGTCGATGTTCGAGTGTCCATGGGGCATCGGCCAGGCACTCGACTTCCGACGACCGAATACTTCCTGGCTCGGCGATGACTCGTGGCGCTACGGAAACGGCGCGGGCCGGGCCCGGTACGTCCAGCTTCGGCGCAGTCAGGGTGTTGGTGAGTGATTGGGTTGAAAAGCGAATTGTCCCGGCGGAGAGGACCCGAGCCTCGGGGAGTGCGAACGAGTGCTCCACGAGGAGCGTGAGGTGTTCGGGATGCCACAGATCATCGGAATCCAGGAAACACAACCAATCGGTGCTCAGTTCAGCAGCCCCCACGTTCCTGGCGACCGGAAGCCCGCTTGGGGGGATGGAGACAACGCGTACGGCAGGCCATCGACTGCTCACGAATTCGGCGATACCGTCGGTCGAGCCGTCGTCGACCACGACTACCGGGACCGGACCCCGGTAGGTTTGCCAGAGGACGGAATCCAGGGTCTCCGCGATGATGTGGGCGCCGTTTCGAACCGGAATCACCACGCCGACGCTCGGCAGCGACGACACATCCTCGATGCGGTTCTTGCCGCCCCTTCCGGCTTCAGATTCGTCCATCCAGCCTCGCTCTCACGCGCCCCACGGGGCAGACCCGGGCGGGGTACCTTACCACGGCAATCGCATCGGATCGGCTCGGACGGCTGAGCACCTGATCGCGACGCCCGCAAGGCATTCACATACCGCCTGGCTACTCTGATATCTCACCAGTCCGTCGCGCGATCCCGAATTCGCAAACTGATCTCCATGCTGCGCTTGGGTTCTCGGTTCTCCTGCGCCCTAGATCTTTGAATCCGGAGGCCCGCGCCCGGTACCCGTGCGGTCAGGACGGTCAGGGCACTGCACATCGTCGCCGAGACGACCAGTCGTCGGGGAGCGGCCCCGAATCAGGCACTGGGCGTCTACGCTCGCCGCAATCGGAGTTCTATCCGCGTTGTCCCCGTGGTCGTCCCCGTAGTCGTCCCCGTGTCGTCCCTCAGTCGGCGAACGTTGCGCTGTTCGCCCGCCCCGGTGGAACAATAGGGATCTTGTTTTCGGATTCGAGCCAGTAAGCAGGCCAAGGAGTGGAGAGGCAGAGCGCGATGTCCGTCCCGACACGGGTGCTGATGATTCTGGACTCCTTCAGCTTCGGCGGGGCCGAGAACCTGATTGCCGAGTTGGGCCGGTATCACCCTGCGGCCCTGGAAGTGTCGGTCGCGAGCCTGGCCCCGGCCGAACAGGACCGCAATGCCATGCTTGATCGGCTCACCGAAGCGGGTCTGCGGCCGGAGCATCTATCGGTGAACAGGCTCCTCGACCTCCCCGGTTTTGTCGAGTTGGTGCGCAGATTGCGTCGCGCCGAGGTCGATGTCGTACACGCCCATCTCGGCTACGCGGCCACCGTGGTTCCACTGGCCGCGCGGTTGGCCGGCAAGCCGGTGGTCGCTACGCTCCACCTGAGCCCGCAGCGCCATGAAAGCCGCGGCGAGTGGCTGAAGGAACGCCTTTCGGTGCGCATCCCAGCCCGGCTGGGTCGATTGGTGCTCGTCTCGCAGCATGCTTTCGATGAGTACGCGCGCGTGCATGGACCGGCGCGTGCGACGTGGCGCATGATCCCCAACGGAGTCGATCTTGACCGATACACGGTGCGCTGCGGTACCCGTTCGGCCCAGGTGCCGGTGTGGGCTGTGGTCGCCGCACTGCGCCCGGACAAGAACCATGTGGACCTGATTCGGGCCTGGAGCACCGTCGTCGCCGTTCACCCCGGAGCGACGTTATTGGTGGTTGGTGACGGACCCAGCCGTAGCCAGCTGGAAGGGGAGGTTTCGGCAGTGGGTTTGGGCGAATCGGTGAAATTTCTCGGCCGTCGCGAAGATGTCGCCGAGATCCTTCGGGGCGTCGACGGCGTGGTGTCGGCATCCGTGGACGAAGCACTGCCGACGGCGCTTATCGAGGCAGGTGCATCGGGGCTTCCTGTGGTGGCCACCGACGCGGGCGGAACGCGTGAGATCGTGGCCGACGGCGTCACGGGTCGCCTTGTTCCGATGCGCGACGTGCCTGCTCTCACCGAAGCGCTGTTGGAAACGATCGGCGATCCCGTGCGGGCGGCCGAATACGGCGCCGCCGGGCGTGCTCAGGCCCAAGAGAAGTACTCGATGGCCAGGTGGGTGGACCGACTCGGCCTGCTGTACAAGGAGGTGATCGGTGCCAGCCGATAACCCGCGCCCCGGAGGCGACCACACGGGTCGGCCATCGCCCGGGGGGAGCGCACCCGACGCGAAGTCGGCCAACGATTCACCGGGCGTGTTGACGGTGGCTCACGTCATCCATTCCCTCGGCCCGGGCGGTGCAGAGGGAGTGCTCGTGGACTTGGCCCGCGCAGCGCCCTCGGCGGGAATTCGCGTGGTGGTTGTCGGACTCTCCGATGAGCACAACGATGAGGGCGTGGACAACCGCACAGTACCGCTATTGCGCGCTCTCGGCGCCACTGTGCACGAATTGCACACCGGCCGTTACGATCTCACTGCGGTTCGTCGACTATGCAAGCTCATACACGCCGAGAACGTTGATATCGTCCATACGCACCTCAAGCACGCAGATGTGGTCGGCGGTGCGGCGGCCCAGCTGGCACACGTTCCGTCGGTATCCACGCTGCACGTCATCGACATCCCAACAACGCGGATGCACCGGCTGCGCGTCAAATTGGGACTGTTCGCTCGCCGGCATCTGTCCAGCAGGGTGATCGCCCTATCCAGTGCCCAACTACATTGGTATGCCACCTATTCCGGTGATCACCAGTCAATTACATTGTTGCCCAATGGTATTAGCGAACCGGAGGCCGGCGCCAATGCTGCCGCAGTCCGGGGCGAGCTTGGGGTTCCCGAGGGGGCCTTGCTGGCGGTGTGTATCAGCCTGATGCGTCCTGAGAAAGGCCACGCCGACCTTCTTGAAGCAATCCGTCTACTCCCTGCCGAGGTGCCTCTGGTGTTGGCGTTGGCCGGTGACGGTCCGCTGCTGGGTGGCATCCGATCGGCAGTCGACTCCGACCCGGTACTACAAGATCGCGTCCGGGTCCTCGGCTTCCGCAGCGATGCGGCGCAGCTGATCGCCGCTTCCGACTTCGTCGTCCATCCTTCGTTGGAGGACGCCCTGCCAACGGCCCTGATCTCTGCGCTGGCCGGTGCCCGACCCATCGTCGCGACGAAGGTCGGCGGCATCCCCGACATCGTTGGTCCAGGCTGCGGCTTGTTGGTGGAACCCGGGCAGCCCTCGGCGCTGAGCGCCGGGATCGCCGAGATGGTTTCCACGGCTGTGAATGATCCGGCTGTGTACGAACAGATGTGCCGCCAAGCCCGTGCGAGATACGAAAGCACCTTCAGTGCCGACATCTGGCTCAGAAATCTCCGCGCGCTGTACTCGTCCGCGATCGACGCCCAAAAGCCACGTCGGCGGAGATGCTTTCGGGGTGAAGGCGCCGAGGCCACCTGATGGGGAATCAACAACCTGTGCAACCGCAACGAATCGCATTGGTCGAGTTCGGACCCTCGGGGGGGCTTTTTCAGTTCGCTTTTCAGCTCGGCGAGGCGCTGGCGCGATCAGGGGTGGACGTCGACCTGATCACTGGCCCCTCGCCGGAACTGGCCTCTCACCAACCTGGCTGCCGGGTGCGCAGCATTCTGCCGACCTGGCATCCGACCGCGGGCGCGGATGCCCCCGCGTGGTGGCGCCGAGCCCGGCGGGGGATTAGGGCGGGTCAATACATGTTGGCGTGGTTGGTCCTACTGGCCCATCTTTTGCGGACTCGGCCGGATGCGGTGATGTGGTCAGCGTGGCGTTTTCCGATCGATGGTTGGGGAGTGCATGTGGTTCGCAAGTTCCTCCCCAAGGCCGTGTTGGCGGCCGTAGTGCACGAGCCGCGCCCGGTGGTCGAACAACCCGGCCAGGACAGCATGTATAAGAGCTCCAGCACCATGGACCGTGCTCTGGCCACGGCGTACGCAGACCTGGACGTGGCTTTCGTGCTCGGGGAGGAGGCGAAGCGGATCCTGACCGGCACCTGGCCGATCACCGCGCCCGTCCACATCATCCCGCACGGGGACGAGGGCATTTACGCCTCGGCCGCTGTCCCCGGCGCGGATACCACCGGTCCGGTCGCACTATCGTTCGGCACCATCACCGCCTACAAGGGCATCGATACGTTATGCGCGGCCTGGCCGATGGTGCGGGCCGAGGTTCCCGATGCCGAACTGGTGATCGCCGGCGCGTTGAGTCAAGACGTCGACGAGTCCGCGCTCAGGTCGCAGGTGTCGAACCTGCAGGGCGTGAGCTTGCGCATCGGCTACGTCGCGGTCGCAGAGGTGCCTTCAATCTTCTCCCGGGCCCGGTGTGTTGTGCTGCCCTACAAGCGCAGCAGCCAATCCGGGGTCGCCCACTTGGCGCACACTTTGCGCCGACCTGTAGTCGCGACCCGTGTCGGGGACATCCCCGCTGCCGTCCGTGATGAAATCTCCGGCCTGCTGGTCGCACCGGAGGATCCCGAAGGGCTTGCCGGCGCCGTGACTCGTCTGCTCAAGGATCCAGAATTAGCACGAACCATGGGTGAAGCAGGAGCACGGGGACTTGAGCAGACAGCATCGTGGGACGACATCGCCGCCCGTCTCCGCGCGGGATTGGCGGCTCAACTGCGACGGTAGTCGCGTCCTGTGATTCCCGCGTCGGCGCGGTCATTCCGAGTTGCGCGCCGGGCCGGACCTCCCTGACCGGCGGAAGGCTCTCAGGTGGCGCGACGAAGGACCGCGGGAATGGTGAGTGCCAGGATTTTCAGGTCGAGTGCCAGCGACCAGTTCTCGATGCAGAAGTTGCTACGCGCGGTCGGGGACAGGGGTCTGTCCCGAACCTCTTGAGCCTGAGGTACCACCGGCTCCGGATGTTCCCAGCTTCTTCCAGGGCGCCGTCTGGCCATGGAACCCGAGCGGCGCGAATCCGGAGATCGCCGACAGTAGGGCGAAGTGGGTGAGCTATTTCGCAGACCCCGATGAGGTGCGGGTCGCCAACCTGTACCGGTTTGCCGTGGGCCTGGTCGATCAAGGAGAGGTCACCGATGCCACGCCTCGTGATGACCTGACATTCACCAAGCGCCGGGGAGCGATCCGTTTCGGCACGCTCCCGGTCCCGATTTCCATGGACACCAGGGCGCCCTGGCGTCCATCGTCAGATCGCGGTGCTTGATCGCACGACGGGCCCGCGTTCGGCATCTGGCAGGCCAAGTGCAACGCCACCACCAACACCTGGTCCGGGTCGGGGGGCATGTCGGATCTCGATGGCGACGGTGTCGACCACTCGGGCTCGGCGACGGCAACGAACATTGCGCGCAATGCCGGATTGATCACCGCAGAGGAGTTCAACGCTGCCATAGCTGCGAACACCGGGCTTGACCACGCGCTGGGCTCCTCCGCCGACATCGCCGGCCCCGGCTGCGGTGGGCCAGCGACGAAAGGTGACCAGGGTGGTGCCCGTATGGCGTTCTCCTTCGAGCTGCTCGATGACGCCACGTCGAGAAATCCAGGGTCAGTGTGGGCCGACGCCAGATCGGCCCGGGACTAGTGCGACATGAACAAGATCGCCTGGACCCAGCTGCGGGTGATCGCAAGTGCGGAGGAATCGGCGGTCTGATCGCCGCTGCCCTGGCGGGGGTTTGCGACGGCTGCACGGCGTTGCGCAGCATTCGCGGCGAGCGCTGGTATTTTGAGGCTGACGTGGAAAAAGGCTTCCAGCGAGGGCAAGGAGACTCAACTGCACAGATTTCCTGCCGTGCGGACGGGTTTGTGGGGCCGGATCGCCGCTGCAACCTTAGCCATCGGCGTTGCAGTAGTGGTGGGCCCGCCGCTGGTCTTCGCGCAGCCGCCGGAAGATCCTGAGATGCCGGCCCCAGCGCCGGGCCTGCTCGTCGCGCCCACCCTGCCGTTGGACGACCTCGGTGGCCGCAGCGCGCTGGTCTTCTACGGCGAGTCCAGTTCGGCGTCATTGTCGATCCCTGTACCGCCAGGCCTGATCCCGACCGCGCTGAACGTCACGCTGGATTTTCCGTTCAAAATCCGGTCCGGGACTCTGTCCATCGATCAGGGCGATCGGCCTGTCGGCAAGCTCGGATTACCAGTGGCGAATCTGGCTCCGCTGGTCATACCACTCGATGGTGTCGAGGTGATCAACGGTTTGGCCACACTGGGACTGACCCTGAACGCGGTCGCCGAAGACGGGTACTGTCTGGATCCTCTGAACCCGATTGAGTTCGTCAACGGTTCGGTCACCTACGCAGGGACGGAAGTGGGACCGGCGACGATCGCCGACTTCCTCCCTGCACTGTTGCAGACCGTGTTGATCGGGCTGCCTTCCTCGCCGTCGCGCGCTGAATCGGAAGCGGCGCTGCAGTTGGCTGCCGCCTTGCAGGTACGCTACCGCGGCAAGTCTCCGCAAGTGGTGCTCGTTCCGCTCTCCGGAGATGTGGCCAACTTCGACGGTCCGCCCCAGCCGATGGAACGCCGGATCGTCATCAAGCAGGGGTCGGACGAGGGTGTGTCGCTGTCGTTCGTCCAAGGAGTACCTCAGCTCCTCGTCTCCGGGCCAGAAGGCACGCTGACCAACCAGGCTCGGCTGCTCACCCACTCCTCCGTGCGATTGGCCGTGAGCACCAAAGCAGTCGCCGACAAGAGCCTCAGCCCGAATATTGCGCTGCCGGGCGACTCCGCGACCTTGGAGCAGCTCGGTCAGCCGTCCCTTGGTTCGGTCGGGGTGTCTCCAACAGTGAGCATCGCTTTGGATCAGACCCGGTTCGGCCATCCCACCCAGGGATATCGCGTGCATGTGGTGGGCTCCCACACCCCTGTCCCGGCCGATATCGGAGCGCGGGTGACCGCCTCCGTCGACGGTCAGCTTGTAGATTCGTGGTCGACCGGCGGTGACGGCATCATCGACCATTGGGTCGACGTTCCTGACCGGCTTATTCAGCGCTTCACCAATCTCGCGATCGGGGTCGATACAACCGGCGCCATCGGCCCCTGTGGCGACTTTCGGCCCATCACCCTGACGATCAATGGCAATAGCTTGGTCGAAAGCACCCCCTCCGAGCCTCCGATTCCCCCTGGCTTTCAATCCATGCCGCAGGCATTGATGCCGCGAGCGCAGGTGGGTCTCAGTGAGGGTGGTTTCGCCGACACCGTGCGGGCGACGCAGATAGTGGTCGGGCTGCAGCGGATCAGCGCGGTGCCGCTGTCCATCCAGCTGACTTCCTACCAGCAGGCGATCGGAAGCGAGGAGCCGGCGATCCTCATCAGTGCCGACGGTTGGACCGACACGTCGATCGCGCTGCCGGTCAGCGCCGACAACAGCGAGCTGACCCTGATGGGCCTCAACCCCGGCGACGAAGAAACTACGTTGACACTCGACCCAGAACTCCGATTCGGTTCGCTGCAGACCGTGTTCGACGGGAGGCGGTCACTGCTGATCGCGACGTCCAACGGGGCACCTGCTCAGCTCGATGAACTGTTGATCCGGCTGACGGCGGGCTCGGGGATGTGGTCCCAGCTTCGCAATAACGCGGTGGTCGGAATCGCCGGCCGTGATCCGGAAATGGTTCCGGACCGCACCCCGGTGAGTGTGTACGGACCGCCCGCACCAGCCGAGGTATCGGTCACCGACGGCAATCCGGGGTGGTCGGCCGCGGTCGGTGCGGTTGTAGTGCTGGGAGTAGGCGCAGTGGCGTACTGGATGGGAACCCGCCGATCACTGTCGGGCAGTGGCCAGTCTCCGCGTCATGACGCACACAGCGACGAAGAGTCCTGACTGGCTGTGTAGGTCGTGTCAAGGGCATTTTGGTCACAGCGGGTCGCCATCCGGTGCCCGGGCGGTTTGCGGTGGTGCTGTGGCGGCGTTGCGCTGATGCAGCATGCGGATGCCCGGCGCCCACGTTGACCTATGGCTGTTAGACCTGCCCTAGCCTAGCCTTAGCCTCGGTTCGGCGCTCAGTCAAAGCCCCGGCGCGACGACGCGGTGCACCGCGGCAATCCCCAAAACGCGCGGCTACCCGCGCAGCGACTCGGTGTCGATGACGAACCGGTACCGGACGTCGCTGGCCACCACTCGCTCGTAAGCTTCGTTGATGTAGTCCGGTTGGATCACCTCGATCTCCGGCGCGACCTCCTTCGCGGCGCAGAAGTCGAGCATCTCCT
>JAGQTS010000270.1 GCA_020438895.1 Mycobacterium sp.
AGTGGTTGAAGCCCACCTCGTACAGCGACGCCGACGAAGCGTAGGTCGAGATGTGACCGCCGACGCCGACACCGGGACGCTGGGCCCGGTGCACCATGATCGCGGCGTTCCACCGGATCCACCGGCGGTACCGCCGTTCCACCTCCTCGTCTCCGGGGAACCACGGTTCCAGCTCGGTCGGGATGGTGTTGACGTAGTCGGTCGACGTCAGGGCCGGGATGGCCACCCGCTGCTCGCCGGCACGTTCCAACATCCGCAGCATCAGGTACCGGGCTCTGGCGGGACCGGAGCGCGAAAGCAGGTCGTCGAAGGACTCCAGCCACTCCGAGGTTTCCTCCGGGTCGATGTCGGGCAGGTAGGAGGCCACTCCCTCGCGGATCACCCGGACCCGGTCCGACTCCGGAGCCGTCCCGGAGCCCTGGGTGCTGTCCTGGCCGGCGATCTGGGTCAACTTCGGCTCCTTCGATGCGTGAGTGGCTTTCGGTCAGCGCAGGCGTGGCGGCGCACCCGCCTATCGTGCCGCAATCGCCGCCGTTGCGGTGCATAGTCGCGCGCATGACCCCACGTCGAGCCGGGAACCCGGTAACGTCTGCCGGTGTGCTGATCACACGCGCCCGGCGGAGGCGTATCGGGGGTGCGCTGGCCGGCGGCACGGCGGTCATGGCCACGGCGTTGGCCGGGGGACTGGCCGGCTGCACGTCAGTCACCGACGGGCAGGGAACCGTCGACGCCGCCGATGCCCCCGCCTACCGCACATCGGTATCGGCGTCGTCATCGCGGGCGGTGGCGAGTTCCAGCGCCCGCGAGTCCGAGCGGCGCGCCTCAGTGACCACTCAGGCGATGCGGAACAGCTGTGAAATCCTCGCCACCACCAGCGCGGATGCCATCAGCGCGGTCAACGCCTACGTCGACGCCTATAACGGCGAGGGCGGCACGGTCTCGTCCACCGAGGGCCCGGCCATCGACGCGCTCGATCAGAGTGCGCAGGCGGTGGAAAGCAGCATCACCGAGGTGATCCCGCCCGAGCTGCAGGATGCGCTGGCCGGGTGGATCGACGGTGCCTACGCCGCGGCCGCCGCGATAGCCGATCAGGCGTCCCCGTCGGAATTCAACACCGTCATCGATCGGATCAACGAAGCCCGTTCCAAGGCACTGCGGTTGTGCGACGCCACGTACCGATAGCCGCACCGGAGCGGTGCCCACGGCGCTGTCATGCGACGATAGGCCTCACGAGTTCTGAATCAGAGCAGCCTGGACGAGAGCAGAAGGAGAGCACCAGACGTGGTCGCCGCGGGTGGCAGCGGGCCTAACTACGCCCAGAGGCTGGGGATCGGTTCCGATCAGATCGTCCAGGAGTTGGGCTGGGACGAGGACTGTGACGACGACATCAGCGCCGATGTGGAAGAAGCCTGCGGAGGCGACCTCCTCGACGAGGGTGCCGACGAGGTCGTCGATGTGGTGCTGCTGTGGTGGCGCGACGGTGACGGGGACCTGGTCGACCGCCTGATGGACGCGATCGCCCCGCTGGGGGAGGACGGCGTCATCTGGGTGCTGACGCCCAAGACCGGCAAGCCGGGTCACGTCCAGCCCGCCGAGATCGCCGA
>JAGQTS010000271.1 GCA_020438895.1 Mycobacterium sp.
GCAGCGGCTGTGCATCGCCCGCGCGATCGCCGTGCAGCCCGACGTCCTGCTGATGGACGAGCCCTGCTCGGCCTTGGACCCGATCTCGACGCTGGCGATCGAGGACCTCATTGCTGAACTCAAGCGCGACTTCACCATCGTCATCGTCACCCACAACATGCAGCAGGCCGCTCGGGTGAGTGATCAGACGGCCTTCTTCAATCTTGAGGCCACCGGAAGGCCGGGTCGCTTGGTGGAGGTCGACGACACCGGCAAGATCTTCTCCAACCCGAGTCAGCGCGCCACGGAGGACTACATCTCCGGCCGCTTCGGCTGACCCACGATGCCGGACGGCATCAGTAGGTCTTGACGTCTTCCTCCTCGGGCAGCTGACCGGTCACCTGGAAGATAACCCGGCGGGCGATTTCGACGGCATGGTCAGCGAACCGCTCGTAGAAACGACCCAGCAGCGTCACATCGACTGCAGCCGAAACGCCGTGCTTCCACTCCCGGTCCATCATCACGCTGAACAGGTGGCGATGCAGGTCGTCCATCGCGTCGTCCTCCTCGCGAATCCGGCGCGCCTTGTCCGGGTCACGCGACAGCAGGACCTCCCGGGCGCTGTCGGCGACATCCACTGCGACCCGGCCCATTTCGGCGAAGTAGCCGTTGACCTCTTCGGGCAGCGCGTGCTGCGGATGGCGGCGCCGGGCGATCTTGGCGACGTGCAGTGCCAGGGCGCCCATCCTTTCGACGTCGGCAACGATCTGGATGGAGCTGACGATCGAGCGCAGGTCGCCGGCCACCGGTGCCTGCAGGGCAAGAAGCACGAATGCCGCTTCCTCGGCGCGGGCGCTGGTGGACACGAGTTTCTCGTGGTCGCCGATGACCTGTTCGGCGAGCACCAGGTCGGCCTGCAACAGCGACCGGGTGGACCGTTCCATCGCAACGCCGGCCATCCGGCACATCTCCGCGAGTTGGTTGGTCAGGGCATCAAGCTGCTCGTGGTACGCGGTGCGCATCGGCCAAGCTTACGTGGCGGGATGGAGCCCATTGCCTGCCAGAACCTGAACGGGGAGTGAACGTCGGCTACTCGCACGTGATGTCGGCACCGTTGGTCACGGTGAGATCGTCGGGGAGTGTGGTGGGTGTCGTGCTTCCCGCGTGGGTGACCATGACCGTCAGCGGCGTGCCGCTGGCCTGCGGATAGGTGATGGTGCTGAACTCCGGGCCGAGGGCGACCACCACCGTCTCGCCCAATCCGCTGATCCGCTCGATGCGGGCGCCCGGAATGGTCGCGGCCACCGTTGCAGCGCCCTGTTCGTTGCCCATTGAGTAGTAGACGGTGGTGGTGGTCGCGCTGCCCCAGTCGGAGTAGTAGTCGGGCTCGAGTACCCGGAACCCGTAGAGCTCCAATTGTGCTGTGGCGCTTTCGGCCACAGTGTCAGCGTCGGTGAGCGGGCCGGCGGCCGATATGGCGGCGGGAGCGACCTGGACGGTGACGTCACGTGGGTCGGCAGCGACCGCCGCGACCTGCTCTGTGGTGGTTTCGGGAGTCGTCGGTGCCGTGGTCGCTGTGGCGGTGAAGCCGTCGTCGTAGGTCTCCGACGCCGTTGTGGTCGCCGTGGTCGGGGAGGTTGCGACCGGGGACAACGTCTCGTTCATGTCGTTCTCGCCCGGCAGCGGCTGATCGTTGATGATGGCGTCGAACAATGCGCGGACGTCCTCGGTGCGGGGTACCTCGTTGCCCTCTTCGTCGGGATACCCGACGGTGGGCAGGGTGACGAAAGTGATTCGGCCGGCATTGATGCCCTGCATCGACTGTCCGAGTTGGACCAGGTCCTTGGTGCGGACGTTGTCGACGAAGCTGTCATCGATGAACATGTTGACCACGTCATCCAGACGCCTGAGGTCAAAAAGTGTGTCGGTGGAGATGATGGAGCGCAGCAGCGATGACAGAAAGAGTTGTTGGCGCTTGATCCGACCGTAGTCACCGTTGTATTCGGTGGTCACCGACCGGGCCCGCACATAGTTGAGCGCGGTCGCACCGTCGATCGTCTGGCGGCCCGCGGTCGCGAGTACGACACCAAGCTCGGCGTCCTCCAGCGGGGTGGGGCTGCATACCTCCACACCGCCGAGGGCATCGACCATGGTCGAGAACCCGGCGAAGTCGACGGCCATGAACCGGTTGATCGCCAACCCGGACATCTTCTGGATGACCTTGACCAGGCACTTGGGCCCGCCGAGGGCGTACGCGGAGTTGAGTTTGGTGCCGGTATAACGTTCGTTGTCACTCCACTCGCCGGTGTTACGGTCGTAGACAGGGCCGTACGCACCGGTCTCCGGATTCCAGGCCTGGCAGTTCATCGGTGTGATCGCCAGGTCGCGTGGAAATGACACGGCGACAACCCGTTTGCGATCGGCCGGAATGTTGACCAGCATGATGGTGTCTGAGCGGGAACCCTCTGCCACCGTGGTGTCTCCGGCTCCCATCTCCGAATTCACCCCGATGCGGCTGTCGACGCCGATGATGAGAAAGTTCTCGTCGCCCGCCTGGGCGCCGGGGTCGCGGATGTCGACGGAGTGGGGATCCAGAGCCGCGATGGTGTTCAGCAACTTGTTCTTGGCCGACTGCCACTGCCACAGGGCGCCGGTGAGGGCCAGCGCGCAGACGGCGATCAGGGCCCCGGCGATCCGGGCCAGCGCCACCACTGGACGCTGGTGCGCGCGCGGTGACAGCTGCCCCAGCGCGGGGTCACGATCGGCGACCAACGGCCGCCGGCCGCGGTTGAGCGCCGCGAGGTCAGGCAGTTCGCGCTCGGCGGTCAGTGACGGGATCGGGGAGGTGATGGCCGAATCCCCGGGGTAGTCGGGGTCGGCGGCGCGGCGGGTCTGCGGGGTGATCTGCTGGGCACCGGTCAACCGGGAGATCAGGTCCGCGACGGCGATGCCCTCGCTGTGACCGCCAGATCGGGCGGCCACCCCGGGGGTCTCGTCGTCCTGGCCAGGAGTGGCGCTACGGCCGTCACCCATGATCCAGAATGCCTCCGCCTCGGTGAAGTACTGCTCGCGCGAGGACGCGCCGTGCAACGAAGGTGCAGTGGCGTACGCACCCGGTTCAGATCGTTGGCCGTGAGCAGAGTGTCGATACTACTAACTGAGCCGGTGAGCTCGCCAATCGTCTGCCGATGACCCGTCCTTCCTCATCCGCCGGAATTGAGGACATCGGCCGCGGTCGGCACGGTGGTGTCCTCCGGGTCATCGAGCCATCCCGCGGGCAGCGTGACAGAGGCGGGGGAACCCTGCCGTCCCCGTGCCCCGTGGGCGGTCACCGGGAAGGGGAGGTCGCGATCGAGTTCGTCCAGGAGTCGATCGAGTTCATCACAGGTCGTGACCAGCGCCAGCGTTCGGCGTAGATCCGACCCGGCGGGCAGGCCATGCAGGTACCAGGCGATGTGTTTCCGAATGTCCCGCATCCCCTTGGCCTCGCCGAAGTGCTGGGCGAGGAGCTCACCGTGCCGCCGGATGATGTCCGCCACCTCCCCCAGAGTTGGCGGCTCGGGGAGCGGTTTGCCGGCGAAGGCCGCCGACAACTCGGCGAACAACCACGGCCGGCCGAGACAACCCCGCCCGATCACCACGCCGTCGCACCCGGTGGCGCTCATCATCGCCAGAGCATCCGCGGCCTCGAAAATATCGCCGTTTCCCAGCACCGGGATCGTGGTGACGACGTCCTTGAGCCGCGCGATCTGGTCCCAATCGGCGACTCCGGAATAGCGTTGGGAGGCGGTACGGGCGTGCAGTGCGACCGCAGCCGCGCCCTCCTGCTCAGCGATGCGGCCGGCGTCGAGGTGGGTGTGGTGGGCGTGGTCGATCCCGATGCGGAATTTGACCGTCACCGGAATAGGTGTCCCTTCGGTGGCGCGCACTGCGGCCGCCACGATCTGGCCGAACAGCCGCCGCTTGTACGGCAACGCCGCCCCGCCACCGCGACGGGTGACCTTGGGTACCGGACAGCCGAAGTTCATATCGATGTGGTCGGCGAGGTCCTCATCGACGATCATTCGCGCCGCCGAATAGGTGGTGGCCGGGTCGACCGTATAGAGCTGCAGGGACCGCGGCGACTCGCCGGCGGCGAACGTCGTCATGTGCATGGTGACCGGGTGGCGCTCCACGAGCGCCCGGGCGGTCACCATCTCGCAGACATAGAGCCCGCTCACCGTGCCGCTGCGGGCCAGTTCGAGTTCCCGGCACAGCGTCCGGAACGCGACGTTGGTGACTCCGGCCATCGGTGCCAAAACCACCGGGCTGCGGAGGGCCAGTGGGCCGATCCGCAGCCCGGTGGTGGCTGTCAACGGGGTGGCGACTATGAGGCCGCTCCGGCGAGCGCCTTGGCGGCCCGCTTCTCGGCCAGCCTCGCGTCGCGCTCGAGCTTGCGCTGCTTGGCTTCCTCGAACTTCACGCAGGTCTCTTCGAGTTCTTCGATGAGCGTGGCCAGTTCGTCGCGCAACCGGGCGCCTTCGCCGGTGAAGTCGTCGCGCTCGAAGATCCGCCACTTGCGTAGCACCGGCATCACCACATCATCGAGGTGGATCCGTGGGTCGTACACGCCGCCGGTGGCGATGATGACCGCCTTCCGCCGGAACTCCGGGACGGTGTAGCCCGGCATCTTGAAGTTCTTCAGAATCCGGTACACCGACTGGATCGCCATGTTGGGAGCGATGTCGAGCCCGGCGGCACTGACGTCGCGGTAGAAGATCATGTGCAGGTTCTCGTCGTTGGAGATCCGCGCCAGCAACTGCTCTGCCACCGGTTCGTTGCAGGCCTTGCCGGTGTTGCGGTGCGACACCCGGGTGGCCAGCTCCTGGAAGCTGACATACATCACCGAGTCGAAGAGGTTCTCGGCGAACAGGTCACCCTGCTGGTTCTGGCCCGGCGAGAATCCACGGGTCATCTGCTCGACCCGCAGTTCCTCGAGTTCAACCGGGTCGCAGTTGCGGGTGACGACCAGGTAGTCGCGGATCGAGATGCCGTGGCGGTTCTCCTCGGCGGTCCACCGGCCGACCCAGTGGCCCCACGCGGAGTCCATCGAGAAGTTGTCGGCGATCACCCGGTGGTACGAGGGCAGGTTGTCCTCGGTCAGCAGG
>JAGQTS010000272.1 GCA_020438895.1 Mycobacterium sp.
ACCAACGGCGGCGGCTTCTTCAACGCCAACTCCTCGCACCCGTTCGAGAATCCCGAGCCCTGGACGAACTGGATCGAAATCTTCCTGCTGCTGGTGATCGGCTTCTCGTTGCCGCGCACGTTCGGACGCATGGTGGGCAGCAGCAAGCAGGGCGTGGCGATCGCCGCCGTGATGGCGACGCTGGCGCTGATCGGTTGGTCGGTGACGATGTGGATGCAACTGCAGGCACACGGCACGGTGCCGGTCTCCGCCGGCGCGGCGATGGAGGGCGTCGAACAACGCTTCGGGGTGGCGAACTCGGCCGTGTTCGCCGCGTCGACCACGTTGACGTCCACCGGATCGGTGAACTCGTTTCACGACTCCTACACCAGCCTCGGTGGGTTGATGCTGATGGTCAACATGCAGTTGGGGGAGGTCGCTCCCGGCGGCGTCGGCTCCGGTCTGTACGGGATGCTGGTGCTGGCCGTCATCACGGTGTTCGTCGCGGGCCTGATGGTCGGACGAACCCCGGAGTACCTCGGCAAGAAGATCACCCCGCGTGAGATCAAGCTGGCGGCGACCTACTTCTTGGTGACTCCGTTGCTGGTCCTCACCGGAACGGCGATCGCGATGGCGCTGCCCGGCCAACGCGCAGGGATGCTCAATTCCGGCCCGCACGGTCTGTCCGAGGTGCTTTATGCGTTCACCTCCGCAGCCAACAACAACGGATCGGCTTTCGCCGGACTCTCGGTCAATACCGACTGGTACAACACTGCCCTCGGTCTGGCGATGCTCTTCGGGCGGTTCCTGCCGATCATCCTGGTGTTGATGTTGGCCGGATCGCTGGCGAGGCAGGGGCACACTCCCGAGTCGATCGGGACCTTGCCCACCCACCGTCCCCAGTTCGTCGGCCTCGTCGCCGGCGTGACAGTGATCCTCGTCGCGCTCTCCTATCTGCCGGTGCTGGCGTTGGGACCACTCGCCGAAGGGATCCACTAACCATGTCTGGCAACACCATTCGCAGCGGTCTGCTCGACCCGATGTTGCTGTGGACGTCGCTGCCCGAAGCGCTGGCCAAACTCGACCCGCGGACGCTCTGGCGTAACCCGGTGATGTTCATCGTCGAGATCGGTGCGCTGTGGAGCACCGTTCTGGCCGTTCGCGAAACAGTGTCCGGCAGCGGTTCGGGTTGGTTTGCCTGGCTGATCGTCGCCTGGCTGTGGCTGACCGTCGTCTTCGCCAATCTGGCCGAAGCCGTCGCCGAAGGTCGCGGGAAAGCGCAGGCCGAGTCACTGCGCAAGGCCAAGGCCGACACCATGGCCCGACGGCTGACCGGGTGGCAACCCGGCCAACCGGGTCAAGAGGAGGAGATCGCCGCACCGCTGCTGAACCTGGGCGACATCGTGGTGGTCGAGGCCGGACAGATCATTCCCGCCGACGGAGACGTGGTAGAAGGCATTGCCTCAGTGGATGAGTCGGCGATCACCGGGGAGTCGGCACCGGTGATCCGGGAGTCCGGGGGTGACCGGTCGGCCGTCACCGGCGGAACCACCGTGCTGTCGGATCGCATCGTCATCCGGATCACCCAACGTCCGGGGGAGAGCTTCATCGACCGGATGATCGCCCTCGTGGAGGGAGCCGACCGCCAGCGGACGCCCAATGAGATCGCGCTCAACATCCTGCTGGCCGCGCTGACGGTGATCTTCATCGTGGCCGTCGCGACCCTGCAACCGCTGGCCATCTATTCGCGGGCCAACAACCCGGGCGTGCCGGACTCACCGTCGATGACCGGACATGGGGTGTCGGGCATCGTGCTCGTCGCGCTTCTGGTCTGCCTGATCCCGACCACCATCGGCGCCCTGTTGTCGGCCATCGGCATCGCCGGAATGGACCGACTGGTACAGCGCAACGTCCTGGCGATGTCCGGACGTGCCGTCGAGGCCGCCGGTGACGTCAACACCCTGCTGCTGGACAAGACAGGAACTATCACGCTGGGCAATCGGCAGGCCTCGGATTTCGTTCCGCTGCAGGGGATCACCGCCGAACAGCTCGCCGACGCCGCCCAGCTGTCCAGCCTGTCCGACGAAACACCGGAGGGCCGCTCGATCGTGGTGTTCGCCAAGCAGAATTTCGGCCTGCGGGCCCGAACCCCGGGGGAGTTGATCAGCGCCCAGTGGGTCGAGTTCTCCGCCACGACGCGGATGTCCGGGGTGGACCTGGACAACGGCCACCAGTTGCGTAAGGGCGCCGCCAGCGCGGTGGCGCAGTGGGTGCGTGACCAGGGCGGGGCCGTTCCCGACGATCTCGGCACCCTGGTCGACGGCATCGCCGCGGCTGGCGGCACACCGCTGGTCGTAGGACAACGGGTCGAGGAGAACGGGGTCGGCACGGCCGAGGTGCTCGGTGTCATCCACCTCAAGGACGTCGTCAAACACGGGATGCGGGAACGCTTCGACGAGATGCGCACGATGGGTATCCGCACCGTCATGATCACCGGTGACAACCCACTCACGGCGAAGGCGATCGCCGATGAGGCCGGAGTGGACGACTTCCTGGCCGAGGCCACCCCCGAGGACAAACTCACGCTGATCAAGCGTGAACAGGAAGGCGGCAGGCTGGTCGCGATGACCGGCGACGGCACCAACGACGCCCCCGCGCTGGCGCAGGCGGACGTCGGCGTCGCGATGAACACCGGCACCTCGGCCGCCAAAGAGGCCGGGAACATGGTTGATCTCGATTCCGATCCGACCAAACTCATCGAGATCGTCGAGATCGGCAAGCAATTATTGATCACGCGGGGGGCTCTGACGACCTTCTCGATCGCCAACGATATCGCCAAGTACTTCGCGATCATCCCGGCCCTGTTCGTCGCATTGTTCCCGGGCCTGGACCTGCTCAACGTCATGCGTCTGCACAGTCCCCAGTCGGCGATCCTGTCGGCGGTCATCTTCAACGCGATCATCATCGTCGGGTTGATTCCGCTGGCGTTGCGCGGCGTCCGGTACACACCGGGCAGCGCGTCAAAACTGTTGAGCCGCAACCTCTACATCTACGGCCTCGGCGGAATCGTCGCCCCGTTCATCGGGATCACCCTCATCGACCTCGCCATCCGATTCCTGCCAGGGATGTGACACATGAGCCTTGCCGGTCTGATTCGCCAACACTGGGCGGCCCTGCGCGCACTCCTGGTGCTCACCACCGTCGTCGGAATCGGATACCCGATCCTGATCTGGATGGTCGCCCAGGTCCCCGGTCTGCGGGAAAAGGCCGATGGCTCCATCGTCATCGTCAACGAAAGACCTATGGCCTCCAGTCTGATCGGTCAACTGTTCACCGACCCCGAGGGCGCAGCACTACCGCACTACTTTCAGAGTCGGCCATCTGCGGCGGGCATGGGGTACGACCCGATGTCCTCCGGGGCGTCGAACCTCGGCCCGGAGAGCATCGTCGACAGTGCGACGCGGCCCAGCCTGCTGACCCAGGTCTGCGCCCGCAGCAGGGCGATCGGTGAACGTGAGGGTGCGGACGGCACCCGACCGTTCTGCACCGGCGGCGGAGTCGGTGCCGTGCTGGCGGTGATCGGAAGCCGCGGCGCTGGCGGGAACGTGCCGGTCCCGACCCGGGTGATCAGCGTCAACGAGTCGTGCGATACCACCGGGACCCCCTTTCTGGACAGCTACCACGGCGTCCCGGTCGAGTGCGCGAAGCCCGGTGAGGACTATTCGGCGGGCGTGATCGTGCCCGTCCGCGGCGTGAATTCGGGTGATCGGCAGGTGCCCACCGACGCGGTGACGGCGAGTGCGAGTGGTCTGGACCCGCACATCTCACCGGAGTACGCCGACCTGCAGATCGCACGGGTGGCCAGGGTGCGCGCCGCCCCCGTGGAGGACGTCCGCGACCTCGTCGCGGCGCACACCGAGGGGAGAGGCCTGGGCTTCCTCGGTGAGCCGAGGGTCAACGTGGTGATGCTGAACATCGCCCTCGATCAGAAGTACCCGATGACGCGTTGATG
>JAGQTS010000273.1 GCA_020438895.1 Mycobacterium sp.
GTCTTGGTGTCACCCACGTAGTCCGCCCCCCATACCCGGTCGATGAGCTGACCGCGGGTCAGCACCCGGCCCTTGTTACGCATCAGGTACTCGAGCAGATCGAACTCCTTGAGCGGCAACGCGATCTGCTCTCCGTCGACACTGACGACGTGCCGTTCGACGTCCATCCGCACCGGCCCGGCCTCCAGCACCAGGTCGGTGTACATCGACTCCTCGGACTCCCCGCCGCGGCGCAGGACCGCCCGGATCCGGGCGATCAGCTCACGCGCCGAATAGGGTTTGGTGACATAGTCGTCGGCTCCGAGTTCCAGCCCGAGCACCTTGTCGATCTCACTGTCACGAGCGGTGACCATGATCACCGGAACCGCGGATCGGGCCCGCAACTGCTTGCAGACGTCGGTCCCGCTCATGCCGGGCAACATCAGATCGAGCAGCACGATGTCGGCACCGGCACGATCGAACTCCGCCAGCGCTGACGGGCCGTCGGCCGCGGCGGCCACTTCGAATCCCTCCTTGCGAAGCAGATACGCCAGCGGATCGGCCAAGGACTCCTCGTCTTCGACGATCAGCACCCTGGTCATGCAACCTCCTCGTTGTACACCGGGATAGTCAGGGTAAAGGTCGATCCGGTACCCGGGCGGCTCCACAGCCGGATGTTCCCGTTGTGGTTGGCCGCCACATGTTTGACAATCGCCAAACCCAATCCGGTTCCGCCGGTGGCCCGCGAACGGGCTTGATCGACCCGGAAGAAACGTTCGAAGACCCGCTGCTGGTCGGCCACCGCGATGCCGATACCACGGTCGGTCACGGCGATCTCGATTTCGTCGCCTCGCCGCCGCCTGCTGATCGACACTGTGGAACCGTTGGGGGAGTAGGCAATCGCATTGGAGATCAGGTTCGCCACCGCCGTCACCAGCAGGGCCTGATCCCCCAGCACCCGATAACCGCTGGGCGCGTCGGTGCTGACGGTGATGTCGGCGTTATCCGCCATCACCTTGTGCCGCGATATCGCTTCCTGCACAACACCGTCGACGTCCACCGACACCAGATCGGGAAGCCGCTCAGCCCCTTGCAGCCGGGACAGCTCGATCAGCTCACCGACCATGTCAGCGAGGCGCTGGGACTCGGTGAGCAGCTTTCCGGCGAAGTGGCGCACGGTATCCGGGTCATCGCTGGACTCCAGCAGCGCCTCCGCAAGGACGCCCATCGCTGCGACCGGCGTCTTGAGCTCATGGCTGACGTTGGCCACGAAGTCCCTGCGGCTGGCCTCCATCCGGGCCTGCTCGGATTGGTCGTGCAGGTAGGCGACCGCAAACCGGGGGTGCACGTCGCTGAGCAGCCGAACATGAACCCGCACCGACAGTCCCCGACGGCCGGTGGTCGTCCCGTTCGGGGCAGACAGGTCGACCTCGACGTCGGCACCGTCGGCAAGGGTTCGCTGGACCGCCGCCCACACCCGGTCGTCGAGCAGTCCGTCCCGGACCAGCCCCAGTTCGGCGGCCCGCTGGTTGGACACCACGACGTCACGCAGCTTGTCCACGACCACCACTCCGACCGGGGCGAGCGCGACGGTGCGCGACAGCGTCTCAGCAACGGTCAACCCGGCCGCGGTCGGCCGTGCAGCACTCGACCCGGCCGGTCGCGGGTAGCGACGCGAAATCCAGAATCCGCCGACCAGTCCCACCAGAGCTGCGAGGGCGACCGCGATCCCCGCACCGACGCTCACAGGCCGAGCGTACGCAGCGCAGCGGGTTCAGGAGAACACCACGAGACCGTCGCCGGGCGACGTCACACTCCCCGTGCGAAGTGTTCCACCGGCGTTAACCGGCCGTTCTACTTCGCAGCGCCCTGACTGGCCACTGCCGCGGCACCGGCGGCGGCGGCCTCGGGGTCGAGGTAGACACCGCCCGGGGTGACCGGCCGCAGATCAGCATCGAGGTCGTAGCGCAGTGGAATCCCGGTGGGGATGTTGAGCCCGACGACCTCGGCGTCGCTCATTCCATCGAGATACTTCACCAAGGCCCGCAATGAGTTGCCGTGCGCGGCGATCAGGACGGTCCGGCCAGCCTTCAGGTCACCGACGATGGTTTGCTCGAAGTAGGGCACGAACCGGGCCACCACATCGGCCAGGCATTCGGTCAGCGGTCCGCCACCGATACCGGCGTATCGCGGGTCACGGTCCTGACTGTAGGTGCTGCCCGGTTCGATCGGCGGTGGCGGAGTGTCATAGCTGCGCCGCCACTTCATGAACTGCTCGTCGCCGTATTTGGCTTTCGTCTCGGCCTTGTCCAGGCCCTGCAATGCCCCGTAGTGACGCTCGTTGAGCCGCCAGTCGCGGTGCACCGGAATCCAGTGCCGATCGGCCTTGTCGAGAGCCAGGTTCGCGGTCGTGATCGCCCGGCGCAGCAACGAGGTGTACAGCACATCGGGCAGCCGGTCCAGCTGGGCGATCAGTTCCCCGGCCCGAACCGCCTCGCGGCGACCCTTGTCGGTGAGATCGACGTCGACCCAACCGGTGAACAGATTCTGGGCATTCCACTCGCTCTCACCGTG
>JAGQTS010000274.1 GCA_020438895.1 Mycobacterium sp.
TCTTGCCGCCGCGCAGCGTCTTGGCTCCCTGCTCCCCCATCACCCAGGTGAGCGCGTCGACCACATTGGACTTACCCGATCCGTTGGGCCCGACCACACAGGTGATACCCGGCTCGAATCGCAGAGTCGTCGCCGAGGCGAAGGACTTGAAGCCCTTCAGCGTCAGACTCTTCAGGTACACGACGTGGCAGCCTACCGGCGGGGGTGGGCCCGGCCGTGGTCAGCGTTCGCGGAATCCCGGCTCGATCGGGGCCGAGGACTGCCCTACCTGCGTGAAGTCGGCGACGACGGTCTCCACCGACCCGGGTGTGCCTGCCCCCCGAAGCAGTTCGAGCAGCCGCTCGCAGGCCGGCCGGGGTCCCTCGGCGACCACCAGCACCCGGCCGTCGGGCTGGTTGGCGGCATACCCGTTGAGGCCGAGTTCACGTCCCCGCGAACGTGTCCACCAGCGGAATCCCACACCCTGAACGTGGCCGTGCACCCAGGCGGTGAGCCGGACGTCAGGCATCGGATGGCCTGTCGGTACCGGAGACCTCGAACGTGATCCGCGTGCCGGCCTTCAACGTCCGTCCGACGGTGCAGACCTGTTCGACGGCACGGCCGACCACCACCATCAGCCTCTCGCGTTCCTCATCGGACATCCCGCTCAGATCCACTTCGAGGGTCTCCCGCAGGTGCGGATAACGCTCCTCGTCGCGGTCCGCCTGGCCGGAGACCCGGATCGTGGCGGCGTAGCCGTCGCCGAGTCGCCGTCGCAGCGGCTGGTCGGAGCTGAGCCCGCTGCAACCGGCGAGGGCGATCTTGAGCAGTTCGCCGGGGGTGAAGACACCGTCGTCGGTCTCCGAGCCGATCAGCACTTCGGCTCCACGGTCACTGCGGCCGGTGTAGCGACGGATTCCGGTGCGTTCCACCCACAGTTCGGTCATGTGCTGTTTCTACCGTGTCCGGCGGGGCCGCGGCTGACAGGCCGGGCAATAGAACGACGAGCGGTTCATGAACTTCTCCCGGCGGATCACCGCCCCGCACCGGCGGCAGTTGCGGCCTTCCCGCCCGTACACGTTCAGTGAACGATCGAAGTAGCCCGACTGGCCGTTGACGTTGACGTAAAGCGAATCGAAGGAGGTTCCGCCCTCGCGCAGCGCCTCGCGCATCACCTCTGCGGCCGCATCGAGTACCTCTCCCAGCTGACGGCGGGTCAGCTTCGCGGCTATCCGCGCGCCGTTGACACCGATCCGCCAGAGAGCCTCGTCGGCGTAAATGTTGCCGATCCCGGACACCACCGTCTGGTCAAGGAGTTGACGCTTGATCTCGGAGTGCTTGCACCGCAACACGTTCGCCACCGCATCGCGATCAAAACGAGGATCCAGCGGGTCACGGGCGATGTGCGCCACCGGTCTTGGCACCCGGCTGCCGTCGACGCTGACCAAATCGGCCAACTGCCATCCGCCGAAGGTGCGCTGGTCGACGAAGCTCAATTCCGTACCGTCGTCAAGCGTCGCGGCGATGCGCAGGTGCTTGACGTCGGGGACAGCGCCCAACAGCATCTGACCACTCATCCCGAGGTGCACCACCAGCGCGGTGATGTCGTCATCAAGGACGAGCCAGAGGTACTTTCCACGCCGATCGGTTCCCGCTATCCGGGTACCCAGCAGTCTGGCGGTGAGGTCAGCGGCTCCCGGCTCGTGGCGGCGGACCGCCCGGGGGTGGTGTACCTGCACGCCCGTGACGGTCCTTCCGAGGACGTGCTCGGCCAGACCGCGCCGGACCACCTCGACCTCGGGGAGCTCCGGCAATGTCACACGTCCGGTTCGGCGTCCAGCGCGGTCCAGGCTTCCGCTGCGGCATCGGTCTCGGCGACCTTCTTGGATCGACCCCTGCCTCGGCCGTAGGGCCGGCCACCGAGGTAGACGACCGCGGTGAACCGCCTGTCGTGGTCGGGCCCCTCCGCGCTCACCTCGTATCGCGGGACGCCCAGCCCCCGAGCCGAGGTGAGTTCTTGAAGACTGGACTTCCACTCCAAGGCGGCACCCAGGGTGGGTGCGGTATCCAGCAACTCCTCGAACCACCGCAGAATCACCTTTCGGGCGACATCGAGGCCGTGTTCGAGATAGATCGCACCGAGCAGAGACTCGACGGTGTCTGCCAGGATGCTGGACTTGGCGTGTCCTCCCGTATTGACCTCACCTCGGCCCAATAACAGGTGGTCACCCAGCCCGGTGCTGGTCAGGCCACGCGCAACCCCGGCCAGCGCGCGGCTGTTGACGATGCTGTTGCGCAACTTGGCCAGGTCACCTTCGGAACTGTCAGGGTGGCGACGGAAGAGTTCCTCGACGATAACGAGACCGAGCACAGCGTCGCCGAGTAACTCCAGACGCTCATTGGTGGGAAGTCCGCCGTGCTCGTAGGCGTAGCTGCGGTGGGTCAGCGCCGTCGTCAGCAGGTCGTCGGGTAGGTCCGCGCCCAACGCCGCCAGCAACTCCTCTCGGTGCGGTGTCACGAATCCCGCCCTCTGGACCCGTCGTCAGGTGTCACCATCTCGGCGAGCTTGGCCCAACGGGGGTCGATCACGTCGTGGGAGTGACCTCGCTCGGCGGTGGCCAACCGAACACCGCACTGCGGGCACAATCCTGGGCAGTCCGGTGTGCACAACGGAGCGAACGGCAGAGCCAGCCCGACAGCGTCGACGATCGACTGCTCGAGGTCTACGGTCTGATCGACGACATGTCCGACTTCGTCGGCCTCGGTGGTGGACTCGGTGACGCTGTCCGGATAGGCGAACAGTTCGGTCAGAGCGATCTCCACAGCGCCGGTGATCGACTCCAGGCACCGTGAGCACTCGCCGACCGTCGGCGCTACCACGTTCCCGGACACCAGGATTCCTTCCGAGACCGACTCGAAGCGAAGCTCGAGACTCATCCCCACACCAGGCTGAATCGCGATGAGTTCCAACCCGATCCGCGCCGGACTTGGCACCGCATGGGATACGGTCATCATCGCTCCGGGGCGCCGCCCGAGCCGGGAGACATCGAACACCAGCGGCGATCGCGATCCTGCGCCTGCCGATGCCATGGGCCGATCCTAGCGGCGGCCCATCATGGTGCTAGTGCTGCACGTAGTCGTGGGTGCCCGAAGAGGTCCGCAACTGGTGCCGGCCGCGGCTGACTGACCGAAGGGTGCCGTTGAGGTATTCCTCGAACTGCGCCAATTTGTTGTCGACGTAGATATCGCATTCGCCGCGCAGGCGATCGGACTCGGCGTGCGCGGAGTCGATGAGCCGAGCAGCCTCGGCATTGGCGGCCTGGACCACTTCGGTTGCCGAAACCAACCGCTGTTGCTCCTTGATCCCCTCCTGCACGGCGTTCTCGTACGATATGTTGCCGTTCTCCACCAGACGATCCGCCTCGGCCTTGGCCCTGCTGGTCGCAGCCTCGTAATCGCGTTTGGCGGACGTGGCCAGCCGAGAGGCTTCCTCCCGGGCTTCGCCGACCATCTGCTCGCTGTGTGCCCGGGCCTCTGCGACCATTCGGTCGGCCTGGGACTTTGCCTCAGCGAGCAACCGATCGGCTTCGGCTCGGGCGTGGCTGAGCACCGATTCCGCCTCGGCGTTGGCCCCTGTCACCGTCGCCTCGGCGTGCTCCTTGGCATCGCGCAGCATTGCGTCGCGGGCGTCAAGGACATCCTGGGCGTCATCAAGTTCACCGGGGATCGCGTCCTTGATGTCGTCGACCAGCTCCAATACATCCCCGCGGGGAACCACGCAGCCGGCCGTCATCGGTACACCGCGGGCCTCTTCGACGATGGCGCTCAGTTCGTCGAGCGCTTCAAAAACTCGGTACACGGCGCCCTCCAGGCAACTAGTTGGTGGGACTAGTGTGCCTGGTGTTGCCTGTGCGGCAGTGCTGGCGACACGGTGTGTTGCAAATTCCCTCTCGCCACGCCGAAAACGACATCAGGGTCGCACTTCTGCGCAGCAGCGCAGCGCTCACGTCGATCTCAATGGCGGCTCACCGTCGGAGCTTGTCCGCCAGCCTCTGGTTCACCGCATCCGGCAGCAACGCCGACACGTCGCCGCCGAGGCTGGCCACCTCCTTGGCCAGCGACGAGGACACGAACGAGTATTGCGGGGCCGTGGCAACGAAGAAGGTGTCGACGTCTGCGATGTGCTTGTTCATCTGGGCCATCTGCACCTCGTACTCGAAATCGGTGCCGGTTCGCAAACCCTTGACTATGGCGCTCAGGCCGTGAGCTCGCACGAAGTCGACCACCAGACCCTGCCCCTGCTCGACTCGCACATTGGGTAGATGCGCACACGCCTCGGAAATCATCGCGATTCGCTCACCGACGCTGAACATCCCCGTCTTGTTGGGGTTGACCAGTACCGCAACGATCAGTTCGTCGAACTGGGCGGCCGCGCGCTCGAAAACGTCGATGTGCCCGCGGGTGACTGGGTCGAACGAGCCCGGGCAGACGGCTCCACTGCGCGATCCGCCTCCGGCTTCTCG
>JAGQTS010000275.1 GCA_020438895.1 Mycobacterium sp.
TCTACGTGAACAAGGCCAAGGCCGAAGAGAACGCTTCGCTGTCGGGTTTCGTCGACTTCTACCTCGATGGCCTGGACGGTTTCGTGGAGGAAGCCGACTACGTCCCGTTGAAAGATGGTGCCGACACCGTGACTGTGTGGGCTGACCGTATGGTCGGGACCCGAGAGGGCTGAGATCAGTCGGGGGCACTGGCACCAGCCGCTGACGGCAGCTGGCGCCAAGTCCTCCCGAGTGTTCGGGGTGCGTTCACCTTTTGTTCACCTCGTCGCTTTGGGGGCGACACCCCTGCTTCCTACCTTGGTGGGCGTGAGGTCGACCACGGAGTTCCCCGGTCAGGAGTTGCGACCTCCGACGCCGGCTCGAACTGTGGTTGCGATGGCGTTTGCGGTGGTGATCGCCCTCGTGGGCCTGACCGCGGGGGCGTGCACCAAGAAGGTGGACCACGTGGCCGGGGGTGGCTCGGTGAAGGGATCGATCATCATCTCGGGGTCCTCGACGGTGGAACCGATCACCGCGTTGGCGGCCGAGGACTTCATGGGGGTCAACCCGGGAGCTGATGTGTCGGTCGACGGGCCCGGCACCGGCGACGGTTTCAAGCTGTTCTGCGACGGGTCGACCGACATCGCGAACGCGTCCCGGCCGATCAAACCGGCTGAGGTCGAGGCTTGCGACGCGGCCGGGGTGAGCTTCGTGGAGCTCGAGATAGGTATCGATGGCCTGTCGGTGGTCGCTCCCGAGTCCAACCGGATGGACTGTCTCAACTTCGCCGATCTGTACGCGTTGATCGGCCCCGAGTCCGAGGGGTTCACCAACTGGCGTGATGCCCGACCCCTCTCCGCCGAGTTGGGGTCCGACACCGGGTTTCCTGACCGCAATCTGGTGATCACCGCTCCGGGCACCGAATCGGGCACCTATGACAGCTTCGTCGAGTTGGTGATCGAACCGACCGCTGATGCCCGGGTCGAGTCCGGCCATCTCGCCGAGGACAGGGTGGGTACGGCCCGAGCCGACTACTCGGCCAGCCCCGACGACAACGCCATCATCGAGGGGGTCACCGCCGATCCGGGAGGGCTGGGCTGGGTCGGGTTCGCCTTTGCGTCGGTGGCCGACGGTGTGCGCCTCATGCCGATCGCCGAGGAACCGGGCGGAGATTGCGTGGAACCGACGGTCGAAACGATCCAGGACGGGAGCTACCCGATCGCCCGGAGGTTGTTCGTCTACGTGAACGTCGCTTCAGCCCGGCGCCCGGCGGTGTCGGCTTTCGTCGACTTCTACCTCGACGGAATCGACGACTTCGTGTCGGCCGTCGACTACATCCCCCTCGCCGACTACCGCCCCACCCAGGAGGCCTGGGTGCAACGGCGCGAGGGGCCCGGTCGACGATGAGCACCGTGGAACCGCACAGCCCGACCGGTCTGCGCCTGGAAGACCTGGCGGGAAGCCCGACCCGCAACCGCACCGAACGTCTCGTGCACCTCGCGTTGACCGGGGCGGCGGCGACGTCGGTGTTGATCAGCGTCGCCATCGTGGCGGTTCTGTTCCGTGACGCCATGGGGTTCGTCACCTCGATTCGTCTTGGTGATCTGGGCGATGAGATCTGGAACCCGCGCCTGGGTCGCTTCGGGGTGATGTCGCCGATCCTGGGCACGTTGTGGGTGACGCTGGTGGCGGTGCTGGTCGCCGGCCCGATCGGTCTGGGGGCCGCCATCTACCTTTCGGAGTACGCGAAGCCGCGGGTGCGCCGTTCGGTCAAGCCGGTAGTCGAGGTCTTGGCGTCGATACCTTCGGTGGTCGTCGGCTACTTCGCCATCCGGTTCATCGCCCCCGAGTTGGTGCAGCGGATCTTCCCCGGGGCGCCGGCCAAGAACCTGCTGGTGGCCGGCATTGCGGTCGGGCTGTTGACGATCCCCCTGATGACGTCGGTGGCAGAGGACGCGCTGCGAGCTGTGCCGCTCAACCTGCGCGAGGCGTCCTACGGGCTGGGGGCCAAGAAGGTCACCACCGTGATCCGGGTGGTCGTCCCCGCAGCGGTGAGCGGATTGGTGGCCGGGCTGATCCTGTCGATCTCGCGGGCCATCGGCGAGACGATGGTGGTGTTCCTGGCGGCGGGAGGTGTACCGACCCGACCGACGTCTCCCCTCGATGGCGGTACCACCGTCACCGCGGCGATGGCCGCGGTGGCCACCGGTACCGACAACGTCGCCGGGGCGTCCAACACCTTCCAGAGTGCCTTCTTCCTCGGTCTGATCCTGTTCGCCTTCACCCTCACGCTCAATCTCGTGGCCGACCGGTTCGTACGCCGGGTCCGACAGAAGTACTGAACGCGATGGCTCTCGTCGACTCCGAACTCACCAAGGACATCGTCCGGGCCCGTATCGAGGGAAACCGCTCCGATTCAGCGGGGGCGGTGTTCAAGGCCGCCCTGGTGTCGTGTCTGGTGATCGTCTTGGTGGCACTGGTCGCCTTGATCGTGTCGGTGGCGCCGGCCGGGCTGGAGGTGTTCTCGAGCCGAGGGATCATGGACTTCCTTCTGCGCCCGTTCTCGGTGCGGCCCGAGAAGGCCGGTGTGTTCCAGGGAACGGTCGGCACGGTCACATCGGCGGTGATCGTGGCGCTCATCTCCTTCCCGATGGGGGTGGCTGCCGCGGTGTACCTGGAGGAGTACGCGAGTGACAACTGGTTCACCCGCATCGTGAACCTGGTGATCCGCAACCTGGCCGGTGTGCCCGCCATCGTCTACGGGCTGTTGGGTTTCGCCTTGTTCGTCAAGGGGCCGTTCTCGGGCTTGACCGGTGGGACGACATTGCTCTCCACGGGCCTGACGTTGTCGATCCTGGTCCTGCCCATCGTGGTGATCACCTCGGCCGAGGCGATTCGGGCCGTACCGGCCTCGTTGCGCGAAGGCGGGTACGGGGTGGGAGCGACCCGGTGGGAGGTGACCCGAACCTTGGTGTTGCCCAACGCCATGGGCGGGATGCTCACCGGGACCATCCTGGGTCTGGCCCGTGCCCTGGGCGAGGCGGCCCCGTTGTTCTTCATGGGGGCCAAGACCAGCGTGTTCTCCGGCGGAAACTGGGGTGAGCTGCGAGGTGACTTCACCGCTCTGCCGATGATCATCACCGACTGGGCAACCCGCCCGGCCGCCAAGTGGAACGGCAACACCCAGGCCGCGATCCTGGTCACCTTGGCGGTGGTTCTGGGGATCAACACCGTGGGGATCGTTCTCCGAAATCGCTTCGACAGGAAGAAGTAGACAAGCCGTGTCAGTCCTGGGAAACCTCCGCCCCGAGGCCGCCGTGAACGCAACTGATGGCGCATCTGCCGACACGACACCGCCCGAGGTGCCGCCGGTGTTCCGCACCGAGGACTTGGCGGCCTTCTACGGATCGTTCAAGGCGGTGCGTGACGTCAACCTTTACATCCGTGAGCACGAGATCACGGCCTTCATCGGGCCGTCGGGCTGCGGCAAGAGCACCGTCCTGCGTTGCTTCAACCGCATGAACGACCTGATCGAGTCGGCCCGGGTGGAGGGAACGCTGAGCTTCCACGGCATCGACCTCTACGACAAGGCGGTCAACCCGGTAGAGGTTCGTCGGAGGATTGGGATGGTCTTCCAAAAGCCCAACCCGTTCCCCAAGTCGA
>JAGQTS010000276.1 GCA_020438895.1 Mycobacterium sp.
AGTCGATCCACGGATCGAGGCTTAGGCTGTACTCCATGGCATCGGTGTTCACCTCGATCATCAACGGAGATCTACCCGGTCGGTTCGTCTACTCCGACGACGAGATCGTCGCGTTCCTCACCATCGAGCCGATGACGCCGGGCCATACGCTGGTCGTACCCCGCTTGGAGGTGGACAACTGGCAGACCGTCGAACCGGCCTTGTTCAACCGGGTGATGAGCGTCTCGCAGCGGATCGGGCAGGCGGTGTGCCGCGCATTCGGCGCCGAACGTGCCGGGATGATCATCGCCGGCCTGGAGGTTCCGCACCTGCACGTCCACGTCTTCCCGGCCTACAACCTGACCGACTTCGGCTTCGCCAATGTCGATCGCAATCCGTCCCCGGAATCGCTCGACGACGCGCAGGCACGGATCAAAGCCGCGCTGGCGGAACTGAACTGACCTCGCTTTCGGTCACCCGGGGAATCTCGACCCGGAAGCAGCACCCCTCGCCGGGTGCCGCCCTGACCGACACCCGCCCCTCGTGGGCGCGAACCAGCGCGTCGACGATCGACAGGCCCAGCCCGGTGCCACCGCTGGCCCGGGTTCGGGAGGCATCAGCGCGGTAGAACCGCTCGAACACCCGCTGTGCGTCCGCCGTAGCGATGCCCGGACCCGCGTCCTCGACTTCCAGCACCGCATCGTCGGCCGCGGTTCCGACCCGCAGCACCACCGGCGTCGTCGGCGGCGTGTGCTGCAACGCATTGGCGACCAGATTTCCCAGCACCTGGCGCAGCCGGGCATCATCCCCGATCACCTCCGGGGTGCCCGGTCCGTCAAGCACCTCCAATGTGATCGCACGCAACGGCGCCGCCGCACGCGCATCGTGTACGGCATCGCTGGCCAATGCCAGCAGGTCCACCCGGCGGCGCTCAAGGGGGCGTTGCGCGTCCATGCGGGCCAGCACCAGTAGGTCCTCCACGAGCACCCCCATCCGGCGGGCCTCACCTTCGATCCGCGCCATCACCAGGTTCATATCGCGGGCAGCTCCCTGACGGTAGAGCTCGGCGAAGCCCCGGATGGTCGTCAGCGGGGTCCGCAACTCATGGCTGGCATCGGTGATGAACCGACGCATCCGCTCCTCCGAGTCCCGCGCTTGGGACGCCGAGGCGTCTGAGGCCGCGACGCCACGCTGAATCTGCGCCAGCATTCCGTTCAGGGCCAAGGACAGTTGACCCACCTCGGTGCGGGGATCACGCTGGGGAACACGGCGATCCAGCTCGCCGGCAGCGATAGCCGCCGCCGTTTCCTCCATCTCGACCAACGGACGCAAACTGCGTTGAACCACCATGGAACTGAGAACACCGAGCACAACGAGGACCCCGAGGCCGATACCGGTCTGCAGCCAGATCAGCGAGCGCAACGTGGACTGCACCTCGGTCAGATCCACCGCCACGGTGACGCAGTCACCTCTCGGGCCCCACACCGAGACTGCGCGCCAACGGATTACCGGATCATCGATCGACCCGACCGTGACCGGCACCGGGCCCACGTCGCCGTCATCCGGAAGGGCCGGCAGGGCTCTGCCGTCATTGACCGCCACCCAATAGTTGCCATTCTCGTCGATGGTTTGGACGAAGAAGTTCGAGGGTGGCCGCGCGGGGTTTGGTCCGCTATCCGTCGGGATGTCCTCAGGCAGTTCCTGAGCCCAACCGGCCGACTCTTCCATCAAGTTCTCATCGATGCGTTCGAAAAGACTGTGACGCAGGATCGATGTCACGGCGACGCCGGAGGTGAGCAGGCCGCAGGCAACGAGCAACAGCATGGCGGCGACGAGGACGACCCGCAGCGGCAACGCACGGTTCAGCCGAACGGTGGCCTCCGGAGTGTCGACCTTGTCCTTTATCGGGGCTCCCGCAGCACGTATCCGACTCCCCTCAAGGTGTGCAGCAACCGCTTTTCCCCGGTGTCGATCTTGCGGCGCAGGTAGGACACGTAGGACTCGACGACATTGACATCGCCACCGAAGTCGTAGCGCCACACATGATCGAGAATCTTCGGTTTACTGAGCACGGTGCCGGCGTTGATGACGAAGTAGCGCAGCAGCGTGAACTCAGTGGGCGACAGTGCGACCAGTTCACCCGCCTTCCACACCTCATGGGTCTCTTCGTCGATCTCGATATCGGCGAATGTCAGTCGGGTGTTGCGCGGCCTGTCGGCGCCCTTTCCGGCCCTCCGGAGCACCACCCGAAGCCTGGCAACCACCTCCTCAAGGCTGAACGGCTTGGTGACGTAGTCGTCACCACCGAGGGTCAGGCCGGCTACCTTGTCCTGCACACTGTCACGGGCGGTGAGGAACAACGCGGGCGCGTCGATGCCGTCGGCCCGCAACCGGCTCAGCACCCCGAAACCGTCCATCCCCGGCATCATCACGTCAAGGATCACCGCGTCCGGACGAATTTCGCGGGCCCGGTCCAAAGCCGCCATTCCGCTGGTCGCGGTATGGACCTCGAAACCTTGGAACTTCAGGCTGACCGCGAGCAATTCGACGATGTTCGCCTCGTCATCGACGACCAGAACGCGCGCCTCGGGAACCGACTCGGTGTCTCGCTGGATCACAGCTGGGCACATGCCACCAATCGTCCTCCCGTTCACCGCCTTCTCGCCGAACATGTCCTGTGAGATTGCTGTGAACGGGATTTGCGTCGAATCGAAAATCGACGGCCATAGACTGGCCGGATGGATATGGCGAAGGTGATGGTGGACCTGGCCATCGCACCGGTGAAAATCGGTCTTGCGGCCGCTGACGCCGGGATGGTGATCACGTCCGCGGCATTCGAGGTGGCAAAAGGGGCTCTCGGGGAGTCCCCGGTTCCCGCAGCTCGCGACTCCATGGTGCACCTGCTGGGCCTGGATGTCACCATCGAGCGCGCCAACAAGATCGCTTCCCTGCTCGACGATGACGCCCCATTGGGCCGGGCCCTGGCACAGGACGGTCCACTGGATCGGCTATTGCGGCCGGGTGGACTGATCGACCGGCTCACCGCGCCGGACGGGGTGCTCGAGCGGCTGACCGCCGAGGGCGGCGGCGTGGACCGAGCCCTGGCACCGGGCGGTCTGGTGGACCAGTTGCTCGATGAGGACGGCCTGCTCGAACGGCTGCTGGCCGAGGACGGCCTCGCCGAACGGCTGCTGGCCGAGGACGGTCTCGTCGACAAACTGACCGCCAAGGACGGCCCCCTCGACCAACTCAACGTGGTCGTCGATTCGCTCAACCGCCTCGCTCCTGGAATGGAGGCCTTGACCCCGACCGTAGAAATGCTCCGCGAGGCGGTGGTGGCAATGACTCGGGTGGTCGACCCGCTGAGCACCATCGCCGAACGCATTCCGCTTCCCGGAAGGCGGCTGTGGCCGTTCCGCGACGAGGACGAGTGACCAGATAGGGTCTTCCCAGGCCTCCTTAGCTCAGTGGTAGAGCACTCGCCTTGTAAGCGAAAGGTCGTCAGTTCAATCCTGACAGGGGGCTCCAGTTGTGCGACGCCGCCGCGTGTGCACCGGGCAGCACGGTGCTCGACTGCGACGGCGGCGCTGCCGTCATATCCACACTTCGATCCTCGGCCGACGCGGCGGTCAGCGCGGCAGCGCTGAGTCCGACGACCATCACGATCCGCTTGAAGGTCCATCCGTTCATCACTCCATTGCCCCAGACGGACCTTGTGGCATCCGATACGCGGGCTGCGAACTCGCTGGCGGTCGCGATGAACCGGCCCGACGTGCGCAGATGGCAGAGGACCCGATGCCGACGAATCGACACCGGGCCCTCTGTCTCCGCCAGAGACTGGAGGCTCGTCAGTTAGGGGATAACCACCCCGCTCGCTCCCGAAGCGCCAGCCGTGCCGCCGGTGCCACCAGTGCCACCGGTGCCACCGATGCCGGCGACGCCGGTGCCCGGGCCGCCCCCGAGATCTGCGTCACCGCCGTTCCCGCCGGTTCCACCGTTTCCGGTCACCTCACCACCGGCGCCGCCGGCACCTCCGTTTCCGCCGTTCGCGTCGCCGATGTCATTGACTGCGGTACCCCCGTTTCCGCCCCTACCACCGTTGCCCGCGGTACCGGGGAAGAAGAGGCTGTCACCGCCATCACCGCCATCACCCGCTGTGCCGCCGGCTCCCGCGGTTGCGGCGGTCGCATCGCTGATGATGTGGTCACCGCCAGCGCCGCCGTTGCCGCCGAGACCGCCGTTGCCTGAGCCGAGTGGCGAGCCGGAGCCGCCACGACCACCGACACCGCCCATACCACCGTTGGTTGCCGGGTCGTCGCTGTCCCAACCGTCGCCACCGTGCCCGCCCCGGCCTCCGGTGCCTCTGTTGCCGACCGCCCCATCGGTGCCATCGCTGCCGCCGGTGCCTCCGGCGCCCGCTTTGCCGCCCACACCTCCGAGGCCGAAGTTGCCGCCGGCCTGGCCGCCGACCCCACCGGCACCGCCGTCGGGACTGAGCTCCACGCCGTCGCGACCCTTGCCGCCGGTGCCTCCGTTGCCGGCGTTGCCGCCGACACCGCCGTTGCCGCCGCTGCCGTTGAGGCCGTTGGCGGTGATCAGGAAGAGGTAGCGGCCCTCACCGGCGTTCCCTCCCCATCCACCGCGGCCCCCGTCTGCACCGGACGCACCGCGGCCACCGTTTCCACCGGCGGGGGTGACCCCACTGCCGTCTACGCCGGCGCCGCCGTTACCGCCGTCACCGCCG
>JAGQTS010000277.1 GCA_020438895.1 Mycobacterium sp.
ACCACCAGGCGCAGGTTGGCCTCGAGCAGGTGGTTCTTAGCCCGCTCGCCATCGCGGCAGATCCACTGCATGTCCCGGCGCTGCTGGACGGGAAGCTTCTGCCCGGACTCGATCATTTCCGCCATTCGCTGGGTGGCGTAGAGGCCGGCCTCGATGCGCTTGGCGAGTTCCACCTCTTCCTCGGCGTTGAGCAGAGCCACCTTGCCGATCTGCTTGAGATAGGCCCGTACGGAGTCTGCCGAGGCGGTCAGTTCGGCGTCTTTGCGGGCTTGCCGGAGAGCCTCTGACTCCTCCTCGTCCCAGACGAAATCACCGGAGGCCTTGTCCTTGTCGGACGGTTCGCCGATCTCCTCATCCTCCGCGGCCTCGGCCTCGGCGGGCTCCGTGCCGGCGGCCTCCGCGGCCGGTGCTTCATCGTCTACCGATTCCACGACCTCGTCGAGGTCGGCGAGGTCGATTTCGGCGGCCTCCGCGGTGGTGTCGATCTCAGGCTCGGTCGCGAGCGCACCGACATCGTCGGTGCTGACATCGGTGTCGGCGACGATCGCCGCCGGAGCGCCGTCAGTGGCCGCCGCGGCCTTCTTGGCACGACTGCGGGTGGTCTTGGCCGGTGCCTTGGCAGCGGCCTTGGCGGGCGCTTTCGCCGCCTTTGCCGGGGTCTTGGCAGCGGTCTTTGCTGCAGTTTTCGCTGCGGCCTTGGCGGGTGCTTTCGCCGCGGCCGCGGTTTTCGCGGCCGCCTTCGTCGCCTTCGCTGCGCCGGTGGCCTTGACTGCCTTCGCCCGTGGGGCGGCGGCTTTCTTGGCGGGAGCCGCGGCGGTCTGGGTAGCGGGGCTTGCCTTGGTCGCTGCCACGTACACCCTTTCGGTCATGCAGTCTGCGGTGGACGTGGACAGTCACACCGAATGCGTCGGTTGTCGGAAGTATCGGCCGGACCGCTTCAGCGAGCCTCGCCGCTTCCGGTCCGCGACCGCCGTGCGCCATTGTAACGACCAACAGCGAGTCCATCGGCCAGTGACGCCCGAGATCAGGGTGTGGCCTGGGCCTTGGCGGCCGCCATCGCGGCTCCCACGATGCCGGCGGTGTTCAGCAATTCAGCCGCAACCACCGGCGTGCGGTTCTTCAGCAAGGGGATCCATTTCTCCGATTTCCGGCTGATACCTCCCCCGACGATGATCAGGTCAGGCCAGATGGCGTTCTCGACGGCCACCAGAACTCTGGTGACCTCCTTCGTCCAGCGCCGGTAACTCCAGCCCTTGCGCTCCTTGACCGAGGACGCCGCCCGGTGCTCGGCCTCCTTGCCGCCCACCTCGATGTGGCCGAATTCGGTATTGGGCAACAACATTCCGTTATGGATGACAGCTGACCCGATACCCGTGCCGAAGGTCAGCAGGACAACCACGCCGCTTCTGTTCCGGCCGGCGCCGTAGTGTTGCTCGGCCAGGCCGGCGGCGTCGGCGTCGTTGAGGACGGTGACCTGGCGTCCGCCCATGGCCTTGCTGTACGCCTCGGCGGCGTTGACCCCGATCCAGTCGCGGTCGACGTTGGCTGCGGTCTGCACCACACCGTCGACCACCACGCCGGGATAGGTGACACCGAGTGGCCCGTCGCAGCCGAAATGGGCTACCACGGCGGCCACCGCCGCGGTGACGGCTTCGGGAGTGGCGGGCTGTGGCGTATCGAGGCGGAATCGCTCACCGATGAGCCTGCCGGTGTCGAGATCGACGAGGGCCCCTTTGACGCCGCTGCCACCCACATCGACGCCGAGGGCCTGGCGGGGCGTGCTGGGCTCGGTCGATGTCATGGCGGATCTCCCATCGGTCGGATCCCAACAGTAGTGGGTGCGCTGTCTTCGCCAAGTGGGATTGCCACGCGAGATTGTGCTGCGATAGCACTCATGTCCGGGGTTGATGTCGATGAATTGCGCACAACGGCTGAGCGGGTTGTGGACCTGGCTGCCCGGTTCGTGCGGCGACGCCGTGCCGAGGTCTTCTCCACGGATGGCTGGGACGCGGTTCGGACCAAGAGCAGCCCCACCGATCCGGTGACCGTCGTCGACACCGAGACAGAACGGCTGGTGCGCGACCTGCTCGCCGAGCTGCGCCCGGGCGAAGCGATCCTGGGGGAGGAGGGGGGCGGTCCGGCGGACGGCCCGGGGCCGCTGCGGTGGGTGGTGGATCCCATCGACGGCACGGTCAATTTCCTGTACGGGATACCGGCATATTCCGTATCGCTGGCGGCGCAGGTCGACGGCGCCTCAGTCGCCGGCGCGGTGGCCGACGTGGTCAGTGGCGAGATCTACTCCGCCGCGTGCGGCCGGGGCGCAACCGTCATCGTGGACGGTCAGTCACGGATCCTGCGGTGCACCGAAGTCACGGACCTCTCCATGGCTCTGCTGGGAACCGGCTTCGGATACCAACCGCGGCGGCGAGCGGCCCAGGCGGAGTTGCTCGCCGGATTGCTGCCGCGGGTTCGTGATGTCCGTCGGTTCGGGTCTGCCGCTCTGGACCTCTGCCACGTCGCCGCGGGCCGTCTCGATGCCCACTACGAGCACGGTTTGAACGTGTGGGACTGGGCAGCCGCCGCCCTGATCGCGGCGGAGGCCGGCGCAGTGGTGCTCGCTCCCGCCGGGTCACACGATGTCCTCATCGCCGCCGCGCCGGGGGTCGTCGAGGAGCTTCGGGAAGTTCTGGGCGCGCTGGGTGGGCTGTCGCCGCTGCCGTGACTCTGCCCGGGCGGGCTCCACCGGCTGCGGGGCCGGGCATCAACAGGTGTCGTTGTGAATTTTTCGGAGCAGGGCGGAGTCGGCGGGCTCGACGGCGCCGGGCCTGAGCCCGGAAAGTACTGCGGCGATGTCGTCGCTGTTGGCCAGCGAGGTGAAGTCGGTCCCGATGACCAGATCCACCGAATCGTCCTCGCGGTCGTCTCGGTAGAGCTCCACACACGGCGCCACCAGCCACGCTGCCGCGGCATCAGCTTTTCCGGATTCACCGAACCGGATCTGGCCCTGGCAGGCCAGCCGGGTTCCGGCGTAAATCGGATCGTTGGCGGCGGTCGGCGCGGCGAATCCCAGGTCGCGCAGTGCGCCGGCGACCTCACCCGCCTGCCCGCCCTGCCCGCTCGCATTGAGTACCCGGATGTTGGTTTCCGCCAGCTTGGCGGGTGCGACGTCGATCAGAACCGAACCCGACACCCGCTGACCCAGCGTGGGCGCCGTTGCGTCGCTGGGCGTCGGAGGCGGGTTGCAGGTCGCGGTGTCCACGACGGTCACCGGCCGGGTCAGCACCACCCCCCACACGACGGCGGTGACCGCTGCAAGCACTCCCAGCGCGATCAGAGCCGGCCGGTAGTTACGCCGCTGGAACGGCTGACCGTCCTTGTCGAGCGACGTGCCATCGGTGATGAGTGCGACCACGAGAGCACTGTAATGGCCCGATCTCCTGCCTGCTCCAACACTCCGGTGGCGAATAGTGATGGAAATCACACTTCGGTTTCCGCTAATCCGGGCAGTAATCGTTTGGCGGAGGCGTTCGACGCTGATACAAAGCTCTGCTGAGGCTCAGCTTGGAGTCCTCATTGAGGGAAGTGGATATGGCAACTGACTACGACGCCCCACGGCGTACAGAGACCGACGAGGTGTCCGAGGACTCGTTGGAGGAACTCACCGCGCGTCGCAAAGAGGCGCAGTCCGCAGTTGTCGACGTCGATGAGACGGAGTCGGCCGAGTCCTTCGAACTGCCGGGTGCAGATCTCTCCGGCGAGGAACTGTCGGTGCGGGTTGTGCCCAAACAGGCCGACGAGTTCACCTGCTCCAGCTGCTTCCTCGTTCACCACCGCAGCCGGCTGGCCAGTGAGAAGAACGGCCTCAAGATCTGCACCGACTGCGCGGCCTGACGCGGGACCGCGCGTGCCGCGCCGGCGGTCGGACAATTCAGCTGCGCAGCGCGGCGAGCACCTGTTCGGGGTGGCGGGTGCTGATCAGCCAATACGGCGTCGGATCCTCGGGGTCGTCGAGAACGATCAGCACCATCGGCCCCACCCATGTCCGGTGCAGCACGTAGGCAGCAGGGTCGAGTTGACGCCCCAGCGCGGCTGACTTCGCGGACCGCGGAACAACCGCCGACCTGCTCACCACGGACATCGGCAGGTGGGCGGGGCCGGCCAGCAGCTCGATGCCTGTGGGTGTACTCACTACACGGACCTCGGTCCGGCTGAGCCACAGCAGAACGGCGGCTGCGACGATCGCCAGGATTGTGTAGGGAACCCAGTCGGGAAGCGGCCGGACGCCGAGGTTGACCTCGTATGCGAGTACCGCTGACGCCCCGACGCCGAGCGGCCACCACCACCAGGGGACCCTCAGCCGTTCGCGAAAACGCACGGTTTGCGAGGTCACGCGCGGGGCAGACACCCCTCCAAGGGTAGTCTTTGCCCTCGTGCTCATTGATCTCCCGGTGGTTCGTCTCGACCGCGAATTACCGCTACCCGCTCGGGCCCACGAGGGCGATGCCGGGGTGGATCTGTTCAGTGCCCGCGACGTCGAGCTCGAGCCGGGCCAGCGCGCGCTGGTTCCCACGGGAATTGCCGTGGCAATACCGCAGGGCATGGTGGGTCTGGTCCATCCCCGCTCGGGTCTGGCTGCGCGCGTTGGGCTTTCGATCGTCAACAGTCCCGGCACGATTGATGCGGGCTATCGCGGCGAGATCAAAGTGGCACTGATCAACCTCGATCAGGCGGAGTCGATCGTCATACGGCGCGGCGACCGCATCGCCCAGTTACTGGTCCAGCGGGTCGAGTTACCCGTGCTGGTCGAGGTGGCCTCTTTTGACGAGGCCGGACTGGCTGAAACATCCCGTGGCGATGGCGGCCACGGTTCCTCCGGCGGACATGCGAGTTTGTGATGGCATTCGGCAGACGTAAGAAAGACC
>JAGQTS010000278.1 GCA_020438895.1 Mycobacterium sp.
CGTTACCGCCGACACCCCACAGCGACAGTATTCCCGCGTGCCCGCCGTCGCCGCCATCGCCTCCGCCCGCCGAGGCGCCGAAGATCACCGATCCGCCGGCACCGCCGTCGCCGCCGTTCCCGAGGAACCATCCGCCGGCGCCGCCGTCGCCGCCGGCACCGCCGGGAAGACCCGCGCCGCCGTTGCCGCCGTTGCCGAACCACCCGGCCGCTCCCCCGTCACCACCGTTGAAACCATTACCGCCATTGCCGATCAGCCCGGCATTGCCACCGGTGCAAGCATCGGTACCGGTGCAGGTGGTGTCATCCCAGGAGAAACCGTTACCCCAGATCAGCCCACCATCGGGATGCTCTTCAGTGCCGTTGCCGAACAGCCCCAGCGGGCCGACCGGGAAGAAACCGACCGCCGAGGCGGTCGCCGAAGCCGAATTGGTCGACGTCATGCCGCCGATCTCACGACGCGCGAACGCCGCCGCCGCCCACGTCAACGGCGCCGCGGCCGGCAAGTCGGCCGGCCCCCCCGCGGACCCCGCCACCTCGGACAGAGCGGAACCTTCGCTGACCGCCTGCGCAGGGGTGGCCGTGGCCGCTGGCCGAACCTCCACAACGGTGCTCGACCGGGCAGCAGCCGCCGAACCGGGAACACCCGAGCCACCCTTGGCCGACTTCGTCCCGACCGCAGACGCACCCGCGCCGTACGACCGGGACGATCCCGCACCGCTCTCATCAGCGGCCGCAGGGGCTGCTCCTCGGGAACCGCCCCTAGCCCCCGTGCTGCTGGTCGCCTTGGACTCCCTGGCGGAGACACTCGAGGTGTCCTGGGACTTCGAACCCGCGGCGTCACCGGCATCCGCTGCCGCAACCGCCGGCATCGACGCCAGCGCAGCCCCGATGCCCAGTGCGACCGCGAGCGCCCCCACGCGTCCGACGTGGCTGGAGGCGGCGGGCCCCCGCAGACTCCGTTCGTTGCCGGCGCTCACCGAAATGTCAGAAGAATCCATGGCTACCTTCACTGTTGTGGCTTAGCTCTTTCTCAGGACAACGTCAGCTCGAAAGGCTATTGGCACCAACGACACCCGGCCGCCGTCCGACGAGGAATACGTCCGATTTCGTGGTACTTATGTCCGAATTAGTGGTAGCAGCCACCAAAGGCGGTGGCGCAGCGAGGCCTTTGTCGGGGAGTCGATGTCGTCGAGCTCGTCGGTGGCCAACTCTTGCGACCAGGGCCGCTGGCCAGGGAGCGGCAGGCCGGGCTCAGCGATCGGGCGATGCGTTCGCTGCGCCCTCTTTGTCGTCTGGAATCCCCGATGATGAAGGACGCCAACCGTCGAGGAGTAATCAACCGTTACCGGGATCACGGTGTGCGTTATCGGGCCCGGCGGCTAGAGCTCAGGGCGGCGGGAGCATTGCCGGTGGCGTTGTCCCCCCGAACTGCGATATGGAAATTGCTCCCCGGGCCCGCTGTCGCGGTGCTGTTGTTGCCGTGAACGGAGGCGGAATTGTTGTCGCCTCCAAGAGCTGCTGCTGAACTGTTGTCCCCGTTCACCTCCGCGCGGTTATTGCCGCCGAGAATGGCACGTGCGGTACTGGCGTTTCCACAGACAACAGCTCGATTGTTGGCTCCGTTGGCGGCGGTCGCGGTGCTGTTGTCGCCATGGACGATCGCTTGTGAAGCGTTGTTTTGAACGAAAGCAGTGCTGTTGCTGCCGCGCACGATCGCAGAACTACCGCTTGCCTCTAAGACGTTCGCAACGCTGTTGTCCCCGAACGCGAAGGCTCGGCCACCGGTGGACAAGTTGGTGCTGGCGTTGTTGTCGTTTCCAACAGAGATTGTCACGTTGCCGTTGCCATCGAGCGCAAACGCTCCGTGGATGCCCGCAGATGGATCCGTGTCGTTTCCGATTGCTAGGGCGCGGTTGCCGTTACCAATACCGGCCTTCGCAGTGGTGGCGCCGATCGCAGTTGCCCAGTTCAGGTTGCCCGTCAGCGCGTCGGCATGCCCCGAATGGATAGCCGTTGCGATTGCGAAATAGCCCGACGCTGCCCGAGCCTGACTGGTGTCGCCCCATGCGTTGGCGATAAGGAAGGCTCCTTGGTCGGCGACCGCCACAGCAGCATCTCCAATTGCTACAGCTGCAGCGAACGTAGCCGTGGCGGTCGCTGTCGCGCCATCCCCGATGGCAATTGCAATACTGCCGACAGTGCTGACGCAATCAGTGCTGTTGCCTATACCGGAGAACGCGACGCAGCTTGCAGTCGCGGTGGGAGCTGCGCCCATCGTCGCAGCTATTGCGCCTCCGGCGACCAATGCGGCAAGTCCACCACCTCTCAGCCTGCGCGTGAGTCTGAGCGACGGCTTGACACTACTTGGGCTCATACATTTCAGCTCTCGATAGGCTCGCCCGATTGAGGTCGACAAACAATATCCCTTAGTTGCCTGTTGGCCCGCCGTTTCGAATAAACCCTGGTGGCAGGTACAGGATTCGAACCTGTGTAGGCTTTCGCCGACGGATTTACAGTCCGCTTTTCTCGGCGTTTGTATGGTCAAGCTGCGATGGGCGGGCAACAATTTCCCAGCTCAGAGTGTTGGTCACATTGGTCGAAACAAGCTGTTGTTAGTTCTGCTACGGACGAACTGCGGACGGCGCGGACGTGCCGAGTCCCTTTTCCGGGGAGTCCATATGCACGGCGGGTTTGAACCAACTGCAAAGGCGCGCCATTCCGATCCGATGTGGCCCCCGAGTACACGCAGCCCCGGCACTGTGCGCTCCCGGGGCGATGACCTCGACGAACTGGTGGCGTCTGATGCCAGCACCCCGGGGCGGACACAGCAAGGTATTTAGCTTAGCTATAAAATAATGGCACGCTTGTGCAATAAATCACTGGGCGGCAGGTACGACATCTCGCCGCACAGTCGACAGGCCGGTGGATAGCGGGACTAATTCTTGGACATTTCGCCGAGAGTTGTTTTTTTCGGCGGGATGTCTCCCGCCCCACGGCTACTCGGCTAGCTCCGAAAGGTCACCGGTAACCACGGCGGCTTCGCCTTTCAACGAATCGAACGCTTCAGCAGCGGTTGCCCCCGCTTTATACGCTTGATCGAGCCGCTGGAACACCGCGCTTGCGGTGACTGAACCGTCGCCCCGCAGGAACAAGACGTTCGCATCGTTGGTGTACAAGGTGCCGCCAGGAATCTCAGCCCACCGGCCAGGCCCAGACAAAGGCAGAGCATCGAAATCATCAACCGCTTTGTACCCTTGGGCTTGATCAGCGTATTTGTCTTCTAGTGACACTAGGCTCCTCAGGCTCCACCGCCGGTCTAAAGCATTTGACAGATGCGATCGCAGTCAGCAGGCAGACAATGTGATGACCGCGCCGCACCGTCCAGCGATATCGCGGATCGCATGTGGTTCAGCATCAATTCGATCCACCGGCCGGTCTCGCGCCTACTCGTCTTATCGCGCGCCTTTCCGCTCGACGACTTGAACGGGCCGGCACCAGCCCCGCGCACGACACGAGGTGGTCGTCGTCGAACACAGCCGAATCGGCATTGAATCTGTGGGACACTTTCACCGGAAGTGCCTTTCTTGTGCTGGTTAGATTTTGTGTGAGAACTCAAATCATCCCAGTTCAGAGGGCACTTTCTCTATTCCGACACCCGCCTGGACCTAGCGCATCGGTGGATCGAGGCTAAAGCTCGCTCAAGGGCTAGAGCTCGCTTCCGACCCCGTGATGCACGCGAAATACGTTCCCGGGATCGAAGGTGCGCTTGATGTCCAGCAGCCGCGGGTAATTGGACCCCCACTGGTTCTGTTGCCAGTCCTTTAGGAAGAAGTCGGCTTCGGTGGAGTAGCTACCCGCTCCCGGAGTCACCTCCTTGATCAATTCCATCGCCCGGTTGAGCGCATCGGCCTGTTCACGAGCCCGCTGTTCGTTTACCTCATGTCCCGGCACCCCCGGGTACGCGTATTGCTGCGCCGCGGCCATGATCACCAGCGCCGCCGCCTCGAAACAGCCCGGATGCAGGGCCGTTTCCTCGTCCCGCGCCCTGGCCTCCGGGTGTTCCCCGCTCAGGCCCTTGTTGACCTGGAAGATGAACGGCCGCAGACGGGATGCCTCAAAGAAGGCGGAGGCGATCCGCCCGGGATCATCGCGCATCAGACCGGTTGCGATCCAACGAGATTGGTAGCCTCCCCAGAAGGAGCCGAGTTCACCCTGGTTGCCCGTCCACCAGAATTGGTACTCGGGAGCGTCCGGCCGCGGATCCCTGGTGATGAAATCGGGGTCTACTCGATCCCAGTAATCGGGGTTCCACAGATCCTTGAAATCGAGGAACTGGAACGTGGGATTGACGGTGTATTCATCAGGGCGGCTGCTGAATTGGTCGGTGAACTGCTTGAGCACAGCGCGGGCTTCCGACTCCGGGAGATCCAGGAATGTCAGTCGGAAGCCGAGTTCGTTATCAGGCCCGAACGCCACCGACTCTCCCGAGTGCCAGTTGTCCAGAGCAGCCGGATAAAACGCGACGAACCGTTCGATCAAATCGCGATATCCGGTATCGCTGGCGGCGTTGATCGAGCCCGTGACGATCCCCACCGTCGACGGAATCGGGTGAGTCAACAGAGTCACCCGACTGACGATTCCGAACGTCCCACCCCCGCCGCCGCGAAGCGCGAAGAACAAATCCGGTTCGCTGAACTGGTTGACGGTGCGAACCTCGCCGTCGGCCGTGACGATCTCGGCCTGCACGATCCCACCCGAACCGGTCCCGTACCGCTTGGAGAACGGGCCGAAGCCGCTGCCAAAGGTGAACCCGCCGCAGGCTCCCACGCTCGTGCAACCGCCGCCCGCGACGAATCGCCCGGCGGCGGTGGCCGCCCGATAGGCCTCCAGCCAGCGGGTTCCGGCTTCGACCGTCATCGCGTGCACGGCAGGGGTTCCGGGCGGGGCGCCCTGTGGAACGAAGGCGTCGTGCATGGTGATCTCTCGCATGTCATGGGTCCAGACCAGCAGCGAATCCGCGGCGTTGCTTCGTCCGAGGTAGTCGTGGCCGGTACCCTTCACGACCAGTCTGACGCCGTTGTCCCGGGCGAAATTCACCGCGGCGACGATATCGCCGGCCTGCTTGGCCCGGACCGCTTTCGGGGAAGCGGCGGCCGTCCAGGCCTTGTACCAACCCGTGGACTGCAAAGAGCCGGGCTGCTCCTCGTTCCAGAACGGGTTCTTCAGGAGTTCGAAGACCTCCGGCGTCGCATCCCGCCACGGCAGCGACGTGCTGATCAAGCGATCGCCAACCTCGTCCTGAAGCGCCTGCCATGCCTCGGGTTCCGGCCAGGCGGCGGGAGCCCCAGATGGCTTTCGCGCACACGCCGCGGAGGGCACCGCCGCCGCTGCCGCGAGAAAAGCACTGGTTCGAAGCATTGTCCGCCGTGATAGCCCTGCCATACGTCGCACCCTAGGTCACGATGCGACTCAGCGGACCCCATGTCTGCCGGACATACGGCAGTGGGTATCCACAGATGTTGCGCACAAGGGGATTTCGAAATTCTTCTTTCGTACGCTCCAGCCGGGAGGTAACCGAGCGACAATCCTCCACACCCCACACCGCGGCGGCACCGAATCGGGCCCGCACCCAACGCACCGCCTGGGCATGCGAGTCACTTCGCGTGCCGACCGTCTTCGAAGCCAGCTTGCGACCCACCTCGTCGACCGCGACCAGGGTGTGCGTGCTCCGGTGAGCATCAACCCCAACAACTACATCCATAGCCTCATCCTCGCCTCGACCGACGCCCCGAAACGCAAAGCGCCGGAGCCCGGGATCGGCATGCCTCCATCAAGCCAACCCCTCGGCGGCAAGCAACACGATGGCCAAACCACCGGACACCGACACCACCACCACGCGGTGGCACTGCTGCGACACGACATCACACGATCAGAGTTGTCCCGCCACCCCACCCACCGATCTCGACACGTTCCATCTGAGCCAGCGTTCCGACGCGGCAAGCAGTCAACAAGTCAGACAACCAGCAAGTGGGACAACCGAGGACTACCCACCTCGGACATACCGGAAACGGGTGTTCGCGAGGTGTGGAGAAGGAAATCAATTGAATGAGATCACTGACAGAGTGCCGCTTATCCGATCGGTGACGTATACGTTTCTACCGTCGGGGCTGACGGCCAAACCGGTTGGGTTTCCCCCGAGTTCAACGGTGGTGATCAAACTATTTGTGTCGGTGTCGATTACGGACAACGTGCCATTCCCATTGCCGGCCATATACACCCTAGTGCCGTCCGGGCTCGCTTCAAGCCCCAGATACATGAGGCCGCCATCACCGTTGTAGGGGTCATACGGGCCTGTGGGCACGATCGCAATCACGTTTCCGGTGGCGCTGTCCAATACAGCGACGCCGGTCGAATTGGCACCTAACACACTCACATATGTGCGCCCACCCGTCGAGGCCACGGAGTACCCGTGGTAGTCCCTGTAGGAGACACGGAGGGGGGTCGACCACAGCTGGGAGTTGCTCGCCAAATCGAACGCGTCCACAGAACCGTCGTTGAACGAATCGATCAAAATGATGGTCCTGCCGTCAGCGCTCGGTTCGCCCACAATGGAGGTCACACCGACGTAGCTGCTCGTCCCTGTGGCGAGGTCGATAACCCTGATCCCGTCCGGCTGCCCAGAGCCCCACCCACTGCGGCCCAGGTAAAGCCTCTGCCCGTCGGGGCTGGTCGAGAGAAATCCCCCGCCCATCCACGGGTCGTCGTCGTACCTGTCAATGACCGCCCCCGACGCTGCATCAATGACACTCACAGGCCCGTAGCCATTGAAATAGGCAACCTCGCCATCGGAGTTGAACACAGGAGTAGTCCCACCAGCGGTGTAAAGGCGGCTTCCATCGGGACTCAAGACGAGCGTCAGGGGACCCTGGCATATGCCAGCACACCAGTCTGGCGCAACGGCGATCGTCCGCGTCACCGTCATGGTCTGCGCATCAACGACGGACACCGTCCCATCGTCGTAGTTCGCCGTGTATATCCATCGCCCGTCCTGACTGACAACGACATCGAACGCGTACCGTCCAACCGGAACTGAGACAACTGTCGGAGCCACATCGACAGGCTCCCCAACTGCTGGACTGACCACGACCGTGACCGGCACGCTCGTCGCTCCGCCTCTGCCATCGGTGACGGTCACGGTGAACGCATCGGCCTTGTCAGCAGCAGTAGCCTCAACTTTGGCGGCGTTCTGCCGGGCGGCGACGGTCGGGGTATATATGAACGCACCAGTGCTGGCGTCGATGACGACGTTGCCCTTACTCGGGGCAGTCCCGGCAGTGTAGGTCAGGACATCCCCGTCGGGGTCGCTGGCGTTAATCTTGCCGGTCACCACACCAGTGACGACGTCGGGATTGCCGACAGCCGGGGTTGAGATGGCCGGGGCAATGTTCGTGGGGGTGGCGGCCAGCGGGCTGATCGCCACAGCGACCGCGACATCGGCCAACCCGCCCTGGCCGTCGCTGATAGTGACTGTGAAGGTGTCGGACTTGTCGGCAGCCGTAGCATCATCCATGGCCGCGTTCTGGCGTGCGGCGGCGGTCGGGGTATAGGTGAAAACACCAGTAGCAGAGTCGATGGCGACGCTCCCCTTACCCGTGGTCGCACCGGCGGTGTAGGTCAGTGGATCCCCATCGGGGTCGCTGGCGTTGACCTTGCCGGTCACCACTCCGCTGGTCGCATCAGGATTACCGACGTTCGGGGTTCCGGCAACAGGTGCAGAGTTGGTGGGGTCAGTGGTCAGCGGGCTGATCGACACGGCGACAACGACATCGGTCGATCCACCATTACCGTCAGTCACGGTGACGGTGAAGCTGTCGGCTAGGTCGGTGGGGGTCGCTTCGGCGTCGGCGGCGTTCTCGCGTGCGGCGGCGGTCGGGGTGTAGGTGAAAACACCAGTAGCGGAGTCGATGACGACGCTGCCCTTGGTGGTGTTGGAAGGAGCGCTGTAGGTCAGGACGTCGCCGTCGGCGTCGGTGGCCGACACCATTCCGGTGACCACACCGGTGATCGCATCAGGTGAACCCACTGTCGGATCGGTCGCGGTGGGAGCCGAGTTGACCGGCGCGACCGGGACGAAGATGTTGACGATCGCCGTCACGAACTGATTGACCACCGTGACGACCTGGTTGATGACCTGGGTGACGGCCTCGACGATTCCGCTGATCACGGCCTGGACCTGCTGGATGATCGCCGTGATCGGATCAACCTGGGTCACAGCAGCGACCGGGCTCAGCGCCTCGACGACATCTCCGCTGTCCACCGTCGCCGCCGCCGCAGCAACGCGCTCAACATCTCGCAGCTCCCCTGCAGACACCCTGCCCACCGGCGCGATGTCGGCAGTTGGGCGATTTCTCGTTTCACGACGGGCCGCAGCGACCATCGCCCACGACATCGCCGACTCCACCGGGCCACCCGGAAGCAACCCCGACCAGCCCCCATCAACGGCATCGACAGACCCACTGGGTGCAACTGCTGCAGCCGCTACCGGCGCATCAGCGGCTGCCTCCGAGACCGGCGGGGCGACGGCGACGACAAAAGACGCTGGAGGTAGAACATCAGCTTCTAGGGATGCGGCTGGCCGGACAAGGCCATCCTCGGCAACAGCAATCGAGGCCCGATCAGTCGGCGACAACCCGTCGGCCGGAATCGCTGAACTCAACGTGTCGGAATCCAGCCGAAGAGCCGCGGCACCGCCATCGGCGTCATTCTGGGCGAGCGGAATACGGGCACCGCTGACCCGGCCGGGCCCCCGACCCGCTGAAGGCTGCCGAGCAACAGTTCGCCCGACCCGCGACTGCGACGCCGAACCTGAGGCCTCAGCACGTGCCGGCGATGGCGCAGCGGAATCCTGCTTGGCCGAGGAATCCGACGCCTCGCCGGTCGACGCTCCGGCAATACCGGAACCCAGCCCGCCCACCGCAGCACCAATCCCCAGAGCCACTGCCAAGCCGCCGACCCTGCCCACACACCCACAAGCCCGCACGATTTCCCCCTACTCACCCGACCGTCGCCAGCAGAATCCCCACGGCATCGCCGTCACCCCACTGGTCAACGAAATATCCCACAACAGTGACTTCGCGACCAAACACCGCAGAATGCCTAGTCCGCTAGATGACTGCCTGCCGGACAATACATTTCAATTGAAATGTAAAAGGGATCCGCTGATTCGGGGAGATTCTCATGATGATTCCGACATCGGATTCTCATTCTGCGGAACTCCCGCTTCTGCCGTGTCTCGGCTATGGTCCTCGGTCACAAGCGCTTCGGCGCTTGGTCGTAGAGATGCTGTAGTAGTTCCTGGGGATCAAACGGGGGTTGTCGATGCTCGCTTCTGCATTTGTGGGTCGTGTTGGTGGCTTGGCAGTCGCGATGGGGATCGGCGCGACAATTGGTGTCTTCGGGGTTGGTCTTGCTGCCGCATCCCCCGACTCAGAAAGGAACGCGGGGTCCGCATCATCCTCACGACCGGAAACGGCAAGCTCACAGCCGGGCCCCCGAACACCCCACGCCAGTAGGCAATCCGACAGGACCGGACCGTCCAATCCTGGTGCCCGAACTCCAGACAGCAGACCTCGTCAAGCTTTGACGGGTCCGAAACCATCCGCTGGCGGAGCAGCCCCCTTGCCGGTGTCTTCCTTGGGTCCGGTGACCTCACCCGCACCCACGTTGGTAGGTGCTCTCGAGCCTGTAGCACCGGATCTCCAGCGACGTCTGCCCCTGCCAAATAAGGCCTCCGAGAAACCCACTACCGAAACCGACTCGGTAGAAATTGGTCCAACACCAAAAACCCAGCCCAAAGACGTTCCCTCCGTCATTCCGGTCGCCGCACCGGCGCAGGCGGCGGCCATTGAGTCGAAGACGACATCTCGACTCCCCGTTCCACCGACCGCGCCGATACAGGCTCCTGTGAGCTGGGCGGCGGCAGCGATCGCCCGCCGCGACCAGCAGACGGCAACGACATCGCACACCAACGCCGCCGCTGCCGTGACTGCGGCAGCAACGGGAAATCCCATCGCAGAGTTCTTCCGGGTCTTCATCGGCGACGGCACCCCCGACAACCCCAACGGCGGGCTGATCTTCGGCAACGGATACAGCTGGACCGAGACGACCTGTGCCGGGACCGACCCGTGCACCGGCGGCAACGGTGGACTGATCGGCTCCGGCGGCAACGGCTACAACGGCGGAGCGGGCGGCAACGCTGGGTGGATCGGCAACGGCGGCAACGGCGGCAACGGTGTCCCTGGCGGCAACGGCGGCACCGGTGGGCAGGGTGGACTGCTGCTGGGCAACGGAGGCAACGGCGGAGCAGGAGGCGCAGCCACAGCGGTCACTAGCACCGGCGGCAACGGCGGAGCAGGAGGCAACACCGGCCTGTTTTCGATGTGGGGTGACGGCGGCAACGGCGGCGCCGGCGGCAACGGCGCAGCGGGCCTGCCCGCGATCAGCGCCTCCGCCACCGGCGCTTCCGGTGGAGCAGGAGGTGCTGGCGGCAACGCCGGCGAAGGAAGCTGGGTCTTTGGCCACGGCGGCAACGGCGGCGCAGGTGGTTCGGGCGGCGCTGGAGGGTCCGGCGCGAACGGATCCCACGGCGCTGACGCAACAGCCCCCGGCAGCAGCGGAGGCGACGGTAGGGACGGCGGCAACGGCGGCGCTGGAGGAACGGGCGGCGCTGGCGGCCAAGCGGGCCAAGGCCGGCTGCTCTTCTTCCTCGCCAGGCCCGGTGCCAACGGCGACGGCGGGCAGGGTGGAGCCGGAGGCGACGCTGGACTTCCCGGCGATGGCGGTAACGGCGCTGGCGGTGACGCCACCACCCCCAATGGCGGTAACGGCGGCCATGGCGGTGATCCCGGCACACCCGGAACAGGCGGTATCGGCGGCTCCGCAGGCAGCGGAGGTTCCGGAGGACAGCCCGGAGCCAGCGGCGCAGCTGGTATGTCGATCACTGGACCGGCTGGCAACGGTGGCGACGGCGGCAACGGATGGACTGCACTATCGCCGTTGACCAACGGCGGCAACGGCGGAAACGGCGGCAACGGCGGCCGTCTCGGCAACGGCGGAAACGGCGGACTCGGTGGCGACGGATCAACGGGCGCGGTGGGCCCCAGCACCTACCGAATCCTCGCAACGATAAGCGGATTCGACGTTCCCTTTGCCGTCGCCGCAAGCCCAGACGGATCCCGCGCCTACGTGACCAACGCAGGCTTCAACGGTTCCGGAACCACCGTTTCAGTGATCGACACCACCACCAACACGATCACAGCAACCATCTCGGGTCTAAGTAATCCCTATGGGATCGCGGTCAGCCCGGATGGCACCCGCGCCTACGTCACCAACGGATATTACGGTTCGAAAAACACGATAGTGTCGGTTATCGATACTGCTACCAACACCGTCATCGATGAAATTGACGGTTTCTTCGTCCCGAACTTACTCGCTATTACGCCAGACGGTACCAAGGTCTACGTAACAAACAGCGGCCCGCCCGCAAACGGCACCGTTTCGGTAATCGATACCGCCACAGGCAGCATCACGACCACCATCAGTGGATTTGTCACACCCCTTGACGTCGCGATCAGCCCCGACGGCAGCCGCGCCTACGTGACCGATCTTGGTTGGAACGGTGACGGGACAACCGTGCCGGTGATTGACACCGCCAGCAACACCGTCAGCTACACAATCACGGGCCTGAATGCCCCCTACGGGGTCGCGGTCACACCTAACGGAGGCCGCATCTACGTCACAAACACTGCCCCCGCCCAAAACGGCACCGTATCCGTAATAAATCCGGGCTCCAACACCGTAAGTCAAACGTTAACGGAGTTCGTCACCCCGGTCTGGATCGCTGCAAGTCCCGCCGGAGACCGCGTGTACGTCAGCGACGTCGGGTTCAACTTATCCGGCAGAACCATTGCGGTGATCGACACGACCACCAACAACGTAGCCACCACAATTACGCTCCCCCATGTTCCGTACAACATTGCAGTGAAACCTGACGGGACCCGCCTTTACGTCACGAACTTGATTGACGACACCGTCACGGTGATAGATACCGCACCCTCGGTCCTAGCTGCCGGTAATGGTGGGTCTGGCGGGGCCGGCGGTGACGCCGGAACGATCGGCGATGGAGGCAACGGCGGAACCGGAGGCAACGGCGGTAATGGCGTCGGTGCGGGCAGCGGCGCTGCCGGCAACAACGGTTCCGACGGCAGCAGCGGTCCAGACGGAATAGGCGGCGCTGGGGGAAGCGGCGGCCAGGGCGGCGCTGGAACCAACGGCGGCAACGGAGGCAACGGAGGTACGGGAGGCAACGGAGGGACAGGCAACTTCGCGGATGCCTGAGGCCGCCGTCGTAAAATGCCCACGAGATCGGCTCCACCCCTCAGCGACCGGCCCCACATCGGCCATCAACAATCCGCAACCTCCACATCAGCGGCGACGGCGAGCTACGGAATATTGCGAATGGGAAAACCACAAGGACCTGAGCGCACCGAAAGCTCGATTGAGATGAGCAGAGACTAGTGACTTGGTTGTGATTATTTGGATATTTGTCCTGAAGTATCAGAACGAAAGTTAGGTTAGGTTTAATTTAATTATCGTGAATCTAGATCGCGGCGGACGCGCGCGGCGTCAAACAAACTAAATTCAATTGACGATTTCTTCGTAGTTGTCCATTTTACATATGCGCCGACCCGATTGATAGCCTCTGACCCCTAAAGAACTACGGAGGGACGGACAATGAGCCAGTCTTTTACGCCAGCCGGATGGTACCCCGATCCCAGCGGTGCGCCCGGAGTGCGCTATTTCGACGGCACGGACTGGACGGAGCAGCTCCAGTCAGAAACGGCCAGTCCCGTACTGTCGGATACTCAGCGGTCCGACATTCTGGATCGCGCCCTGATGATGGCAGTCAGCCGGGGCGGCCGGGTCGAGTATCGATCAAGTTTTCAAGCAACGATCGTGTGGGGCCAGCCGGTCAACAACGTCGTGCACGTCCTACTAATGATCTTCACCTGCTTTTTGTGGGCCATCGTCTGGCTGTTCATAGTCAGCAGCGGCGGGGAGCGCCGCGAGACGTTAAGCGTCGATCCCCAGGGCGGCCTTTGGGCAAGTGGGTTCGTCCACGGCTCCAAAACTTTCTCGGACCCGGTCAGACTGGCCTAAACATGCCTGGCCCAAGGCGCGGCGGTGGGCGGCAATCGTTTCAGTATCCTCCGCCAATTTCCTGCACCGCCAGTTCCATCACCTTCAACATCAGAATGATCAGCCGAATTCGTGCCCAATCATCTTGGGCCAGGTACTGATAGAACACCCCTTGCAAGGCTCAGCGATGAATACGAGCGCCCTCTTCGGCTTCCCCTTTGGCGCTGTGCGCCAGCAACAGAGGCGCAAGATGCGCCGTTACGCTGATCGGAGGCACAGCAGATTGTGACTGTGTTCTGAAATCGGTCGATTCCCGGAACACCCCACCTCGTCGGCCCTCCGGCGGCATCGTCCCAGCATCGGAGTGTTCGGAAAGTCTGTCCCGTTTCTCGGTGTTCTGAAAGTATCTTGTCCGGCACTTTCGGTACAATTGAGGGGGACCCGGTTAGTGGTCCAGTCGCTATGCAACTTGGGGTTGGTGGGTCGCGGTCCACTGTAGAGCGAACTCGGTGGGGGTGAGCTCACCATGGGCGCTGTGGGGCCTGTTGGCGTTGTAGTCGCGACGCCAGTCCTCGATCATGACTCGGGCTTCCAGGAGCGAATCGAAGCGCCAGGCGTTGAGCAGTTCGTCGCGAAGGCGGCCGTTGAATGATTCGATCCAGGCGTTCTGCCAGGGTGAGCCGGGGTCGATGAATAGCGAAGCGGCGCTGTTGAATCGGCACCAGTCGTTGACCGCGTGGGCCACGAATTCCGGGCCGTTGTCGAACCGCACGTAGGCCGGCGCACCAAGTTGCAGGGCCAAGCGGTCCAGAACGGCCACGACACCGTCGGCGTCGATCGTGCGGTCGACTTCGATGGCCAGGGCTTGGCGGGTGAACTCGTCGATGACGTTGAGCAGTTTCAATGTGCGGCCATCGGCGGTGGTGTCGAACTGGAAGTCCATCGCCCAGATCACGTTCGGGCGGATCGGCGACATCGCCCCGACGACGACACCGATGCCGGTCAACCGCTTCTTGCGACGGCGCTGCGGGACGCGCAGGCCCTCATCACGCCACAGCCGGCGTATGCGTTTGTCGTTGACGGCCCAGCCCGCTCGGCGGGCCATCTTGGCCGCCCGCCGCCAGCCCCAGCGGGGCCGGTCAGTGGAGAACTTACGCAGCCAGGCCCGCAGCTCGGCCTCCTCCGTGCTCATCGGGGGCGGGGCTAGGCGCATCGTGGAGCGGTGAAGCCCGACCACAGTGCAGGCTCGGCGCTCGGAGACCCCGAACCGCTTACGCAGCGCCTTCACGGCGCTGCGCTTGCGATTCGGGGTTAGAAGTTTCCCGCCTGAATCTCCTTGAGCATGTCGATGTCGAGGGCCTGGTTGGCGACTAATTTCTTGAGCCGGGTGTTCTCGGCCTCGAGTTCTTTGAGGCGCTTGGCATCGCTGGCCTTCATGCCGCCGTACTGGGCCAGCCAGCGATGCCAGGTCGACTCGGCGATCTCCAGGTGCCGGCACACCGCGTCGAGCTCCTGGCCCGCGGCCAGGAGTTTGTTGCCCTCGGCGAGCTTGCGAATGATCTGGTCCGGCGTGTGCCGCCGGCGCTTCTTCGATGTCATGTCGTTGGCGATTCTTCCTGCCCGGACATCCGGGCAACAGAGTCGCACAACGACTGGACCACTACGAGGGGCTCACCTCAGACGTTCGACGCCAAGTTAGGCCATCGCTCCGACAAGATCACGTGCGAAGACTGCGAGTAGTTGAAGATGTGAACATGTCCTCTGCGATCTTGCAGCACGTCAAAGGAATCGTGCAGCAGACCGAAGTGCTTCGAATCGTTCTCGCTAGGTGCGCTAACGAATCGGGGGCGGCCGACTGTCTGAGTTCTACCTACATCCTGGGCGGCAAGTGGGCAGCGTAGAGCGTTGGGCGTTGTCGGGGCTGCAGATTAAGGTTTTTCTAGCCGTACTCCACGAACGAAGGGCCAGCAAGGACCGTGGCTTCACCAACAGTCATCATTGATCTCTCTCCTGTAGTAAGGCTGGATCAGAAGGACGATTGGCGACACGTCGAAATGGTAGTTAGGGCATGGCGCCAGCAAAAGGATCCCAATGCGGTCTTCTTTGGGATCGCCGACAACAGTCTCTGGTACAGGATGGACGAGTACGGTCGGCGGCGCCTCGCGGAGTGGAAGAAGGCCGGCCGGGCACGCTCCCTCTCGTGGGCGGACCCCGAAATCCTTGAAATGGCGACGCAGCATCCACAGGCGAAGGTCATCACGACGGATCTCTTCCGCGATCACCGGCGCGAATTCCCCTGGCTTCAGGGAACTACACGCATGGTGCGGCCTGTGATCAGGCAAGAGGGTGTGAGTTTTCAGCAGCTCGATTTTTCCCCGGTTCCGGATCATGAGGTTTCGTGGCGTGTTGAGGCAGCCGACCTTAAGCCAAGGGGCATAACTACGCCTGAGGCGCGACAAGCACTCCTTTTTGAATGGTCGTGTGCAAATTCTGAATGTGCCTGGGGCGCTGCCCCAGTGATCGACGATGACCCTGCATACAAAGATGGAAGAGTGTGCTGCCCGGAGTGCAGGATGCCAGCTCGAAAGGTCGGGGCACGCGAAGATACCCGTGAAATTGTTGTATCCATTGGCAGTAGCGAAGCTGACCGCGTGCCGGTCGCTGAAGGTACCTCGCTTTGTGTTGGACGTGGTCGCGGCGCTTCGAGATACGACGTGCGAACTGTCCTACCTGATACCGAGGCCCCAATGGTTAGCCGCGACCACCTCAGGTTAACCAACGAATCGGGACGTTTGCTCGTCGAGGATCTCGGGTCGCGAAACGGCACCTCGTTGATCCGCAACGACAAGAACCTTCCGCTTCAGCCGGGTTCGCTTCAGACGCTCCAGGCATCGGACCAGTTGAGCCTTGCCGGCGGAGTGCTACAGATGAGGCTGTCGGGTCGGAAGCGCGCGCGTGGGCGTTACGAACCGGACCTTACGACCCCTCCATGGCTGCAAGAGAGGAAATAGCCGATGTCCTTGCTGGATGCTTTCGAGCCCGTTGCGCCTCGGACGCTGCCCGTCGTTTTGCTTCTCGACACAAGCGGCAGCATGAAGGAGGACGACAAGATCGATGTCCTCAATGACAGCGTGACCGAGATGATCGAGGAACTCACGGAGGTCGATGCCGGACACGGCTATATAACTCTGAGCATCGTCACCTTCGGTGGAAACGAGGGGGAAGTTGTCACTAGGAATGTTCCTGTTGGAGATATCGAGTTCGTATCCCTTCAGGCGCGAGGCCGCACCCCGATGGGTTCGGCCTTCCGACTTGCCCGCGAATTGATCGAGGATCGCGAGGAGTTTCCATCCCGCTCTTTTCTACCGACCATCGCTCTTGTTTCGGATGGCATCCCGACGGACCCGAGCTGGGAACCGGAGCTCGATCTTCTGCTCGACGGTGACCGCGGCAAGAAGGCGTCCAGGTTCGCGCTGGCCATTGGAGCAGACGCAGACCACGGACTTCTGTCGCGGTTCAGTGGCGGCGAGGTGCACAAAGCAAGCCAGGCTTCCGAGATCCGGAAGTTCCTGCAATTCGTGACGATGACCATTACGCAGGCGACGATGTCACGTCGTTTCGAACCAGAGGTCCAAGCTGAGGTGGACTCACCCGAGTCGATCGCACGGCTGCAGGGTGACGATGCCTACTGAGCAACACCGCGTTACCGACGAAGCAGGCGTGGAGTTCACCCTAGGGCCCAAGATCGCGGGGGGAGCCCAGGGCACCGTCTACCGCGTATCCGGGCACCCCGAGTACGCGATCAAACTCCTGAACCGTCCCGAAGATCTTGAGAAGATTGCCGTAGTCCGACGACTTCCGCTGGATGGACTGCCAGTCGCGGCGCCGATCACTTTGATCCGGCAGGGCGGCCATGGGTATCTCATGCGCTTGGCCAGTGACATGACGCCGATCCGCGAGCCGTATCTACCCAGCGAAGTCGGCCCCCGCGAAACCAATGCTGCCTGGTACCTGAGCACTGGGGGTTTGAAGCGCCGGCTTGCAATTGCTGCCAACATGGCCGACAGCATTGCGGCCCTTCACGAGCGCGGACTCGCCTACGTCGACCTTAATCCGAACAACGTGATGGTTTCCGATGACCCTGGACGGACTGAGACGTGGCTAATCGATACCGACAACCTCACCTCACGTACGGATCCAAAATGGGATCTTCTGGGTTTCCCGGGGTACGCCGCACCTGAGCGAGTGACGCGACACAGCCCACCCTCAACGTTGTCAGATACTTACATCCTCGCGATTCACGTCTTCCGCCTTCTGGTCCTGCGCCACCCGCTTGAGGGGATTGCCGCCGATGCCCTTGACGGCGACACAGCCAGAACCTTGAGGGATCGAGGTGAACTGCCCTACGTCGGTGATCCCAGCGACGACTCGAATCACCTTGCGCAGCGCAGCTTCCCGGCCGGAATCTTCCCGATAGTGATGAGCGGACGTATGTCTCAGCTCGCTGAACGCACCTTCGTCGCGGGGAGACTCGACCCAACGAAGCGCCCGGGATCCGCACGGTGGCGGGAGGTGCTATTCAGCGCATTGGACAACGTCATTGAATGTGCCAGCGGCTGCGGGTGGACCTACTACAGGCTGCGAATGGCATGCCCCAATTGCGGGACACCCACTCCGGCAACAACCCTCGTTACGGTCTATCCGTCCTGGGACGACAAGCCACTAACCGCGCGTGATTCGTTTGTGGTCAGCGATTATCGGGATACCTCTGTCATGCCACGGCATCTTTGGGGGCGCTATGACCAACTCGACCCGGTCGTGACTCTTAGGCCTGAGTCCGACGGACTCGAAATGACGGCACGCGATGACGCCTCCGTGATCGACGGCTCCGGCAAGGTAATCAAGAAGATTCCAAAGTTGAGCGTTAACAAGGTATACCGCGTAAGGCTGGACGTGAATGACCGTCCATCCCGATTTCTTGCGGTTCGCTTGGTGCAGCCAGCGTGAAGCTCAACCAAATCGCACATTCCGCCGAGCGGACCCTGCGCCTGACACCTGTCGGCCGAGTCGACATCCCGGAAGGCAGCTCGGTCCGGATTAAGATGCCCACAGCCGGCGGTCCCACGCTTCACTTCGGCCCAGTGGTTGCGCTCTGCGAACGACTCAGTGCCCCGGATTCCGACTGGCTTGAAATGACTCTTGCAACAGGGGCATACGTAGCCGAGTTGGTCTCGCAGGGAAGTGCTTCGGACGGCGGCGGCACCGAAGTGATCGTCCACTTCGCCACCTTCGACGGAATAGAACGATGGCCAGCCGGCCGTGAACTCGGCGTCGATGACACCACTGTGGAGGATGTCAACCGGTTCCGCGACCGCGCGGATTCAACTAATCAGGTAGTCGACTGGCTCCGTCGCGAGATGGTGCTCGACAACGGGGAGCCATTTGCCGTCATCACGGCTGGCGGCGGGGAACTTAATGATGATGCCTTCCGCGTCGTCGGCAGGTCTATCGTTGCCGACGTCCGAATGGTTGATGATCGCTTGATCATTTCCCGGGTCACCCGCCGGTCGGCGGCATCAGAGCAGCGACTGGTTCTGATCCGCGGCACGATCAACGTTGTTGACGCGACCCGACTAGGCCGGCTCACGGCTGAAGACCGGCAGGAACTTCGACGGCTCGCCGAGGCCGACAACGCCTACCTTGCGATCTGGGAGGAGTACAACGCTCTCGAACGAGAGGCCGCACGACAAGCGGCGAGAGACATCGGCTGGGCGGACTACGACCGATATCGCGTGCTCAACGACGGCACCCTGGAATTCGAACTCGTTCAGCACCTGAACTCCGATGCGCTACGAGCGAGGATCGGTGGTGAGAAAGTTGGACTAGAGGCAGGAAGCGGCGTCGCATTCAAGGGCGATGACTCCCGCGCGGGTGTCATTGGCACAGCGTGGCTGTCGCCTCGAGGAACCATACGGTTGATGCCCGACAACGCCTTCGATCCCGCCAACCTGCCTGATCGCGGATCACTCTCGGGCGCATACACACTCGACAACATCAGGGTTGAACGGCGCGAGAGCGCCAAAGAGCGGATCGCTCAGGGTGGGACGATGCCGGCCCGCCAACTGGGGTTGATGCTCGCCGACCAACGTCCAGAGCCCGTCGGCCGCGTCCGGCGGCACGAGCCATTATCCGACCGAGTCCTAGAGATCCTGGGAGGCGAACCGACTGATACCCAGGTCGAGGCAATTGATCTGGCGATCAATTCCCGCGACGTCGTCTTGATTCAGGGACCGCCGGGTACCGGAAAGACCCGTGTCATCGCAGCGATCCAAGCCAGGCTCACACAAATCAACAAAAACGCCCCCGCACTCGGCAAGCGCGTTCTGCTGACCAGCTACCAACACGACGCCGTTGCCAACCTCGTGCTCGCTGCAAACGACGGCAACCTTCCACCGGTCAAGCTCGGCCGCGCCGAGGGCTCCGAAGACGACGCGCACTTGGTGGCATGGACCAGCGATCTTCAGGCCCGACTGGCTAAGCCTCGATCCGTGGATCGACT
>JAGQTS010000279.1 GCA_020438895.1 Mycobacterium sp.
ATCTCCATCTTGGTGGTGTACCCCTGGGTGACACCGGTGATGAGGTTGGCCACCAGCGTGCGCGACAGACCGTGCAGCGACCGGCTGCGACGCTCGTCGTCGGGCCGGGCAACCACGATGGCGCCGTCGTCGTCGCGCGAGACCGTGATCGGCTCGGCGACCGCCATCTCCAGGGTGCCCTTGGGCCCCTTGACCGACAGGTTCTGTCCGTCGATCGTTACGTCTACCCCGGCCGGCACCGGCACGGGCTGCTTACCAATTCGCGACATGTCTCTGCTTCTCCCGTCCCGCTACCACACGTAGGCGAGGACTTCGCCGCCGACGCCCTCCCGGGCGGCCTGGCGATCGGTCCTCAGACCCGACGACGTGGAGATGATCGCCACGCCCAGGCCGCCGAGTACTCGCGGCAGGCTGGTGGACTTGGCGTAGACCCGCAGGCCGGGCTTGGACACCCGGCGCAGACCGGCGAGGCTGCGCTCCCGGTTGGGTCCGTACTTGAGCTTGACCACCAGGGATTTGCCCACCCGGGCGTCCTCGGTCCGGTAGTCGGTGATGTAGCCCTCAGTCTTGAGGATCTCGGCGATATTGGCCTTGATCTTCGAGTGCGGGAGGGCGACCTCGTCGTGGTACGCCGAGTTGGCGTTACGCAGGCGAGTCAGGAAGTCCGCGATCGGATCAGTCATCGTCATCGCGCGACACTCCTCTTCATCGCTGCGCTCTGCATCGTCGTCATCGCAGTCATACGCGCGACACTCCTCTTCATCGCTGCGCTCTGCATCGTCGTCATCGCAGTCATTTGGCGCTACTCCTCCTCACCAGCTGGACTTCTGCACACCGGGCAATTCGCCGGCATGCGCCATTTCCCGCAGGCAGATCCGGCACAGCCCGAACTTGCGGTACACCGCATGGGGCCGACCGCACTTGTTGCACCGGGTGTAGGCGCGCACTGCGAACTTCGGCTTCTTGTTGGCCTTGTTGACCAGAGCCTTCTTTGCCATTGCTCAGTTCTCCTTGAACGGGAAGCCCAGGGCCCGCAGCAGCGCTCGCCCTTCGTCGTCGGTCGTCGCCGAGGTGACGACGGTGATGTCCATACCGCGCGGACGGTCGATGGAGTCCACGTCGATCTCGTGGAACACCGACTGTTCGGCCAGGCCGAAGGTGTAGTTGCCGTGCCCGTCGAACTGTTTGGGGCTCAGGCCGCGGAAGTCCCGGATGCGCGGCAGCGCGATCGAGACGAGACGGTCGAGGAACTCCCACATCCGGTCACCGCGCAGTGTGACCCGCGCCCCGATCGGCATGCCCTCGCGCAGCTTGAACTGTGCGATGGACTTGGTGGCCTTGCGGATCTCCGGCTTCTGCCCGGTGATGAGCGCCAGGTCGTTGACGGCGCCGTTGATCAACTTGGCGTCGCGGGCGGCGTCACCGACGCCCATGTTGACGACCACCTTCACCACGCCGGGGATCTGCATCACGTTGGTGTAGTTGAATTGCGTGTTCAGCGCGTCGCGAATTTCCCCGCGGTAGCGTTGCTTCAGCCGCGGCTGAACCTTCTCTTCCACTGACGTCATCCCTAGATGTCCTTGCCGTTGCGCTTGGAGATGCGAACCTTCTTGCCGGACTGCTCGTCGATGCGGTAGCCGATCCGGGTGGGCGTGCCGTCGGAGTCGACCACCATCACGTTGGAGACGTGGATCGGCGCCTCCTGGGTGACGATGCCGCCCGATGACGCGCCGCGCTCGTTGGCCGACTGCGCGGTGTGCTTCTTGATCCGGTTGACGCCCTCGACGAGGACCCGGTTGCGCTCCGGGTAGGCCTGGATGACCTTGCCCTTGGCGCCCTTGTCCTTGCCGGCGATGACCAGCACGGTGTCGCCCTTGTGGACCTTCATTTACAGCACCTCCGGGGCCAGCGAGACGATCTTCATGAAGCGCTTCTCACGCAGTTCGCGCCCGACCGGTCCGAAGATGCGGGTGCCGCGTGGGTCGTTGTCGTTCTTGATGATCACCGCGGCGTTCTCATCGAACTTGATGTAGCTGCCGTCCGGACGGCGGCGCTCCTTCACGGTCCGAACCACGACAGCCTTGACCACATCACCGCGCTTGACGTTGCCGCCCGGGATCGCATCCTTGACGGTGGCCACGATGATGTCGCCGATACCGGCGTAGCGCCGCGACGAGCCGCCCAGAACCCGGATGCACAAGATCTCCTTGGCACCGGTGTTATCGGCAACCTTGAGCCGCGATTCCTGCTGAATCACCAGATCTCCCTCGGTTGTGCACGCGGGGAGAAGCTCAGCGCAGGCTGAACAAACCCGTCATGCTCGGTCATATCCCTTCTCAGGGCACTGTCGCTTCACGGCACGCGGGGCCAAACCGCTTCCGGCCGGCCGAGGTCTGCACGAGGCAACCCATGGATAGTAGGCGACGGGCGCCGTGCCCACCAAATCCGGCTGGCTCGCCCCTCAGCGGCTCACCACACACCGAAACCCGATGTGGGTGGTTGAGCTGTCCTGCGACTGCGGTGATCGG
>JAGQTS010000280.1 GCA_020438895.1 Mycobacterium sp.
ATAGAGCCGGTCGCCAATGAGCCTGCGGGCCAGCGCTTTCCGATCAAGTACTACCTCACCGCCATGCTGTTCATCGTCTTCGATATCGAGATCGTCTTCCTCTACCCGTGGGCGGTGGCCTTCGACCAGCTCGGTCTGTTCGCCCTGGCCGAGATGGCGATTTTCATGGCGACCGTGTTCGTCGCCTACACCTACGTCTGGCGTCGGGGTGGTCTGGAATGGGACTAGTGGCAGGTGGTGACCAGTGGGACTAGAAGAAGCACTGCCCGGGGGAATCCTGCTGTCCACCGTCGAGAAGGTCGCCGGCTTTGTCCGCAAGGGCTCGCTGTGGCCGGCCACCTTCGGTTTGGCGTGCTGCGCCATCGAGATGATGTCGACGGCCTCACCCCGACACGACATCGCCCGATTCGGAATGGAGCGGTTCTCCGCGACTCCGCGGCAGGCCGACCTGATGATCGTGGCGGGCCGGGTCAGCCAGAAGATGGCTCCGGTCCTTCGCCAGGTCTACGACCAGATGGCCGAGCCCAAGTGGGTTCTGGCGATGGGCGTCTGCGCTTCGAGTGGCGGAATGTTCAACAACTATGCAATCGTTCAAGGGGTGGATCACGTTGTGCCCGTGGACATCTACCTGCCCGGCTGCCCACCCCGGCCGGAGATGCTGCTGCACGCGATCCTGGCCCTGCACGCCAAGATCGCCGAGATGCCCCTCGGTGTGCACCGCGCCGAGGCGGTCGCCGCCGCCGAGCAGGCGGCGCTGGCAGCACCGCCCACCATCGAACTCAAGGGACTGTTGCGATGAGCGGCCCGGTCAATCCGCCCGGCGGCCACGATCCTGAGGTGATCGGCGTGCGCCGCGGGATGTTCGGAGGCGACACCTCCGGCTACGGCCGGCTGGTCCGTACCGTCACCCTGCCGGGCGACAGCCCCCGCCCCTACGGGGGGTACTTCGACACGGTGGTGGACCGATTAGCCGCGGTCCTCGGCGCCGACACCTTCGCCGAGGCCGTGCGCCGGGTGATGGTGCACCGCGACCAACTGGTGCTCGATGTGGCCCGTGAGCACCTGCCGACCGTTGCCGGCACGTTGCGAGATGACCCGGACCTGCGCTTCGAACTGTGTTGCGGAGTATCTGGAGTGCACTACCCCGAAGACACCGGGCGCGAACTACACGCCTTCTACCCGTTGATGTCAATCACCCACAACCGCCGGATCGCGTTGGAGGTCGCCTGCCCGGACAGCGACCCGCACATCCCGTCGCTGTTCGACATCTACCCCACATGCGACTGGCATGAGCGGGAGACCTACGACTTCTTCGGCATCATCTTCGACGGCCACCCGGGGCTGACCCGCATCGCGATGCCCGACGACTGGGCCGGCCATCCCCAGCGCAAGGACTATCCCCTGGGCGGGGTTCCGGTGGAGTTCAACGGGGCACAGATACCGCCTCCGGATACCCGGCGGTCCTATTCGTGAGCGAGACCCTGATCACCCTGGGCGGACAGGACTGGGACGATATCGTCGCAGCTGCCCGCGATGCCGAGGCCGGCGAGCGAATCGTGGTGAACATGGGTCCGCAGCACCCGTCCACCCACGGCGTGCT
>JAGQTS010000281.1 GCA_020438895.1 Mycobacterium sp.
GATGCCGTCCTTGTCGGTCGTCCACACCGACCCGTCACGCCGCAGGAAGGAGGCCCCAGCGGACTCCTCCCCACCGAAACCGATCGTGCCGCCGAGCAACCCGTCGACGAACCACTTGAAGCCGACCGGGACCTCGATGAGCTGCCGGCCGAGCCCCGCGACCACCCTGTCGATGATCGAGGAGCTGACGGCGGTCTTGCCGACGGCCACACCGGACGGCCAACCCTGTCGGTGGGTGTAGAGGTAGTCGATCGCGGCGGCCAGGTAATGGTTGGGATTGAGCAACCCGCCGTCGGGGGTGACCACGCCGTGCCGGTCGGCGTCGGCGTCGTTGCCGGTGGCAATCTGATAACGCTCCCGATTGGCGATGAGGCTCGCCATCGCGTTGGGCGAACTGCAGTCCATCCGGATCTTGCCGTCGGTGTCGAGGGTCATGAACCGCCACGTCGCATCCACCAGGGGATTGACCACAGTCAGTTCCAGACCGTGAGACTCGGCGATGGCCGCCCAGTAGTCCACGCTCGCGCCGCCCAGCGGGTCGGCACCGATCCGGATTCCCTCAGCGCGGATGGCGTGGATGTCGACGACGTTCGGTAGGTCGGCGACATAGGCGTTGAGGTAGTCGTGACGGGTGGCGTGCATCAGCGCCCGGGACAGCGGCACCCGTCTGACCTCGGCCAGCCCACCCCGCAGAAGCTCGTTGGCGCGCTTGGCGATGACCGCGGTGGCATCGGTGTCGGCGGGTCCGCCGTTGGGTGGGTTGTACTTGAACCCACCGTCACGGGGCGGGTTGTGCGACGGGGTGACCACGATGCCGTCGGCTAGGTGAACGTCCCGGTCACGGTTGTAGGTGAGGATGGCATGGCTGACCGCCGGGGTCGGTGTGTAGCGATCGGCGGCATCAATCATCACCCCGACGTCGTTGCCGGCCAGCACCTCCATGGCCGTGGCCCAGGCCGGCTCGGACAGGCCGTGGGTATCTCGGCCGAGGAACAGCGGACCCGAGGTGCCCTGAGCCGTGCGGTACTCGACAATGGCTTGGGTGGTGGCCAGGATGTGGGCCTCGTTGAACGCCGCATCCAGGCTGGAGCCCCGATGTCCGGAGGTCCCGAAAGCCACCTGCTGGGCGACGTCATCGGGGTCGGGCAGCACCGTGTAGTAAGCGCTCACCACGTGAGCGACGTCGATCAGGTCCTCGGGCAAGGCCGGCATTCCGGCGCGTGGGTTGGCCACCATGCGCGCAATTCTGCACCGCCGGAGGTCATACTTACTGGCTGTTGGTTCTTATGAGGGGAAGGGCGTTGTTCGGTCACGACAACCGAGAGTTGGCGGCGGTGTTCGTCGGCGGAGCGGTCGGCACGGCTGCGCGCGCCGGCGTCGCGGTGCTTCTTCCGACGCATCCAGGACACTGGCCGTGGGCGACCTTCATCGTCAACATCGTCGGTGCGTTCATTCTGGGTTTTGCGACGACGCGGCTGTTGGAGCGTCTCCCACTGTCGGCCTACCGGCGACCGCTGCTGGGCACGGGATTGTGCGGCGGTCTGACGACCTTCTCCACCATGCAGGTCGAGACGTTGCAGATGATCGAACATCAGGAGTACCGACTCGCCGCCTCCTACACCGTGGTCAGCATCGTTGCCGGGTTCGTGGCGGTGTACGCGGCGACCGCACTGGTCCGCAGGGTGAGCCTGCGATGAACCCGCTCTTGCTGGCTGGGGCGATGCTGCTCGGCGGTCTGGGATCGGTCGCCCGATTCACCATTGACCGGACAGTTGCGCGGCGGGTGGCGCGATCGTTTCCGTTCGGCACCCTCACCGTCAACATCATCGGTGCCGTCCTGCTGGGCTTCATCACCGGGCTGATGGTGAGCCATCCGATCGCCCTGTTGCTCGGCACGGGGTTCGTCGGCGCCTTCACCACATTCTCGACCTGGATGTTCGAAACTGAGCGCCTCACCGAGGAGCGCCAGATTCGGCCGGCGATCGCCAATATCGTGGTGTCCGTGGTACTCGGAATCGCTGCAGCAGCGGCCGGCCAGGCGATCGCGGTTCGCTTATGAGCGAGATCGCCCTGAAACTGACGGCCTACTTCCCGGAGCGGGAACGCACCGGGTCCCGATTCCTGGCGGAGTCGATGTTCGACCTGTTCTCCGAGCGGCGGGTCGCGACCAGCGTCATGCTGC
>JAGQTS010000282.1 GCA_020438895.1 Mycobacterium sp.
GTGGCGCTGATCGACGGACCTGCCGGCTGGGGAGAGTTCGGTGCGTTTCTGGAGTATCAGCCGCCCGAGGCCGCGCTCTGGCTGGCTGCGGGGATCGAATCCGCTTATCGCGGTTGGCCTTCCGGAGTGCGCACAACCGTGGCGGTCAACGCCACGGTTCCGGCGGTGCCCGCACGACGGGTGCCCGAGGTACTGGCCCGCTTTCCGGGCGCGACGACGGCGAAGGTGAAAGTGGCCGAGGCCGGTCAGACCCTCGCTGAGGATGTCGCGCGGGTCGAGGCGGTACGCGCCCTGGTCCCGACCGTCCGGGTCGACGCCAACGGGGGGTGGTCCGTCGAGCAAGCCGTGACCGCGGCGGCCGCGCTGACGGCGGGCGGCGCGGTGGAGTATCTCGAACAGCCGTGCCGCACGGTGCCGGAACTGGCAGAGGTACGGCGTCGCACCAGCGTGCCGGTGGCCGCCGATGAGAGCATCCGCAAGGCCGCCGACCCGCTCGCCGTGGTCCGGGCGGGGGCCGCGGACATCGCGGTTCTCAAAGTCGCGCCGTTGGGCGGGGTTCGGGCGATGCTCGACATCGCCTCCCAGATCGACGTCCCGGTGGTGGTGTCCTCCGCCCTGGACTCCGCGGTCGGGATCTCCGCAGGCCTGGCCGCGGCCGCCGCACTGCCCCGACTTCAGCATGCCTGCGGACTGGGCACCGGCGGCCTGTTCATCGAGGACGTCGCGGAGCGCACCGCTGTCGATGGCCGGTTGCCGGTGACCGCGCCCGCCCCGGACCCGACCCGGCTGACCGGCCTGGCTGCGCCGCCCGACCGACGTGAGTGGTGGATCGCCCGGGTGCGAGACTGTTGGGCATGGCTGCGATAACCCTTGGTGGTAAACCCGTCCACACCGTCGGCGACCTTCCCGCTGTCGGTACACCTGCCCCCGCGTTCACCCTCACCAACACCGATCTCGGTGCGGTGTCCAGCGACCAGTTCCGCGGAAAGCCGCTGCTGATCAATATCTTCCCGTCGGTCGACACCCCGGTGTGTGCGGCCAGTGTCCGCAAGTTCAACGAGCAGGCCGCCGCGCGCGGGTTCGCCGTGCTGTGCGTCTCCAAGGATCTGCCGTTCGCGCTGAGCCGATTCTGCGGTGCGGAGGGTATTGAGAACGTCACCTCCGCCTCGGCATTCCGGGACAGCTTCGGCGAGGACTACGGCATCACCATGGCCGACGGGAAGATGGCCGGACTGCTCGGACGTGCCGTCGTGGTCGTCGGTGCCGATGGCACGGTGACCTACACCCAACTGGTGGACGAGGTGGGATCCGAACCGGACTACGACGCCGCACTGGCCGCCATCTAGGCCGGCCCGATCGCGCGTGACCAACCTGGCCTACAACGACAGCGGCGCCGGGGACCCGGTGCTGTTCATCGCCGGCACCGGCGGAGCGGGCCGCACCTGGCACATCCACCAGGTGCCGGCGTTCCTGGCCGCCGGCTACCGATGCATCACCTTCGATAACCGGGGCATCGGGGCGACCGAGAACGCCGGCGGCTTCTCGACCGCCCAGATGGTGGCAGACACCGCCGCGCTGATCGAACGGGCTGTCGGTGGCCCGGTCCGGGTGGTCGCCATGTCGATGGGGGCGTTCATCGCCCAGGAACTGCTGCTGGAGCGCCCGGACCTGGTCGGCCAAGCCGTCCTGATGGGCACCCGGGGCAGGCTCGACGACACCCGCACGGCGTTCCGGGCGGCGGATATCGCACTGGCCGAGTCCGGCGTCGACCTCCCGGCCGCCTATGCGGCCAAGGTTCGCGTGCTGGAGAACTTCTCCCCCAAGACGATCAACAGTCCGGCGGTCCGGGAATGGCTGGAGATGTTCGCCGCCTTCCCCGTCCGGCGCACCCCGGGCCTGCGGGCCCAATTGACTGTCGTGCCCACCGAGAACCGGCTGCCAGCCTACCGTTCGATCACCACCGAGACGTTGGTGATCGGGTTTGCCGACGACGTCATCACCCCGCCGGCCCTGGGCCGCGAGGTCGGCGACGCCCTACCGAACGGCCGTTACGTCCAGATCGCCAATGCCGGGCACCTCGGCTTCCTGGAGCGCCCGGACCCGGTCAACGCCACCATGCTGCAGTTCTTCGGCGGCACGCTGCTGTGACAGATATCGCTGACAACGGCGTCGTGTCATCTGACACTCTGGAGTGGTGAACCCCTCGACGACCCAGGCCCGTGTCGTCGTCGACGAACTCATCCGCGGGGGCGTGCGCGATGTGGTGCTCTGTCCGGGCTCGCGCAACGCCCCGCTGGCCTTCGCCCTGGCCGACGCCGACCGGGCCGGACGGCTGCGTCTGCACGTCCGTATCGACGAGCGCACCGCGGGGTTCCTGGCCATCGGACTGTCGGTGGGCAGCGGCCGTCCGGTGCCGATTGCGATGACCTCCGGCACCGCGGTGGCCAACCTCGGTCCCGCCGTGGTCGAAGCCAACTATGCCCGGGTGCCGCTGATCATCCTGTCCGCGAACCGGCCCTATGAGCTGCTGGGAACCGGGGCGAATCAGACCATGGAGCAGTTCGGCTACTTCGGCACCCAGGTCCGTGCCGCGATCAGCCTGGGCCTGGCACCGGAACTCACCGGGGCCGCCCCCGGGGTCCTGGTTTCCCTCAACGCCCAGTGGCGTTCGGCCACCTGCCGGGTACTCGCCGCCGCAACCGGTGCCCG
>JAGQTS010000002.1 GCA_020438895.1 Mycobacterium sp.
AGATCTGCAGGAAGATCCACTGGGTCCACCGGTAGAAATCGACGTCGGTGGTGGAGAAGCTGCGCCGTTGGTCGTGGCCGAGTCCGAGGCGGCCGAGCTGTCGGCGGAAGTTGCCGATGTTGGCCTCGGTGCGGGTGCGTGGATGGGTACCGGTCTGCACGGCGTACTGCTCTGCGGGCAGACCGAACGAGTCGAACCCCAAAGCGTGCAGGACATTACGTCCGGTCATCCGGAAGAACCGGGCATAGACATCGGTGGCGATGTAGCCCAGCGGATGGCCGACATGCAGTCCCTCACCGGACGGGTAGGGGAACATGTCCTGGACGAACATCTTGTCCTGGGGCACTGGTGAGCCGTCCGCGGGGGCCAGCGATCCGACTGGGTTGGGCACGTTGAAGGTTCCCCATCGGCGCCAGTTGTCCTGCCACTGCTGCTCGATCTGCCCGGCCAGGACCGCGGTGTAGCGATGCGGGGGGACATCGGCGTTGACGGCCGGGGGTTGGTCGCCAGCGGCCTCAGGGCCTTCCCTCATGGCGCTCAGCGAATCGGTCACGCCTGACAGGGTATCGCCGCCACCGCATGCGCAACGGGCCGGTATCGGTTGCGTTGCAGGCTGGTCAGGGGTTGGTTCCAGGTCGGTTCCAGACCCGCTCCGGGCCCGTTTCGCTGGCTACATTCGCACCTGTTGACTACCGGACCGCACCGGTCCGACCGTCTGAGAAGGACACCTGACATGAACAGCACTACCCGTAACTGGCGGGTACTCATCGGTGGAGTCGCGGCCGGCTCGGCCGCGTTGTTCGGACTTGCCGGCACCGTTGCTTCGGCCGAGCCGGAGGTTCCGGTACCGGCGGTCCCGACTCCCGCCACCGCCACCGTCACGGTTACCGTCACGCCACAGGCGGGCGCGGATTCCGAACCGTCGGTGGCCTCGCCAACAACGACCGTGACCGCCACCGCGACCGCCGCGCCGGCGACCACCCAGGCCGCCGCCGAACCGGCCCGTGCGCCACGAACGCCGGCGACGTCGGGAACCCTGGCCGAGTACTTCAAGGACAACGGTGTCGACGTCGAGCCGCAGAAGGCGGCGGGTTTCAACGCTCTGAACATCGTCCTGCCGATGCCTACCGGGTGGACGGTGGTGCCCGATCCGAACGTCCCGGATGCCTTCACCGTGATCGCCGATCGGGTGGGCGGCGATGCGCTCTACACGCCCAACGCCCAGTTGATGGTGTCCAAGCTGGTAGGTGAGTTCGATCCGGAGGAAGCCATCACCCACGGCTACGTAGACGCCCAGAAGCTCTTCGCATGGCAGTCGACAGCGGCCTCGATGGCCGACCTGGGCGGCTTCCCCTCCGCGAAGATCGAGGGCACCTACCGCGACAACGACATCACCCTGAACACCTCCCGGCGGCACGTGATCGCCACGTCCGGATCCGATCACTACCTGGTGTCGCTCTTCGTCACCACGTCCGCCAACCAGGTGGTGGCCACCGCGGAGGCGACGGACGCGATCGTCAACGGCTTCCGGGTCACCGCGCCGGGAGCCGCGGTCGGCTCTGCACCGCCCGCTGCGGCTCCGCTGGTCCAGGCCGGCGCCCCGGCCCCAGCGCCGGTCGCCGCACCCGCCCCGGGCGCGACACCGGCGCTACCCGCCAGCCCCCCGGCGCCCGTCCTTCCCGCCGTCCCGATGCCGGCGGTCGGGTAGGCCGACGCTCGCGCGAGCGGCCCGGCTCGTATCCTGGGCCCATGGTCGTCGCCGCGGTTCTGTGCCTGTGCCTGGCCGCGCTGATCGGCGGGTCCGGTCTGTGGACGCTGACCCGACGGCCTGCTGTCGATCTCACCGCTCAGGTGCTGCGTCTGGTCGCGCCCACCCAGATCGCCGCCGCAATCATGCTCGCAGCCGGTGCTGTCGGCGCGCTGGCCGCACCGCCGCGTGTCGGCACGCTCGGCCTCATCCTCGGTGTGACCGGAGCCGTGGCGACGATCGGGGCGGGGTCCTGGCAGGGCGCTCGCTACGCTGCGCGCCGCGAGTCGGCCGGCGGTTGCGAGTCCGCCGGCGGCTGTGGCGCGTGCACCCGGTCCTGTCAGTAGGCGGTGTCCGTCGCTCAGTTGCGACTGAGGTCGATCGGGTGCGTCGCCAGCAGCGACAGGGGCAGCGGCTGACGGCGTAGGACCCGCGACCACAGATCCACCCGAGGCTGCACGAGAACGTCTGACGGCAAGGCTGAGAACACCATCCAGTCATCGCGGTCGATCTCGCCTTCGAGTTGTCCGATGGTCCAGCCGGAATAGCCGGCGAAGATCCGGACGCCCTCAACCGACTCGGCGATCACCGACGGGTCGGCGTCAAGGTCGACCATCACGATCCGCCCGGCCACATGCCGGAGGCCGGTCAGTCCGTCGGGGTCGTGGCCGATCCGCAGGGTACCCAGACACAGTGCGGCGTCGCGCTTGACCGGGCCGCCGATGAACATCGTCCTGGGTTTGGCTGCCAGGTCCGACCACTGGGGCAACACGTTGTGCACCGCAGTCTCGCTGGGCCGGTTGAGGATGACGCCCAGGGTGCCACCGTCGTTGTGCTCGACGACATAGATGACGCTGCGCCGGAATGTCGGCTCCAGCAGGTCGGTATTGGCCAGCAACAAGGATCCGGCCCGCACCCGATGTGCCGCGGGCGCGACGAAATCCTCAGGTTCCTCCGGCTGAGACACATCTCCATCATGGCACGGTCGCGCCGATGTGCAGGAGCACGAAGATAACGGTCTTTGTACGGTTGGCCGGTGGCAGCGGCGGTTGACTCCGGCTCACTGTGGCAGTCGGTGTGCCGTCTGCCGCAGTTCCGGCGACTTCTGGAATTGCGCGCGGCCAGTCAGTTCGGCGACGGACTGTTTCAGGCCGGCCTGGCCGGTGGCCTGCTGTTCAACCCCGAGCGGGCGTCCTCACCGTGGGCGGTGGCCGGTGCATTCGCGGTGTTGTTCCTGCCCTACTCACTGCTGGGCCCGTTCGCAGGCGCGGCGCTGGACCGTTGGGACCGCCGGACGGTGCTGATCGGCGCTACGGCAGCCCGGGTGCTGCTGGTCGCCGCTGTCGCGGTTCTGCTGGCGTGCGGAGCACGCGACCTTTTCGTACTTCTGGGGGCTTTGGTCATCAACGGGTTCAGCCGTTTCGTCACCTCGGGACTGTCCGCGGCGCTGCCGCATGTCGTGCCTCGAGAGCAGGTGGTGACGATGAATTCCGTCGCCGTCGCCGTGGGCGCCACCGCGACCTTTCTCGGCGCCAATTTCATGCTCGTCCCGCGATGGATTTTCGGTTCCGGCGACGGTGGTGCGGCGTCGGTGATCGGCCTGGTGGTCCTACCGTTGGCTCTCGCACTGCTGTTGGCGACACGTTTCGCTCCGCACGCACTGGGGCCGAACCACACACTGGTCACGGGTTCGGCCCTGTACGCGGTGGCGACGGGTTGGGTCTACGGCCTGCGTGCGGTCCGGAGCACACCACCGGTAGCCGCGACGCTGGCCGGGCTGAGTGCTCACCGGATGGTGTTCGGAATCAACACGCTGTTGGTGCTGGTGATCGTGCGACAGACCGGCGCCGCCGGTTTCGCCGGTCTTGGCGTCGCTGTGGTGTTCGTCGCGGCCACGGGCAGCGGCTCGTTTCTCGCCAATCTGCTCGCGCCCGCGGCGATCCGCCGCTGGGGCCGGTACGCCTGCGCCAACACGGCCTTGCTGATCGCCGCGGTGATCCAGCTCGGTGGCGCCAGCCTGGTGGTACCGATCATGGTGACCTGCGGGTTCTTTCTCGGTCTGGCCGGGCAGATGGTGAAATTGTGCGCCGACTCGGCCATGCAGATCGACGTCGACGATGCCCTGCGCGGGCATGTTTTCGCGGTGCAGGACGCGATTTTCTGGATTTCTTTCATCATCGCCACGACGGCGGCTGCAGCGTTCATCCCGGCCGACGGGCACTCCGTGGCGCTCGCGTTGGCGGGATCGGCGCTTTATGTCGTCGGCCTGGCCGCACACTTACGGTTGGACCGAACAAAGCCCGCAGCAACCTGAGTGGCGCGCGTGCTCTTCCCGCCCTTGGTCCCACCGGCGATCACGCCGCATTCACGTCGTCTTTCTGCGCCTCCTCGGCTAATGACACCACGAGAGAGGTGTAGGAGTTCGTCTGCCATGAACTCATGAAGGCGCCGATCGTCACGGGTTCGCCGTTGGGGTACTTCAGAGAACCGTCGGGGTTCGTCTCACTCTGGAACGCCGGTCCGCTGTCGTTGAGATAGACAATGCCCTTCTGCTCATCGATACCAATGACCACCACGGCGTGGTTGCTGGCTTGGTAGTCCGGAATCCCAGGCTCGGTGTTTCCGGTGTTTCCGCCGTTGACCGCAGCCCAAATGGTTTGGGCATTGACCGTGGTGATCACCGGATTACCCTTGGCGACCTGGGCCTTCAGATCGCTCAGTGCTCGCTGACCGTCGGCCGCGGTGGCAATGGTGACCGACTCGCCGTCCTCCTCGTAGGTGGAGGTGTAGGTATTGAGTTGGGTTTCGAGGCCGTAGTACCTCGTCAACAGCGCGGCCACGTCGGCCATCGCCGCACCCTCGTTGATGTTCTCGTCGAGATACATCTTCTGGCCTGGGTCGATAACGCTATCGGTGATCTTGGCGTACGCAACGATCTCGGCCTCAGACGGTCGCCTGGCCAACGATCCATATGCTTGGCCGACAGCCATCGCACCCGCTATCAGGCTGCAGTTGTAGTAGCTCTGCTTCACCCAGTATTGGATTTGACTCGCTGGCGTGCCATAAAAGGCAGAACCGGCAATCTTGATTGGAACGACTGCCTCATTGGTGTCGGTCTGAGCCAAACCCGCTTCCACCGCCCACCGGTGCACGGACTCCTGGACCTGACCCGCAAGTCCGGGCAGCCCGGCCTGTGATGAGTTCTCCACTGTCACGGTGAACGAGTCTGCGATCCCCGGACCGATCAACGACGCGTCAACGGTGTATGTGTATTGACCGGTCTCGACGTCGAATTCGAGGGTGCCGTAGCGAGGAAGCTCCGTCACCGCATAGGTGACATCGAAGCCGTTGTTGCTGTCCGCGTTGAGGCTTCCGGTGACAAGTTTGGTCGCACCCTCGTTCGGACTCTGTGTGGGGTTGACGTCCGGGGAGATGTTGAACAGGACATAGTTGAGCTGTCGAGCAATCTGCGACCAGACGGCGTCTTGCGTCGTCGGCTCTGCGGCCCCGTCGCCATCGGGCGTAGGAGTTCCGTTCTCCCCATTGTCGCCCGCGCTGCCCGCAGAACCCTCCTGACCACCGGCCGGAGTGTTTGCCCGACCGGGTTGTCCGCCTTCGCCGCCATTACCCCCGAACCCACCGACGCCGCGTCCGGCACCACCGTCGGCACCCGCGTTTCCGCCATCGCCGCCCCGGCGGCCGTCTGCGCCGTTACCGCCGTTGAGGCCACCCCCGCCTTCACCGCCGTTACCACCTAGCCCGCCGGCGCCACCGGTGCCGCTGATCTGGGTTTCGCTCCCATCTCCGCCCTGTCCCCCCTCGCCACCATTGCCCGCCGTGCCGGCAACGCCGGCAATCCCGAAGCCGTAGCTGTTCCCGCTCTCGTAGCCGCCCCATCCGGCACTTCCAGCGTTGCCCCCGCGACCCCCGGCGCCGCCGCTGCCCGCTTCCGCGGTGCTCGTCGCTGCGCCGCCTTGGCCACCGACACCACCGTGCCCACCACGGCCTCCCGCTCCGGCAGTAGCCACCAAGCTTGAGGTGTCCTGTCCGACTCCACCATCACCACCCGCACCACCGTCACCGCCGGCACCGTTGTCGCCGGCTTCGCCGTCTGACGGAATGAGGAAGAAATACCGACCCGAACCGGCGATACCGTTTCGCGCTCCGCCGGCGCCGCCATTACCCCCATCGCCACCGTTACCGCCGTTCAGTCCAGCACCCGCGGAAATCGATGCGAACTGCGAGAAACCCTGGCCGCCTTTACCTCCGGCACCGCCAACACCGGCGTCACCCCCGCTCCCGCCAAGCCCGAGGATCAGACTTCCAGCACCGCCGTCACCGCCACTACCACCGTCACCGCCGGGCAGACCCGCCCCGCCGTCAGGGCTGGCAGCCGACCCATTGATTCCGACACGGCCGGCCTGGCCTGCGCCGCCGTCGCCGCCGTTACCACCCTTACCTAGGACTGACAACATTCCGGTGGAACCACCGCTACCGCCATCGCCCCCCGCATATCCGCCGTCGCCGCCGTTTCCGCCATTACCCATCCACAGACCGCCAGCGCCTCCCGAGCCTCCATTCCCGCCTCGGCCAGGGTCAGCGGTGGTCGCCGGGCCCGCACCACCCTGACCGCCCGCACCTCCGTTGGAGAACAACGACAACGCGCCACCGCTACCGCCATCACCACCGGCACCACCGTTGGTGCCGCCGCCGCCGCCCCCGCCGGCGCCGGCGAACCCGGAAAGCGAGAGCAGTCCGGTATTGCCGCCGCTACCGCCGGCACCACCCACTCCGCCGATTCCGTAGGCATTTCCGCCGTCGCCACCCTGTCCACCGTCACCGAGCAAGAGACCACCGGCACCACCGCGCCCGCCCTGTCCACCGGAGGCTCCCGGCGTAATCGGGCCGTCGGCATTCAGAAGCGAACCGCCACCCCCACCGGCGCCGCCGGCGCCGAACAGTCCGGCTGATCCGCCCTGCCCACCTGCAGCACCTGATGTGGCGGCCTGCGCTCCCAATCCGCCTGAACCGCCGTCACCCACGAGCAACCCACCGGCACCGCCGTCGCCTCCACGGCCGTCATTGACGGTGGCTAGCCCCGCCCCGCCATTGCCACCGTTGCCGAACCAACCCGCAGCGCCACCGTTGCCGCCGTTGTACCCATTTCCACCGTTGCCGATAATGCCGCCGTTTCCGCCGTTGCACGCGGTGGTCCCGGTACATGTCGCAGAGGTCCAGGAGTAGCCGTTTCCGACGATGATCCCCCCGTTGGGAGACTCAGCGGTGCCGTCACCGAAGAAGAAACTGAAAAGCGACCCGAAGCCGGCCGAGGTGCCCAACGTCACCGAAGCCGGGGCGGACGTCACAGGAGTGGTGTCCACATCCACGCCAGTAGCCGTGGCAGCGGCTGCTGCCACGTTGGCTGCCCCGGAGCCCTCGGGGTCGTTCAGGAGGTCATTCACCGTCGTTCGGGTGGCCCGGGATCGTTGTCCTTGGCCGCCCTGTTCGCTTTCGTATCGCCGCGCCAGTCCCGCAACCGCCCACATCAGCGGTGCCGACGCCGGGACGCTCGGACTACCGGACGTCCAACCGTCCGCCTTCAGCCACCCGAGCAACCCGGGCAATGCAGGCACGTTGCTGACAGGCGGGACCGCGACCAGGTGCGGCCCCATGGCGATCTCGTCGGCGGCGGCCGTCGATAGTTCCACCACCATCTGGGTGGATGGCGCCTGTGGGCTGTCGGCGCTGGGCGGATCAACATCCACATCGACTAGCGGGTCCCCGGCGCGCGTAGCTGATACGGGTGGCACAGCTTCCGCCGGACGAACACGATGTGCGCTCGTGGCGGCCACTGGAGATGGTGAGTCGGCCGAGTCGCCGGCCGACGCGGTAAGCGCGCGCTGGAGCCGATCCGCAATGGCTGCTCGGCCTGCGATTACTTGGCTCGACCCGATGGCCGGGCTCACAAAGGAAGTCGGGCTGGGATTTTCCCCTTCTGAGGAATGGTTCGTCGAACCGGTGGGAATGCTGGAACCCTCGGCCGCGTCGGTCCGCGTAGTCGCCGAGGTCCGCCGAGCCGACGAATCAGAATCCGTACCGCCCTTCGTACCGGTTACACGGGAACCCGCCGAACCGGTGTTCTCGGCAACAGCCGTTGCGGGCAGCAACCACATCGCCGTACCCACCCCGAGTGCCACTGCCAGGGCACCCACGCGACCTATGTGGCAGGAGCTGTCGGAACCGCCGGAATCACCTGTTCCCGGCCCTGAGTCACGTCGTCGTGGCGTGATCGAGTCACGACAAGAAGCCTTCGTGAACAGTTCTGACCTAAACAGTTCCATGGGTGATTCCTCCCCTGCCGAATCGACCGCCTACCCTGGGGTCTCAGGATTTCTTTGAGGGGAGCCTAACTTCACAAATCCCGTCGATCCTGACTTTTGAGTCATGATTTGGCCAGCAGGAATTATTCTCCAGGCATGAGCGTCGCTGATGCCGTCCTGGATGACCTTCACGCAGAAAGCGCCGCACTGGACGATCTGATCGCTGCCCTGCCGGACGACGGCTGGAGACGAGTTACCCCGGCACCGGGATGGACCATCGCGCACCAAATTGCGCACCTGTGGTGGACCGACCGGGTGGCGCTGACATCGGTCACCGACGAACCCGGCTTCGCGGACATCGTCGCCGAGGCGGCCTCCGACCCGCTGGGCTTCGTCGATGCGGCCGCCGAATCGCTGGTTGACGTCACACCGCCGCAACAGATGCTTGCCGAGTGGCGCGCCACCCGCGAGGCGCTGCACACCGCATTGCGGCGGGTGCCCGACGGCCGGAAGCTGCAGTGGTTCGGACCCCCGATGAGCGCGGCGTCGATGGCCACGGCGAGGTTGATGGAGACCTGGGCGCACGGGCTCGATGTCAGCGACGCCCTCGGAGTGGAGGTGCCCGGCACGGCGCGATTGAAGTCGATCGCGCACCTGGGCGTGCGGACCCGGGATTTCGCGTTCACCGTGCACGGACTCACCCCACCGGAGCAACCGTTCCGGGTCGAATTACTCGCCCCGGAGGGCGGGCTCTGGACGTGGGGGCCGCAGAACGCCGGCCAACGGGTGACCGGTTCGGCGCTGGACTTCTGCTATCTGGTCACCCAGCGGCGACCGCGCGCCGTGCTGGATGTGGTCGCCGAGGGACCCGATGCGGAGAAGTGGTTGGGTATCGCCCAAGCGTTCGCCGGCCCGCCGAGCGTGGGGCGGTGAGCGCGCCAGCGCGAGACGCAGCCAAGCCGACAGACATGAGCGTGGGGCGGTGAGCGCGCCAGCGCGAGACGCAGCCACGCCGACAGGTTCGAGCGTGGGGCGGTGAGCGCGCCAGCGCTACAACGCAGTCGCGCTGTCGGCCGCACCATCACCGTCGGCGTCACGCAGCACGATGTCCCAGCGCCCGTCCCCATCGGTGTCGACGTAGCCCTCGACCGGCCCCCCACCCCCAGAGCGCAGCGCACGATCAGCGAGGCCGTCACGATCCACATCGAACAGATCCTCGGTACGGCCGTCACCGTCGACATCCACCGCACGATCCTCGTGCTCGACGCCGTCGAGGGTGAACCACCGCAGCGGTTGCGGCGGCAGTCCGCCGGCCAGCGCCCAGGTACCGGTCCCGTCGTCGGTATAGAGCGACCGGTCAACCGCATCCAACCCGAGCGCGGCGTGATCGGCTAGGCCGTCTCGATCGAGGTCTCCGAGGGCGTCGTCGAACAACCCGTCCCCGTCAAGGTCCATACGCACTGCGTCCAACCCTCCGTCTCCGTCGAGGTCGACGTCAGGAGCGGAGTTCCAGATCGAAGCGGTGCCGTCACCGGCGTCCAGGCAGTAGTCCATACCCCTTTAGACGTCGGCCGAGCCCCCCGCGTTCCACCAGGAAAGAAGCTCCGCAGTGGCCTCGTCCTTGGTCATCGGACCACGATCGAGGCGCAGGTTCTTCAGGTACTGCCAGGCCCGGCCCACCGCGGGGCCCTCCGACAGGCCGAGGATCTCCATGATCTCGTTCCCACTGAGGTCCGGGCGCACCCGGGCCAGGTCCTCCTTGGCGGCCAGTTCGGCGATGCGGGCTTCCAGCCCGTCGTAGTTGGCCTGAAGCGCTGCGGCACGCCGCCGGTTGCGGGTGGTGCAGTCCGCGCGCACCAACCTGTGCAGCCGGGGCAGCAGCGGCCCGGCGTCGGTGACATACCGGCGCACCGCGGAATCGGTCCACTTCCCATCCCCATATCCGTGGAATCGAAGATGCAGATAGACCAACTGGGAGACGTCGTCGACCATCTGTTTGGAGTACTTCAGCGCCCGCATCCGCTTCCGTACCATCTTGGCGCCGACAACTTCGTGGTGGTGAAAGCTCACCCCGCCATCGGGTTCGTGCCGACGAGTCGCCGGCTTGCCGATATCGTGCAGCAACGCCGCCCAACGCAGCACCAGATCCGGGCCACCGCCCTCCTGACCCGTCGCGGTCTCCAGCGCCATCGCCTGCCGCAGCACCGTCAGCGAGTGCTGATACACATCCTTGTGCTGGTGGTGCTCATCGATGGCCATCTGCATGCCGCCGACCTCCGGAAGCACCACCGCTCCCATACCGGTCTGCACCATCAGCTCGATCCCGGCCACCGGGTCGGAACCCAGCAGCATCTTGTCCAGTTCGGCAGCCACCCGTTCGGCGGTGATCCGGCCCAATTGCGGCGCCATCTCCACGATCGCGGCGTAGACCCGGTCATCGACCCCGAACTCCAGTTGGGAAACGAACCGCGCTGCGCGCAGCATCCGCAGCGGGTCGTCCCCGAAGGAGATGTCCGGTTCCGCCGGGGTATCCAGAATCCGCTGACGAACCGCCTCGAGGCCACCGAGCGGGTCCAGGAACTCCCCGGCTCCCTCGGGGGTGACGCGCACCGCCATGGCGTTGACGGTGAAGTCGCGGCGGACGAGATCCCCCTCCAGGGTGTCACCGAACCGCACTTGCGGATTTCGGGACGTCTGGTCATAGCTGTCGGCGCGAAATGTTGTGATCTCCAGGCGCTGACCGGCCTTACCGACGCCCACAGTGCCGTACTCGATGCCGGTGTCCCACAGCGCGTCGGCCCATCCACGGGTGATCCTCTGGACATCCTGCGGACGGGCATCGGTGGTGAAGTCCAGATCGGTGGTCGTCCTTCCCAGCACGGCGTCGCGCACGCTGCCGCCGACCAGGTACAGCTGATGTCCGGCGTCGGAGAAGAGGGCGCCGATCTCCCGAAGCACGGGCGCCTGTCGATGCAATGCGACGGCCGCCCGCACGCGCAGGTCGTCCTCGGGGATGGCTTCGGGCACGTTCGGTGAGCCTAATGCTCGTCGTCCCCGGCTCCGGCGGCGAGTGGCAGCGGCGCGACAGTCACCGGCAATTACTATCTGTTGGGTGTCGGAAGGCGAAGGTGCCAAGCCGCGGCGGCGCCGAGGGGGGCGTCGCACCCGCCGCGCGGGCGGACCCTCGCCGTCCGCGGCCGGGTCCACGCCGGTAGGCCCCGCGACGCCCGAGGCAACCGGCAGCGAACCGGATTCCGCACGCCGACGCCCCGCTCGCCAGCCCACGGCACGGTTGCGGACGGTGCATGAGACCTCCGCCGGCGGATTGGTGATCGACGGGATCGACCGGCCACCCGAGGAACAACTGGCGGCGCTGATCGGGCGGTTGGACCGGCGCGGCCGCATGCTGTGGTCGCTGCCCAAGGGGCACATCGAGCAGGGCGAGACCGCTGAGCAGACCGCGATTCGCGAGGTCGCCGAGGAAACCGGGATCCACGGTGACGTCCTGGCGGCGCTGGGCCGCATCGACTACTGGTTCGTCACCGACGGCCGCCGGGTTCACAAGACCGTTCACCACTACCTGCTGCAGTTCCGGGGCGGCGAATTGTGCGATGAGGACGTCGAGGTCACCGAGGTCGCCTGGGTGCCGGTTGCCGAACTTTCACACCGGCTTTCCTACGCCGACGAACGCCGACTGGCCCGGGTAGCCAACGAGTTGATCGAACTGCTGCAGAACGACGGCCCCGCCGCCCTTCCGCCACTACCGCCGAGTACCCCGCGGCGGCGGCCACAGACCCACTCCCACACCCGGAACCGTACTTCGCCCGACGCGGCGGCCGGTTCGCCCCGGCGCCGGGCGAACGGCGACGGTCCGGGTTCGTGAGCGAACGCACGATCCCGCGTCGAATCCTCGACAGGATCGTCCCGGGACTGGTGGGGTTCGCTGTGATCGTCTGCGCCGCTCTGATCGTCACCCCGACCACGCCACCGGCCGGGGGTCAGCCCGATGGCGCGCAGTTCCTCCAGGTGCGACTCGACAGTGTCAGCCCCGACGTGGTGACCACCTCGAGCGAGCCCAACGTGACAGTCACCGCGACAGTGATCAACATCGGCGACCGCCCGGTCCGCGACGTGCTCGCCCGCCTCGAGCACGCACCCGCGGTGACCACCACCGAGGGGCTGCGTACCAGCATCGCCACCGGCAGTTCGGGTTTCGAGCCTTCGACCGAATTCATCGAAGTGGCAACGGAATTGGCGCGCGGTCAGGCAGCCTCGCTGAATTTCGTCGTCCCGATCAGGCCGGGGCCGCCGTCGTCGCTCAATATCGACACCCCCGGGGTCTACCCGCTGCTGATCAATGTCAACGGAACACCGGACTACGGGGCGCCTGCCCGGCTCGACCAGCGAAGCTTCCTGCTTCCCGTGACCGGTGTGCCCCCCGACCCGGCAGCCGGCAACCAACTGGCCGATGTCGTCGCGCCCGACACCAGCAGGCCGGTCGGGGTGACCATGCTCTGGCCACTGGCCGACAAACCCAGATTGGCCCCCGGCGTTCCCGGCGGCACCACGCCGGTTCGGCTGATGAATGACGACCTCGCGGTGTCGCTCGCACCGGGCGGACGCTTGGACACGCTGCTCGCCGCTGCCGAGTTCGTGGTGCGTCCGGATGCGATCGAACCTGGTCCCGAGGTCGACCGGGCACTCTGCCTGGCCGTAGACCCAGACCTGCTGGTCACCGTCAACGCCATGACCGGGGGCTATGTCGTCGCCGACGCCGCCGACGGCCTCGGGACCGCCAGCCACCCAGGCGCCGGCCAGACCGTGGCGGTGGCATGGCTGGACCGGTTACGCAATGTGGCCCGGCGGCTGTGCGTCACCGCGACCCCCTACGCACAGGCTGATCTTGGCGCGCTGCACCGTGTCGGCAGCCGAGTGCTCGCCGGGGCAGCCACCCGCACCGGTGCCGATGTCGTCGACCAGATTCTGGGCGTCGCCTCGACCCGCGGGGTGACGATCCTCGGCGACGGGCCGCTCACCGCCAGCGCACTGGCGCTCCTGGCCGATCAGGACGGCACCGTGGTGGTGGCCGCACAGACCGATCCCGAGCCCCGCCGCCTTTCGGCACGGGTGACGCTGGCCCCGTTCGATCCCGCGGTGGGCGCGGCCCTTGCCGCGGTGGGCACCGACCCAGCCGTCCCGGGGTACTTCGACCCTGACTCGGAGACTCCGCTGAACCGGGAGTCACCGGTGGCCCGTCGCCAAGATGCCGTCGCGGCCGTTCTATGGAAACTGCTGACACCGCAGGACGGCCCACGCAACCAGATACTCGTGCCACCGGCGAAATGGAGCCCGCAGCCGGATGACGCACGGCTCATCCTGACCACGCTGGCCAACTCCCTACGCTCGGGTCTGGCGACCGCCCGTCCGTTGGCCGCAGTGCTGGCCGAGACGGCCGGCACCCCGACGTCCTTCGAGCCGGCCCAGTTACCGACTTCGGAGCGGGGCCAGTTCGATGACGATGTGGTCGGGACCATTGCCGCGGAGATAGGCCGTCTACAGGGCCTGGGCGCCGCCCTCACCACCGACGCTCGCACCGGGTTGACCGGGCCGCAGTACACCGCCCCGCTGCGGGAGGACATGCTGCGTGCACTGAGTCGGACCGAGCCCGCCCAGGCTCGCAACGACCTCGCCCGCCAGCGGTTGGCCGTCGTCGGAAAGACCATCGGAGACCTGTTCAAGGCTGTCACGATCGTGAACCCCGGCGACTCCTACACCCTCGCCACCGAACGCAGCGCGCTGCCGCTCGCACTCCGAAACGACCTGGCCGTCCCCATCCGGGTCCACCTCCAAGTGGATGCACCACCCGGTATGGCGGTCACCGACATCGGCGAGCAGGAGCTCCCTCCCGGCTACCTTCCGCTGCGGGTTCCGGTCGAAGTCCACATCACCCAACGGGTGGCCGTCGATGTGACGCTACGCACGCCCGAGGGTCTGCAATTGGGCGAACCGGTACGGCTGTCGGTGCACTCCAACGCCTACGGCAAGACGCTGTTCGCGATCACTCTGACCGGCGGTGCGGTGCTCGCGCTGCTGGTGGGCCGCCGGCTGTACCACCGGTTCCGCGGGCAGCCTGACCGCGCCGACCTCGACCGCCCGGATGACCGGCACCGCTACGACGATCTGGCCGACCTGTGAGCGGCCCCGCACGGCAGCAGGTCCGCCCGGAGCTATCCGACGCGGCCGTGGTGTCCCGTTCGTGGGGAATGGCGCTGGCGACCTTGGTGAGCCGGCTGACCGGATTCATCCGGATCGTGTTGCTGGCGGCGATCCTCGGTGCCGCCCTGTCCAGTGCGTTCTCCGTGGCCAACCAGCTGCCGAACCTGATCGCCGCACTGGTCCTGGAAGCCACCTTCACCGCGATCTTCGTACCTGTGTTGGCGCGCGCGGAACGTGATGATCCCGACGGGGGCGCGGCGTTTGTACGCCGACTGGTCACCCTGGCGACCACCCTGCTGCTGATCGCCACCATCGCTTCGGTAGTCGCCGCACCCTTGCTGGTGCGGATGATGCTGGGCGAAGACCCGAAGGTCAACTCGGCGCTGACCACTGCGTTCGCCTATCTGCTGCTACCGCAGGTCATCTTCTACGGCTTGACGTCGGTGTTCATGGCAATCCTGAACAACCGCAACATCTTCGGCCCACCCGCCTGGGCTCCGGTGCTCAACAACGTCGTCGCGATCGGCACATTGGTGCTGTACCTGCTTGTCCCCGGCGAGCTTTCTGTCGATCCGGTCCGGATGGGCAACGCCAAGCTGCTGGTCCTGGGTCTCGGTACGACTTTGGGTGTGGTAGCCCAAGCCGCTGTTCTGCTGCTCGCGATCCGCGCCGAGCGGATCTCCCTTCGGCCACTCTGGGGAATCGACGACCGGCTTCGGCGTTTCGGTGCGATGGCCGCGGCAATGGTGCTCTACGTCCTGATCAGTCAGGTCGGCCTGGTCGTCGGCAATCAGATCGCCAGCGCCTCGGCAGCGTCCGGTCCGGCGATCTACTACTACGCCTGGCTGGTACTGCAACTGCCCTTCGGCATGATCGGCGTCACCATCCTGACGGTGGTGATGCCGCGGCTGAGCCGCAACGCCGCCGCGGGCGACACCCCGGCGGTGCTCGCCGACCTGTCACTGGCGACCCGGCTCACGATGGTCACACTGATCCCGATCGTGGCGTTCATGACGGCCGCCGGACCACCGATCGGCAGCGCCTTGTTCGCCTACGGCAATTTCGGCGAAGTCGACGCCAATTACCTGGGCATCGCCATCGCGATGTCATCGTTCACCCTGATCCCGTACGCGCTGGTGTTGTTGCAGCTGCGGGTCTTCTACGCACGCGAGCAACCCTGGACCCCCATCTTGATCATTGTGGCCATCACAACGGTCAAGATCGCCGCATCGTTGGTCGCTCCGCACCTCACCGACAACCCCGAACTGGTGGCCGCCTATCTGGGAGCCGCAAACGGCCTCGGGTTCGTGGCGGGTGCGCTGCTGGGCCATGTCCTGTTGCGACGGTCGTTGCGGCCGCCGAGCGGCCAACTGCTGTCCCGCGACGTCCTACGGACCGTCACCGGCACCGCGGCGGCCTCGGTCCTGGCCGCGATCACTGCCGTGGGTGTCGACCGAATGTTGAACCTCGAGGCACTCACTGTTCGTAGCGGCGGTGCCGGCTCGATGGTCCGGCTGCTGATCCTCGCGGCCGTGATGGCGCCGATCATCGTCGGCGGGGCGCTGGCCGCCCGGGTTCCCGACATCAGAGCGGCCGTCACCGCGGTGACACGCCGAATCGTCGCGATCACCGAGCCGGATCCGATCAGAGGCGACGCGGCTCGATCCGATTCCCTTCTCCCCGATTCGGCAACCGCCGTCACGTACGCTGAACGCGGCAATTCGTTCCACGGGAAAGGACCGGAGCTGAGCGACGAACCGTCCGAATCGCCCCCAGGCGACGCGCCGGCGCCCCGCGGTCCCCGGTCGGCGGCCGACGACTTTCTTCCCGACGTTCCCGTCGGGACCTCCGAACGCGTCGGATCGCGACCGGATCCACGGGTGGCCCAGTGGTACGGACCCACCCCAGCCGATAACCAACTTGTGCCTGGCGCAAGCGTTTCCGGCGGTCGCTACAGACTGCTGGTGTTCCACGGAGGCCCACCCGGGCTGCAATTCTGGCAGGCCCTGGATACCGCACTCGATCGTCAGGTTGCGCTGACATTCGTCGATCCTGACCATCAGATGCCCGAGGACGTGGTCCAGACCATTCTCCAACGGACATTGGCCTTGAGCCGCATTGACCGGCCGGGTCTGGCTCGAGTACTCGACGTCACCACAACCAGTGCCGGTGGCCTGGTGGTAGCCGAGTGGATTCGGGGCGGATCGCTCAAGGAAGTCGCCGAGACCGCACCATCAGCCATCGGCGGGTCTCGGGCCATCCAGTCCCTGGCCGGAGTCGCCGAGGAGGCGCATCGTGCCGGGGTCGTTCTGTCGATAGACCACCCCAGCCGCATCCGGGTGAGCATCGACGGCGACGTCGCGTTGGCCTTCCCCGGAACACTGCCCGACGCGACCCCGACCGGCGACGTTCGCGGAATCGGGGCGGCGCTCTACGCTCTCCTCGTCGACCGGTGGCCGCTTCCGGAAGCCGGCTATCCCAGCGGTCTGGAACCTGCGGAAACCGGCCCTGACGGCGAACCCGTTGAACCGGCAAAGCTCGACGGGGACATTCCCTTCCAGATCTCGGCAGCGGCGGCACGCGCTGTTCAGTCTCGTGGTGGGATCAGCAGCGCACCGACGCTGCTCAACCTCTTGCACCAAGCCACCGCGGCGGCCGAGCGCACGGACCTGGTCGCGCCGGTCACTTCGGCGCTCGCCGATGATGCGATTCGGCAGACCGGCCAGCCCCTGGACGAGGCCGAGCTACGGGCACGGCGCCGGCGTAACGTCCTGATCGGGGTCGGGGCGGGAGTGGCGGTCCTCGTGGTCGCGTTGCTCGTGCTGGCGTCGGTCCTGGGCCGGATTTTCGGTGATACCGACGGCGGGCTCAAGGGTGATCGGCTCGGACTGAACACGACAACATCCGCCGGCAATACTGCACCAGGTTCTGAGGTCAAACCCAGTGCGGTGACGGTCTTCTCACCCGATGGTGGCGCTGATGCACCGGAGCTGGCCGGCTTGGCGATCGATGGCGATCCATCGACGGCATGGCCCACCGATACCTACACCGATTCGATGCCATTCCCAAACTTCAAGAGCGGCGTGGGGTTGATGCTGCAACTCCCCCAGCCCACTGAGGTCGGATCGGTGACGGTGTCGGTGTCAAGCACCGGGACCCAGATCCAGATCCGTTCTGCGACTAGCGCGGATCCCGCGTCGCTGTCGGACACCACCTTGCTGACCGGTCCGACGGCGCTCAAGCCCGGTTCCAACACGATCTCGGTGCCCGCTGCCGAGCCGACGTCGTATCTGCTGGTCTGGATTTCCACCATGGGTCAGACAGATGGCGAGAACCGCACCGACGTTTCGGAGATCACCGTCAACGCCGCATCCTGAATCCGTGAACAGCCCCCGGCCCGGGTGAAGTGCCTGCAGCCGGGACGCTGGCTACCTTCCGGATCGTGTACCGCCTGGACTCCGACCCGCGCAGCGACGCTGCACTCCTCACTGCCCACATCGCCGGGGATCGGTACGCCTTCGGGGCACTGTTCGGCAGGCACTGGCCCGGGCTGTACCGACTGGCGCGGGCCCGAAGCAGGAACCCTGAGGATGCCGAGGACGCCGTGCAGGAGGCGATGCTCGGTGCGCTTCGTGCGGCATGCACCTTCCGGCACGACTCAGCCGTCGGCAGTTGGCTGCACCGGATCGTCCTCAATGCGTGCGCCGACCAACTTCGACGCACCGCGGTCCGGGCCGGTGCCGTCCCATTGGACGAGGATCACCCGATAGCCGACCCCCACGCGCGGGTTGAGACTTCCGTCGTCGTGCATGAGGCTCTGCTGCGGCTGCCCGTCGGGCAGCGGGCCGCGGTACTCGCCGTGGACATGCACGGCTACACCGTGGCCGACACCGCCCGCCTGCTCGGCGTTGCGGAGGGCACCGTCAAGAGCCGATGTGCTCGGGCCCGCGACAGCCTGGCGGCACTGCTGCATCCGCGGGAGCCGGACTAGTCGAGTCGACGATGCCGCCGAGGGACGAGGCGGAGGAGGAGCGAGACGGTCTGACCTAGCCGACACTGGTTGGATGGACGAACAAC
>JAGQTS010000283.1 GCA_020438895.1 Mycobacterium sp.
GACAGGTCGGCGTCGTCGTCGTAGAACATCTCGATTGCCCCGGAATTGGACACAGTATTTCTTTTCCTTCTGTTCGTTTCTCTTATGGCTACTTCGTGTTCGTCATGACGCGTGACCCGCGCGACAGTGCTACCACACCGGACTGCACCGTCTCTCGGATACCGAACGGTTCGAGAACCCGAAGCAGTGCCTCAAGCTTCTCCTCGGTTCCGGTGGCCTCGATGGTCAGCGAATCGGTGGAGACGTCAATCACCTTGGCGCGGAACAGGTTCACCGCCTCTATGACCTGGCTGCGCGTGCTGGCGTCGGTGCGCACCTTGATCAGTGCGAGCTGGCGGGCGACCATATGGTCGTCCTCCTGCTCGACGATCTTGATCACGTTGACCAACTTGTTGAGCTGTTTGGTGATCTGCTCCAGTGGCGTTTCCTCGGCGGTGACGACGATCGTCATCCGAGAGCGGTCCTTCTGATCGGTCGGCCCGACTGCCAGCGAGGCGATATTGAACCCGCGGCGGGAGAACAGCGACGCGACGCGGGCAAGCACACCCGGTTTGTCCTCGACGAGAACCGACAACGTGTGGGTAACCGTGCTGGACGACTGAGCCATCAGGCACGCCCTTCCTCGTTGTCGTCAAACAGCGGTCGGATATTGCGGGCGGCCATGATCTGGTCGTTGCCGGTGCCCGCGGCCACCATGGGCCACACCTGTGCATCCGCGCCGACGACGAAGTCGATCACCACCGGGCGGTCGTTGATCGCCCGAGCCTGGTTGATGACGTCGACGACATCTTCGGCACGCTCGCACCGCAATCCGACGCAGCCCAGCGCCTCGGCCAGTTTGACGAAGTCGGGAATGCGCTGAGAGTGGGTGGACAGGTCGGTGTTGCTGTAGCGCTCGCCGTAGAACAGCGTCTGCCACTGGCGCACCATGCCGAGGTTGCCGTTGTTGATCAGAGCGACCTTGATCGGAACACCCTCGATCGCGCAGGTAGCCAGTTCCTGATTGGTCATCTGGAAGCAGCCGTCGCCGTCGATGGCCCACACCTCGGCCTCAGGACGGGCCATCTGGGCGCCCATCGCCGCCGGCACCGCGTAGCCCATCGTGCCCAAACCGCCCGAGTTCAGCCAGGTTCGGGGCTTCTCGTAGGCGATGAACTGAGCCGCCCACATCTGGTGCTGGCCCACCCCGGCGACGTAGATGGCGTCCGGTCCGGCGATCTTGCCCAACTGTTCGATGACGTACTCCGGACTGAGGCTGCCGTCGCTCTGCGGGCCGTAGCTCAGCGGGTAGGCATCCTCGATGCCGTCGAGATAGGCCCACCATTCCGCCAGATCGGGGTCCGCGACCCCCTCATTGCCGATCCGGTCCTGGCCTGCGGGCATCCGCCGGAAAGCGTCGATGAGATCGCGGATGACGGCCTTGATGTCACCCACGATCGGCACATCGGCGTGCCGGTTCTTCCCGATCTCGGCGGGGTCGATATCGGCATGGATCACCTTGGCGCCCGGCGCGAAGGAATCGAGCTTGCCGGTGACCCGGTCATCGAACCGGGCACCCAGCGCAACGATCAGGTCACTGCGCTGGAATGCCGCGACGGCGGCGACCGTGCCGTGCATGCCCGGCATGCCCAGGTTCTGGCGATGGCTGTCGGGGAACGCGCCGCGGGCCATCAGAGTGGTGACCACCGGGATTCCGGTCAGTTCGGCCAGTTCCTTGAGCTCATCGCAGGCCTCGCCACGGATCACCCCACCACCGACGTAGAGCACCGGCTTGCGCGCCTCGGCGATCAGCGCCGCGGCTTCCTTGATCTGACGACCGTGCGGCTTGGTGTTCGGCTTATAGCCCGGGAGTTCGAGTTGCGGCGGCCAGGCGAATGTACATTCGCCCTGCAGCACATCCTTGGGGATGTCGACAAGCACGGCACCGGGCCGGCCGGTGGCCGCGATGTGAAACGCCTCGGCGATCGAGCGGGCGATGTCATCGCCGTTGCGGACAAGGATGTTGTGCTTGGTGATCGGCA
>JAGQTS010000284.1 GCA_020438895.1 Mycobacterium sp.
GCGTTGGCCGTCTCGATGTGGGCCGGGTTGCGGATCGTTGGTGTGCTCGCCCCTCCCGATGAGGCCCTGCGCCGCCGGACGGTGATCACCGGAATGGCCGCGGGAACGGTGGCCCTGATCTACGCGATCACCCTGCTCATGCTGCGCGTCGGGCTGCAGAATCTGACATCGGGCTATGGCTGGTTGGGTATCTGCGCAGCGGGGGGGCTGCTGCTCGGCGTACTCGCCGACGCCCGCAGCATGCTCACCGGGCGGATGGGCAGTCGGCCGAGCGGGGCGGCTGTCGCGGTCATCACCCTGTCGGCGCTGACCCTGACGGCGGTTCAGACCGCGCCACTGCTGCTGTCGGTGCGGCCAACGGTCTGGGACGTCCTGCTGGGATACGAACTTCCCGGGCCACCTACAGCGTGGCGGCTGCTGACCTTCTGGCGCTTGGACACCTTCCTCGGGGTCGCGGCCGTTGCCATGGCGGGGGCCTACGTCTTCGCCGCGATCCGGCTACGTCGCCGCGGTGACCGCTGGCCGGTCGGCCGCACGGTGTCCTGGGTTGCCGGTTGCCTGGCAATGCTGGCCGCAACCGGCTCGGGGGTGCGGTCCTACGGGTCGGCGATGTTCAGCATCCACATGGTCGAACACATGACACTGAACATGTTCGTGCCCGTCCTACTGGTGCTCGGCGCGCCGGTCACGTTGGCCCTGAGGGTGCTGCCCAGCGCAGCGCACGGCGCCCCGCCGGGGCCGCGGGAGTGGATCGTTCGCGCAGTGCACTCGCCCTTCACCGCATTCTTGTCCAACCCGATCACCGCCTTCGTGTTGTTCGTCGGCTCGCTGTACGCCGTCTACTTCACGCCGCTGTTCGACACCCTGGTCCGGTACCACTGGGGACATGAGTTCATGGCGGTGCACTTCCTGATCACCGGTTACCTGTTCTACTGGGGCATCATCGGCGTCGATCCCGGTCCTCGCCGCCTGCCCTTCCTGGGTCGGCTGGCGATGTTGTTCGCAGTCATGCCGTTTCACGCATTCTTCGGAATCGCAATGATGACCATGGAGTCCAGCGTCGGCGCGAACTTCTATCGCAGCCTCGCCCTGCCCTGGGTTCCCGACATCAATGCCGATCAGCACCTCGGCGGAGCGATCGCCTGGGGCGCCAGCGAAGTTCCCCTCGTCGTGGTGGTGACCGCACTGGTCACGCAGTGGGCGCGCCAGGACCGGCGCGCCGCCGCCCGAGCGGACCGCCACGCCGACGCCGGCTACGACGACGACCTGGAGGCCTACAACAACATGCTGCGGGAGTTGGCCCGTCAGCGCAGCAACAAGTAGTCGCCTTCCTCGGTGAGCGCGGCCGCCACCTCGTCCTCGGACAGCGCGCGTGCGGCCTGCACATGAACCGTCGAGGCGCCCTTGGGTTCGAGGTCGACCGACACGGCCTGCACCCCGTCGAGTGCGCTCAGCGCGGCCGTCACATGCTTGACGCAACTCTGGCAGCTCAATCCGGTGACCGAGAACGTTTGGCTCATAGCGGTTTTCGCCCTTTCGGGGGGGTACTGGGGCTGCCGAAGTTCCGCAACCGCAAGCTGTTGGAGACGACGAAGAAGGAGGAGAACGCCATCGCCGCGCCGGCGATGAGGGGGTTGAGCATTCCCGCCGCGGCGATCGGGATGGCCGCCACGTTGTAGCCGAACGCCCACACCATGTTCATTCGGACGGTGCGCATGGTGGCGCGCGCGAGGTCGAGCGCTTGCGGCACCGAACGCAGATCGTCTCGCACCAGGATGATGTCGGCGGCGGCGATCGCGACGTCGGTACCGCGCCCGATCGCCAACCCCAGGTCCGCAGATACCAGGGCGGGTCCGTCGTTGATCCCGTCGCCGACCATGGCCACCACACGACCGCCGTCCCGCAATTGCTCGATCACATCGACCTTGCCCTCGGGCAGCACCTCGGCGATCACCTCATCGATCCCGACCGCCGCGCCAACCTCGGCCGCGGCGGTCGGATTGTCGCCGGTGAGAAGCACGGTCCGCAGACCGCGCTGGTGCAGTGCGTCGACGGCGGCGGCAGCGCTGTCCTTGACCTCGTCGGCCACCGCGATGGCTCCGCATACCGCCCCGTCGACGGAGACCATCACCACCGTCTGCCCCTCGGCCTCCCCGTCCCGGCGCGCGGCGGCAACCGGTACGGGAACGATCCGGCCCCGTCCCACCCAGGACGGGCGGCCGACCTCAACCCGGCGCCCTCCCACGGTCCCGCTGACACCACGGCCCGGGGTCGCGTGGAAATCCTCGACCGTTCCCCGTTCATCGGCGGCGGCGAGGATCGCTGCGGCGATGGCGTGCTCGGATCCGGACTCCGCGGCAGCCGCCAGGGCGAGAACCTCGCGCGCATGCCAGCCGTCGGCCGCAGTCACTGCGGTGACCGCCAGGTGTCCGGTGGTCAACGTGCCGGTCTTGTCGAACACCACGGTGTCGACAGCCCGAATGGCCTCCAACGCCCGATAACCCTTGAGGAATATCCCCAGCTGCGCACCGCGGCCCGATGCGACCATCATGGCCGTCGGCGTCGCCAGGCCCAGCGCACACGGACAGGCAATGACCAGCACGGCCAACGCAGCCGAGAATGCTGTCTCCATGCCGGCGCCGGCTAGCAGCCACCCACCGGCCGTCAACGCCGCGATCGCGAACACCGCCGGCACGAATATCCCGGCGATACGGTCGGCGAGGCGCTGGGCGTCGGCCTTCTGCGCCTGGGCTTCCTCAACGAGACGCACCATGCCGGCAAAGTGCGTGTCGGCACCGACTGCGGCCGCCTCGACGACGAGTCGGCCGTCGAGCACCACCGTCCCGCCGATCACTCCGGCGCCGGGCTCGACCCGGGCCGGTGTGGACTCCCCCGTCATCGCGCTCATGTCGACCGCCGCGTTGCCGTCCATCACCAAACCATCGGCAGCGATGGTCTCTCCGGGCCGGACCACGAAGCGCTGCTGCTCTTTCAACTCCCCGGCCGGCAGAACCATTTCGGTGCCGTCGGCCATCAGCACCGATACGGTCTTGGCGCTCAGGGCGGCCAATGCGCGCAGTGCACTACCGGCCTTGGATTTGGCGCGGGCCTCGAAATAGCGTCCCGCCAGCACGAAGACCGTGACCCCGGCGGCGACCTCGAGGTAGATGGCGTCGCTGCTCATCAGCGCCTGCCAGATGCCGTGGGTGTGACGTTGTGGCTGGGGAACGAAGACGGTCGCCAACGACCACACCGTCGCCGCAGTGATCCCTACCGAGATCAGGGTTTCCATGGAGGCGACGCCATGGCGGGCGTTGCGCAGAGCGACCCGGTGGAACGGCCAGGCCGCCCAGGTGACGATCGGCAAGGCGACTGCGGCCAATAGCCACTGCCAGCCGGTGAAGCGGGTTTGAGGCAGAACGGCGAACATCACCGACAGATGCGACAGCGGGACGAACAGGACTGCTGCCACCGCCAACCGGACCAGCAGCGATCGAGCGGTCGCGTCGTCGGGGTCGGCGCGTTCATCGGTTCGTGCCGATCGCTCCTCGGCCTGATACCCGGCACGCTGGACGACATCGCACAGTTCGTCTGCGGTGAACTGGGCCGGGGCGTCGACGGTGGCGACCCTCGTCGCGTAGTTGACCGAGGCCCGTACGCCGTCGAGCTTGTTCAGCCGCGCCTCCACCCGGGCCGCACAGGCCGCACACGTCATCCCCGACACATCGAGTTCGACACGTCGGAGAGGTGGCGCCTCGCCGACGACGGTGGTGGTCATCGCCCTCCTCCGCGGCTCGCGCACTACCCGATTCACCGTGTCCGACTGCAC
>JAGQTS010000285.1:0-1005 GCA_020438895.1 Mycobacterium sp.
AGAAGTACCCGATGACGCGTTGATGCCGGCGGATCGAGTGGATGATGAACACGTGGACACCGTCCAACCACCGCGTGTGACATCCGGCGGTGAACCGCCACCGGACACCGCATCGGAGAGCGACGAACAGCCTGTCTCAGCCGGACCGAAGCCCAAGCGGGGCGAGTTGCGCATCTACCTCGGCGCCGCCCCGGGAGTGGGAAAGACGTACGCGATGCTCGGCGAGGCCCATCGCCGATTGGAGCGCGGTACCGACCTGGTGGCCGCCGTGGTCGAGACGCACGGCCGGAAGAAGACCGCCGAACTGCTTGGTGGTATCGAGACCATCCCGCCGCGCCTCGTGGAGTACCGAGGTGGCGTTTTTCCCGAACTCGATGTGACTGCCGTGCTGAAGCGCCGGCCGCAGGTCGTCCTGGTTGACGAGTTGGCGCACACCAACACGCCGGGGAGCCGAAACCCCAAACGCTGGATGGACGTCGAGGAACTGCTCGACGCCGGTGTTTCGGTGATCTCGACGGTCAACGTTCAGCACCTGGAAAGCCTCAACGATGTGGTCGCCCAGATCACCGGAATCGAACAACAGGAAACCGTTCCCGATGAAGTGGTGCGCGGGGCCGCGCAGGTCGAGCTGGTCGACATCACACCGGAAGCCCTGCGCCGCAGGCTTTCCCACGGCAACGTGTATGCCCCGGCCAAGATCGACGCAGCGCTGTCGAATTACTTCCGGCGGGGTAACCTCACCGCACTCCGGGAGCTGGCATTGCTGTGGCTGGCCGATCAGGTCGACGCCGCGCTGGTCAAGTACCGCAGCGACAACCGGATTACCGCAACCTGGGAGGCCCGCGAGCGAGTGGTCGTCGCAGTCACCGGTGGCCCGGAATCCGAGACCCTGGTTCGCCGTGCGTCGCGGATCGCCTCGAAAGCCAGCGCGGAGTTGATGGTCGTCCATGTCGTGCGCGGTGACGGGCTCGCCGGGGTGTCGGCGCCGCAGATGGGCAGGGTTCG
>JAGQTS010000285.1:1097-8984 GCA_020438895.1 Mycobacterium sp.
CAACTGGTGATCGGAACCTCGAGGCGATCCCGCTGGTCGCGGATACTCGATGAGGGAGTCGGCGCGGTGGTGGTCCAGCAGTCGGGGTCCATTGACGTGCACATGGTCACCCACGAGGAGACCCGCCGGCCGCGGGTGGGGAGCCTGTCGTCGCCTCGGTGGCGGGCCGCGTCCTGGCCCGCGGCGGTGCTGGTGCCGGTCGTCATCTGCGGGGTGGCTGTCCTCGTTCTCGACCGCTACCTCAACATCGCCGGTGAGAGCGCGTTGTTCTTCGTCGGCGTCTTGGTTGTTGCCCTTCTCGGTGGAATCACCCCCGCGGCGCTCTGCGCCGTGCTGTCCGGGCTGCTCCTGAATTACTTCCTGACCGATCCGCGCCGCACCCTGCGGATCGCCAATCCGGACACCGCTCTGACGGTGGTGGTGATGCTGGTGATGGCCGTTGCCGTGGCCGCCCTCGTCGACAGCGCGGCCACCCGCCAGCGGCAAGCGCGCCGCGCCTCTCGGGAGGCAGAGCTGCTGACGATGTTCTCCGGCTCGGTGTTGCGCGGTGCGGACCTCACCGATCTGTTGGAGCGAATCCGGGAGACCTACGCCCAGCGTGCCGTCAGCTTGCTCCGAGGCGGTGGCGAGGAGGGCGACATCGTGGCCGATGTCGTGGCCGGTGTCGGTGAAAAGCCCTGTACGACAATGGACTGCGCCGACACCGTGATCGAGGTGGGCGACGGCGAGTTTCGTCTGCTGATGGCTGGATCGGCACTTCAGCCGGGGGACTTGAAAGTCTTGGCGGTCGTCGCCAGGCAGGCATCGGCTCTGGTCCGGCAACGCGAGCTGACGGAGGAAGCCGCGGCGGCGGAGGTCATCAGGAAAGCGGATCAGTTGCGGCGGTCGTTGTTGAGTGCGGTCAGTCACGACCTGCGCACCCCCCTGGCGGGAGCGAAGGCGGCGGTATCCAGCTTGCGCAGCTCGGACGTGGATTTCTCCGAGGACGACACGGCGGAACTGCTGGCAACCGTCGAGGAGTCCGTCGACCAACTCACCGCTCTGGTCGACAATCTGCTGGACTCTTCCCGCCTGGCCGCCGGTGCGGTGCGTCCCGAACTGAAACAGGTCTACCTCGACGAGGTGGTCCAACGGTCGCTGCTGAGTATCACCCGGGGGGCCACCGGGTCCGGGTGCGGCGCACTCGACCGGGTCATCGTCGATGTCGGGGACGCGGTCGCCCTGGCTGACCCCGGACTGCTGGAACGGGTCCTGGCCAACGTCGTCGACAATGCGCTGCGGTACGGCGGTCGTCGTGGCGTGCGGATCAACGCCGGAACCGTCGCCGGTCGCACGCTGATCAACGTCATCGACGAGGGTCCCGGCGTGCCGCGCGGTGCCGCAGACCAACTCTTCGAGCCGTTTCAGCGGCTGGGGGACCGAAACACCAGCGGCGGCGTGGGGTTGGGTCTCTCGGTCGCCCGCGGGTTCATCGAGGCGATGTCGGGAACCATCTCCGCGTCCGACACCCCGGGCGGTGGTCTCACCATTCTCATCGATCTTCCGGCGCCCGACGGACCGTCGGCCCGATGAATCCGACCCGAGTGCTGGTCGTCGATGACGAACCACAGTTGCTCCGGGCGCTGCGGATCAATCTGAGCACGCGCGGGTACGACGTGAGCGTCGCGGCGACCGGCGCCGCTGCCCTGGCCACGGCGGCCCAGCACCGCCCGGATGTGATCGTCCTGGACCTCGGACTGCCCGACATGGACGGCACCGAGGTGCTCGCGGGGCTTCGCGGCTGGCTCACCGCGCCCATCATCGTGCTGTCCGCGCGGACCGACTCGGCGGACAAGGTGGAGGCGTTGGATGCCGGGGCTGACGACTACGTCACCAAGCCGTTCGGTATGGACGAGTTCCTCGCCCGTCTGCGGGCCGCGGTGCGCCGTGGTGCCGCGGCGCTCGAGACGGAGGAGTCGCTGGTCGAAACCGATTCGTTCACAGTCGATCTCGCGGCGAAGAAGGTCACCAGAAACGGATCCGACGTCCACCTGACCCCGACCGAGTGGGGCATCCTCGAGATGCTCGTCCGGCACCCAGGAAAGCTCATCGGCCGCGAGGAGCTGCTCAAGGAAGTATGGGGACCGGCGTACGCGAAGGAAAGTCACTACCTCCGCGTCTACCTGGCGCAGTTGCGCAGGAAACTCGAGGACGACCCAGCGCATCCGCGGCACCTGCTCACCGAGGCCGGGATGGGCTACCGGTTCGAACCGGGGCCAGCGGACTCGCGACGGAGCGGTGGGAACAGGCGCTAACCCCTCGAACTGGTGGTGCCGTACTTGCCGCGCTTGTCGGCGTACATCGCGGCGTCGGCGCGCACCAGAACGGACTCCGGCAGATCCGTCCCGCTGACGATCGCCATACCGCAACTCACATCGACCTGCATGACCCCGGCCGTAGTGGGGATCTGCTCGCGCACCAGATCCATCAGATGGTCACGGCGATCCACGATGTTGCGGTATTCCGCGGCGATGAGCAGTGCGGCGAACTCATCACCGCCGATCCGCGAGGCAATATCAGGCGCCCGGCACCTCGCGCCGACGCGGTGTCCGACCGTGCGGAGCACCTCGTCGCCGACGGCGTGGCCGTAAGTGTCGTTGATCGGCTTGAAGCCATCGAGGTCGAAGTAGAGCACCGCCACGATGTGGCGATCGGTGACACCGGTGGTGATGGTCCGGTCCACACCGGCGAGGAACGCCTGTCGGTTCGCCAAACCCGTCATCGGGTCGACCGAGGCGGCCTGTTGGCGTTCGTCCATGATGGCGGCCCGGCGTAACGCCGTGGCGATGAACTCCGCGAGTTGCTCAAGGAGGCGAACATCATCCTCGCCGAAGCCGTTGGGGCGGTCCGACATCACCTTGAGCACCCCTTCGGTCCGATCGCCGTGCCGTAGTGGAACGCAGATCATCGAACGGGCATGCACCCGGCGGCAGGCCGCGCGGTCGACCCTGGTGTCGGTTTCGGTGTCATTGGCGACCTGCATCTCGCCGCTGCGCACCGACAGGCCCGACAGACTGCCGTGCAGGGCCAACCGAAGGCCCTCGGTGCCCTTGAGCGACCCCGAGGTGACGGTGTACACCATGTCGTCGCCCTCGGCGAGTTCGACGACCGCCCCCATGGCGTTGGTCGCCTTGAGCGCCTCGTCGGCCACGATCTGCATGACCGCGGGCGCAGTCGGGTCCGCGTCGTTGATGGCCCGCTGCACGTCGATGATGGTGCGCAACAATCGCTCGTCACCGGCCGCGGTCACGACAGCCATGCTAGTCAACGTGCCGAAATCACCGCGGCGGAACGGGTGTGACGCTGTCATCCGGCCCGGGCGCTGGGCGAAGCGACCGACCAGGAGGGCCGACCTCGACCTGGGGCAACGGACCCTGTCGTACGGAAATTGCGCCCGATAGACCCGATAGAATGGGAAACGCGCACTGGAGCGTTAGGCGGCACCTGAGCGCGGGTTCACGGTGACGGGAGGGCCGCACATGGCGAAGACCGTGCGTGCCCTGATCCTATCGGCGGTCGTTTTCTGCGGATTCGTGGTGTGGACCGTTGTGGGTTGGTCACGGGGCGGGCCCCGATCGGCCGTCGACTACGTTGTCTTGCTCGTCTTGATCGTCCCCGGCGTGGCGCTCGCCATCGCGGCGGCGGCCGCCGCCCGAGGTCGGCCGCGGGCCGGATGGATCAGCATGGCTGTTGCCCTGGCCGGATGGGGTGTCAGTCTGGGTATGAGGACGTATGACGACCTGACTCGCGCGGTGGTTCCGTTCCCTTCCGTCGCGGACGCGGCATACATGTTGCTGCCGGCCTGCGCCTGCGTGGCGCTGGTATTGCTGGCCGGCAAACGCAGCGACAGGTCGCTGTTCCGGATTCTGCTGGACGGCCTCATCGTTATCGGCTCGCTGTTGATCGTCAGCTGGATCACCATCCTCAGCCCGATCTACCAGTCCGGTGCGTACAACGGGCTGGAACTGGTGGTGTCCCTGGCCTACCCGGTCACTGATGTGGTCATGCTGACCGTCGCGGCCTTGGCCCTCGTCCGGGCGCTCAGCCATCGACGATTGGCACTCACGCTGTTGGCAACGGGCATTGCCTCCATCGCGCTGGCCGACAGCGCGTCGGTCTTTCTCTCCGGAGTCAGCGAATCGGCCAGCAGCAACGCGATCCAGATCGGCTGGGTCGCCGGACTGCTGCTCGTCTCCGTTGCGGCGGTGGCGGCCCGGGAGGCGGCGCATCACGTCTACGGTGCGCCCCACGTGCCCGGCTGGACGTCGCTGTGGCTGCCCTACTTCGTCCTGATGGTGGCCGCCATTGTCGCTTTTTCCCAATTCCGCTTGGTCCACTCCGAACCCATCGTCATCATCGCCGCCCTTACCGCGGGGGCGGTGGTAGTTCGCCAGCTTCTGGCCGTCACCGAGAACCGTCGTCTTCAGGCCGTGGTGGCCGAGCAGGCGCTGCATGACCCGCTGACCAAAGTCGGAAACCGCGCGCTCTTCAACGAGCGACTCGGGCACGCGGCGCAGTTGCATGAACGCGGCGATCTCTCGGTAGCGGTGATCCTGCTGGACCTTGATGACTTCAAGCTGGTCAACGACACCCTCGGGCACGCGTCCGGAGATGCTCTGCTACGCCATGCCGCCGATCGGATTACCCGGTCGGTGCGTCCCGGCGACACGGTGTTCCGGATCGGCGGTGACGAATTCGCGGTTCTGTTGCAGGACTCGTCCGACCATTCGCACGCTGTTGCCCAGCGGGTCGCGGTCGCCTTCGACAAGCCGTTCGACATCGCCGGACAGGAACTGATGATTCACCCCAGCGTCAGCCTGGCTGTCGCGAGCCCGAACGAGTCCGCGATGTCGGCTGAGGAATTGCTACGACGCGCGGACGTAGCCCTGGGCGAGGCCAAGACGAAACGGGTCGGCGGGGTGTACACCTTCGCCCCGGAGATGGAGCTCGATGGCGGCGCCGATCACGGCAGGCGGGAAGCGCACGGGATCTCCCTGGCGTGGGGCGAAGATCCGGCGGTCCGGTTGCTCGGTGAATTGCGACGCGCAATAGACACTTTCGAGCTTGCCCTCTATTACCAACCGAAGGTCGACCTGCGCACCTCGGAGATCGTCGGGGTCGAGGCCTTGGTTCGCTGGCCCCACCCGCAGCGGGGCGTCTTGGGTCCACAGCACTTCCTTCATCTTGTTCGTCGGCATGGAATGATGTGGCCGCTGACCGAGTTGGTGGTCAGGAAGGCCCTCGACGAGGCGGCCCGCTGGCATGCCGAGTCGATCGACGTGCCCGTCGCAGTAAACCTTTTCGCCCCGTTGTTGGCGGACCTGACGTTGCCGACCAGAATCGCGGCCGGGCTCGCCGACCGGGGCCTCGGTCCCAAGGCCCTGACCGTAGAACTGACTGAGGACCTGCTGCTCGGTAACCCCGAGCGAACCCGCGATGTGATGAAACAGTTGCGCCAGAATGGAATCCGGATAGCCATCGACGATTTTGGTCAGGCCTACTCGGCGTTCAGCTACCTGCGTGATCTCCCCGTCGACGAGGTCAAATTGGATCACAGTTTCATCGCCGCGATCATGAGCGACTCACGTTCGGCGGTGGTGGCGCAGTCGGTTCTGGAGATGGCGAACAAGCTCGGCCTGGCCACCGTTGCCGAGGGAGTGGAGAATGCGGAGACGGTCGAGATGCTCAGGCAGTTCGGCTGCGATTACGCACAGGGATTCCTCTTCAGCCCACCACTGACCCCGGACGACATGGTGGCTCTGCTGAAATCCGTCCGGCCCGGTTTCACCAACCCCGCCCCTGCCTGACGCGGATCGGCGGACGGCCCCTGGCGCGAGCTGTGGCTGATAGCATCCGCGATGCGGTTGGTTTCCCCACCTGACCTCAGGGCTGTCCTGTGATTCTGGTCGGGGATCGAACGGTGTAGGTGGTTGATGCACGGTGAGAGGGAACCCGGTGCGAATCCGGGACTGTCCCGCAGCGGTATGCAGGAACGACAGCTGTCAACAGCACTTGCCCGGCACGGGTGGGGAAGCGGCAGCCACTAGGTACATCCGACGAGGATGTGAGCCTGCGAGTCCGAAGACCTGCCAACCGTGCCGGGTGCGCCGCACCCGGCGGTGCATCGCCTCGTGGAATGGGCGCGCAGCCGATTGGGGCGCGCGGTGTCGGGCGATGACCATCGGTGTCGTCCAAAGGAACAACTGTGCATATCGAACCTGGGATCGTCGAAGGATCCAAGATCGCGTTGAGTTACGCCACCGCCGGCGGCGTGGGGTTGTATGGCATGCGCGCGGCGTGGCAGTCGGTCAAGGAGCGTGGAATCGCGGCGCTGCTGATGCGGTCAATGGCGACGACCGGCCTGGTCTTCACGTTCTTTCAGGTGTTTCCGCACGTCCCCGTGGGTGTTTCGGAGGTTCATCTGATCCTGGGCTCGACGTTGTTCTTGTTGTTCGGTGTCGCGCCGGCGGCGATCGGGTTGGCGGGAGGTCTCCTGCTTCAGGGTGTTTTCTTCGCGCCTTTCGATCTGCCGCAGTACGGGATGAACATCACCACCCTGCTGGTGCCGCTGTTCGCCTTGCAGTACGTCGCCAGCCGGGTCATTGCGCCGAACACCCCGTACGTCGATCTTCGCTACCGTCAGGTGCTGGCATTGTCCACCACCTACCAGGCGGGGATCGTCAGCTGGGTCGGGTTCTGGGCGCTGTACGGCCAGGGGGTATCGGCCCACACAGTGCAGAGCATCGCGGCGTTCGGAGCGGCCTATCTGGTGGTTATCGTCATTGAGCCGTTGGCCGATCTCGCCATCCTGGCGGCCGCCAAGGGGCTGAAGCAGTTCAAGGACAGTGCTCTGCTGGAACGCCGCCTGCTCAATCCGGCCTGATCGCACCGACGCGCGGAGCGTTCCGGTCCGATTGCCGGGTCAGGATCCGCAACTGCAGTCCGGACCACAGGTGCAGGGCGAGCAGGTGCAGCCGGCGTTCGTGCAGTCGGTGCCGGGCGCACCGCAGGAGCAGCCCGAACTGCAGGTGCAGGGCGAGCAGGTGCAGTTGGGGTTTCCGCAGTCAGCGGGCTTCTCAGTGGTCGCGTTGCTCATACCCCTGATTGTCCCACAGCAGGGTGGCTCCGCTGACCGGAGAATGTCAGCCGGTGCGGTCGTCGCGTCGGGCGGCGGCGATCAGATCGTCGCGCGCTCGGGCCACCCGGGAGCGGATGGTGCCCAGCGGACAACCACAGACCTCAGCCGCCTCGTCGTAGGACAAGCCCAGGACCTGGGTCAGGACCAGCGCATCGCGCCGGTCCGGCGTCAGGCCGTCGAGCAACATCCTGATCTCGACGACCTCCTCGAACCGCGTTGCGCTCTGCGGGGCCGGGAGCCCCTCCAGATCGACCTGTGAGGTGGTCCGTGGTCGAGCCTGGTTACGGCGGATCTGGTCGACGACGACCCGACGGGCGATCGACAACAGCCAGGTTCGCGCCGAGGACCGGCCCGCGAAGCGCGGCAGCGCCCCGATCACCCGAAGGTAGGTCTCCTGGGTGAGGTCGTCTGCGCTTCCCGGATCGGCGAGGAAGGCGACCGTCCGCCATACATCGCGCTCGGTGGCCCGGATGAACTGGTCGAGGGCCGCGCGGTCACCACGCCCGGCAGCCAGCGCCACGTGGGTGAGCGGATCCTCGACGGTCACGGAGGTCACCTTAGGCGATCGGGGTTCCCGGCGGCGGGCGGCCGCCGGATAACCGGTATTTTGGGCGTTGACCGCTTGGAACTATTGGCTGTGTCCGGCCGACGGTTATGACGGACACTGTGAAGTCGGACACCGAGAATTCGGACACTGTGCAGTCGGACAC
>JAGQTS010000286.1 GCA_020438895.1 Mycobacterium sp.
TGTAGGAGGCGGCGACGGTGACGATTCCGTAGGGAATCAGGATTGCGGTGCGCACCAGGCCTTTCCCGAAGATGGTGCGGTGCATCACCAGTGCCAGCGCCAGGCCCAGCACGAACTCGATCGCCACGGATATGACAGTGATGATGGAGGTGACGAGAAACGCGGTCCACCAGTACCTGTCGGTGAGGATGGTCGCGTAATTGGCCAGACCGACGAAAGCGGTGTCGTGCGGGCTGGCCAGGTTGTAACGGTGCAGGCTCAGCCAGAACGCGTACAGGATCGGATAAGCGGTGACCGCCAGCATCAGCACCACCGCGGGGGCGATCAACCAGTAGGCGAGCCGCCGCTGGGAACGAAGATCGTCGCTGCGGGCGGCGGGCGGCGAGGGAGCAGCCGCCCGCGCGGTGACCGTCACGGAATCAATCCCTTGCCGTCGATCGCCTTCTGGACCTCGACGGCCAGTTCGTCGGCGGTCCGCTCCGGGTCGATCTTGGTGATCGGCGCCAGGGTTGCCGAGATGCGGGTCGACATGGCCTGGTAATTGGGGGTGGCCGGCCGGACCGCGGCGGTCGTGAGTTGGTCTCGGATGATCGCGTACTGCGGGTACTTCTTCTGAAATGCCGGATCGTCGTAGAGCGAGGCGCGGACCGCGGGAAGACCGCCCTCGATTGACGTGTAGCGCTGGTTGGCCGCACTACGGATACATCGGACGGCCTCGAAAGCCGCCGCCGGTTTCCGGGTTGTCGACGCCACGGCGAGATTCAGACCACCCAACGTCACCCGGGCCGGCTGGCCGGGGATCACCCCGGGGTACGGCGCGAATGCGAACACGTCGCGGCTGGCGTCGAAGGCCACGTCAAACTGCTCGTCGGAGGGGCTGAAGGTGCCCGCGTCGTTGATCGCACCCGCCAACTCCGGCTTGTCGTCGAGCGGCAGAAACCCGACACCGCCTTTGACTGCGTTCTCCAGCATCGAGGCGAACACGAACGGCCAGTTGACCTCCAGTGCAGCATTACCCTGTTCGAGAGCCAACCGGGCGGTGCCCTCGTCTGTCTGGGTGATCGACGGGTCGGCTCCGGGCGCGGTGGCCACCGACTTGATGATCTGCAGGGCTTTGACGGTGGCAGCGCGGTGTTCGGGGGTGTCGATGAGGGTGACGGTCTTGCCGTCCTCGGACAACACGCGGCCACCGGCGCTCTCCAGCAAGGTGTTGAACCACACCACCAAACCCTCGTACTGCTTGGCCTGCACCGCGATCCAACTCGGCTTTCCCTCGGCGTGCAGGCGAGTCGCATCGGTCACCATCTGATCCCACGTCGACGGCGGCGGGGCGACCAGGTCTGGCCGGTACCAGAGCATCTGGGTATTGGTGGTGACCGGCGCGGCGTAGAGCTTGCCCTGCCATGTCGCGGTCTCCAGCGGACCTGGCAACGTGTCCGCGACCGCGTCCGCCTCGGCTTGTCCCGCGGGGTCGGCCGACAACGGCAGTGCCCAGCCGGCCTCGGCGAACTCCGCGGTCCAGACCACATCCATCGCCATGATGTCCAACGAGTGGTCGTTGCCGGTGATCCGGCGGGCGAGTTGCAGGCGCTGGTCGTCGGCTCCCTTGGGCAGACTGACCTGCTCGATGGTGAACCGTCCGCCGAGCTCTTCGTTACAGCGCTGGGCTACGGCGGTGAATGTCGCGGCCTCGCTGGCGGGCGTGTAGAGGCTGAGAACACTGTCGTCGGAGCGAGCGCCGCAACCACTCAGCGACGCGACGCACAACGACGCGACCACAACGGCGCAGCACCGGCGGGTGCGAACGGAACTCAGCACGAGGCGTACCTTAACCCGCCAGCCTTAACCCGCCGGAAACCCGCCTGAAGCCGCACCCAACCGGCGATCACCGCAGATCGGCCCCGGCTATCGAGCCGTCATCGCGATCAGAGGTTGCGCCGGGCCAGCATGTCGCGGGCCCGTTCGGCGTTCTGCGGATCGCAGAGCACGTCGTAACGGCCAGCCACCAGTTGCATGGTGGAACTGAAATCCCGGGTGCCCTTGCTCATGGCGTACGGGATCGATGATGTGATTAGCCCGAAGCCGACGCCGGCGATGACGCCGGTCACCAATGCCTGCCCATGATTCCCGGTCAACAGGCCCAGGACCAGGCCGATGAACACGCCGAGCCAGGCACCGGTCAGCACGCCGCCGGCGAGCACCTTGCCCCAGGAGAGCCGCCCAGTAACCCGCTCAACCTGCATCAGGTCCACCCCGACGATGGTGACCTGCTGGACCGGGAATTGATTGTCGGAAAGTAGGTCCACCGCCTTCTGCGCTTCGGCATAGGTGGGATAGGACCCCACCGGCCAACCCTTCGGTGGTGTCGGCAGGCTCAACGGGCCCCGGCGGGATCCGCCCGGACCGCCCGCGCCGGGAGTCTGCCCTGGGGGGAACGGACTGGTCATGGTGTGATTCTCCTCGATCTGTACAACGGTCAGTTGCCGGTCTTCAGCGGTCAAACCAACGGTCTGATCGGCAACGCACTGCCGGATATGCCTGCTCTGCATACGCTAGGTTGACAGCATGACAGCTGCCAGCGGTGAACCCGGCGGAAGGCCTGATGGCGGTGGTACGCCGCCACCCGCCGATGGCGGTGCCCAGACACCCACTCCCGGTGGACACGAGGCTCCTCCGATCGAGCAGATGCCCGCGTACGGCGGTTATCCGCCGCCACCGCCACCGCCGCCGGGGTACGGCGGATTCAGTCCAGGAGCGCCCGGCTTCGGACCTCCCGGCGGCGTACCGCCCCAGGCTCCCGGCGGGTTCCCGCCGCCCCCCCAGGCTCCGGGCGACTTCGCAGGATACCCACCTCAGCAGCCCGCTTACCAGCCGCAGTCCGGCCCCTACCCGCCCCCGCCGCCGCCGGCACCCGAATACGCGTATCTTCCGCCCGAGTACGGCGGATACGGTGCCCCGCCGCCAGCGGCTGGGACGAACCCGCTGGCAATCTTCTCGCTGGTCGCCTCGGTGGCCGGACTGTTCTGCGGGATCGGTTCGGTGATCGGCATCGTGTTGGGGGCGGTCGCCCTCAATCAGATCAAGCGCACCAGGCAGGGCGGCTACGGCCTAGCCGTCTCAGGCATCGTCGTCGGCGTCGCATCGCTGATCATCAGCCTGGTGTTCATGATCTACGCGCTGAACTAGGCGGTGTGCGCCGGACCCGGCGGCGCAAACGGCGGCCCCTGCCGGGTCATGCCGGCCGCACGTCCCTTCGCCGCCACCACCAGCGCCATCTTCCGACTGGCTTCGTCGATCATCTCCGCTCCCAACATCACCGCTCCGCGCGTCCCACCCGCGGCCGAGGTGTGCCAGTCGTAGGCCTCGAGGATGAGTTCGGCACGGTCGTACTCGTCCTGACGGGGGCTGAATATCGCATTGCCCGCCGCGATCTGGTCGGGGTGCAGTACCCACTTGCCGTCATAGCCCAGCGCCGCACTGCGTGCGGCGATCCGGCGAAATGCCTCGGTGTCGCGCACCTTCAGGTAGGGCCCGTCGATGGCGGCGAGGCCATGGGCGCGGGCAGCGACCAGGATCGTCATCAGCACGTGGTGGTAGGCGTCGCCGACGTCATATCCGTCGGGCTGTTCGCCCACCACCAGGGTTCGCATGTTCAGGCTGGCCATGAGATCGGCCGGACCGAGGACCAGTGCCTGCACCCGCGGCGCCGCGGCGATGGCGTCGATGTTCGTCAGCCCACGGGCGTCCTCGATCTGGACGTCGATGCCGATGCGGCCGGGTTCCAGTCCGTTGCCGATCTCCACCTGCGTCAGCAGCAGATCCAGAGCCTGCACGTGGCAGGCGTGAGTCACCTTCGGCAAAACGATCACGTCGATGGCGGCTCCGGCCGCCGACACCACGTCAATGACGTCCCGATAGGTCCAGGGCGTCGTCCAGTCGTTCACCCGGACTCCGCGTAGCTGCGATCCCCAGCCGTTGCCGGCCAGCGCGGCCGCGACCGCGGTGCGCGCGGTGTCCTTGACCGCCGGCGCGACCGCGTCCTCGAGGTCGAGGAACACCTCATCCGCGGGAAGTCCCTTGGCCTTCTCCATCATCCGCGGATTGCTGCCCGGTACCGACAGGCACGTCCGCCTTGTTCGATAGGCGGGTCGATCGGTCCGATGCACCCCCAGCCTCCTACCCTCTAGCTATGGCGTCGGTGAACAGGGTATATGCGGCGCGGCTGGCCGGATTGATGGTGCTGGGCCCCGATGGCGAATCCGTGGGTCGGGTCCGCGACGTGGTGATCAGCATCAGCATCGTGCGCCAACAACCCAGGGTCCTGGGCCTGGTCGTCGAGCTGCTCACCAGGCGCAGAATTTTCGTACCGATCCTGCGGATAACCGCGATCGAACCCAACGCCGTCACTCTCAACACCGCGAACGTGTCGCTGCGCCGATTCGTCCAGCGGCCCGGCGAGGTGCTGGTGCTCGGCCAGGTCCTCGAAACCCGGGTCCGGGTCGATGACCCCGAACAGCAACAGCTCGCCGGGGTGGACGTCATCGTCGTCGACCTCGGTATCGAACAGACCCGCACCCGCGACTGGATGGTGACCCGCGTCGCTGTCCGCAGCCAGCGCAGGCTGGGCCGACGTTCCGCGGTCGTTGTGGTGGAGTGGCACAACGTGATCGGCCTCACGCCGTCCGGCCTGGCAATGCCCGGTCAAGGGGTGGCCCAGCTGCTGCACCAGTTCGAGGGCCAGCGGCCGATCGAGGTGGCCGACGCCTTGCGCGACTTGCCCGCCAAACGCCGCACTGAGGTGATCAAAGCCCTCGACGACGAGCGGCTCGCCGACATCCTGCAGGAACTGCCCGAGGACGACCAGAACCAACTGCTCAAACAGCTTGACACCGAACGGGCCGCCGACGTGTTGGAGGCGATGGATCCCGACGACGCCGCCGACCTGCTGGGTGTGATGAACCCGACCGAGGCCGAACTGCTGTTGCGCGAGATGGATCCGGAAGAGTCCGAGTCGGTGCGCCGGTTGCTCAGCCACTCCCCCGACACCGCCGGCGGTTTGATGACGTCGAATCCGGTGGTGTTGGCACCGGACACCACCGTCGCCGAAGCGCTGGCCCGGGTGCGCGACCCCGACCTGACTCCGGCCCTGGCCTCATTGGTGTTCGTGGTCCGGCCGCCGACAGCCACCCCGACAGGGCACTACCTGGGATGTGTCCACACCCAGGCGCTGCTCCGGGAGCCGCCGGCCAACCTGGTCAGCGGGATCGTCGACAACGACCTGCCGCGGCTGAGCCCGGACACGCCGCTGGGTGCGGTGACCCGCTACCTGGCCGCCTACAACCTGGTGTGCGGGCCGGTTGTGGACGAGCAGAGCCACCTGCTCGGCGCCGTGACCGTCGATGACGTGCTCGACCACCTGCTGCCCCACGACTGGCGGGAAAGCTTCGAGGATCCCGCCGCCCACCCGACCGGGTTACGCCCGGGTGAGCCCGAGGCGGTGCGATGAGCGACGCATCGCGCCTTGACACGCCACGCACCTCGCGGCGTCCCTCGTTGAACCTCGACCCCGAGGCCGTCGGCCGGATCAGCGAGTCGATAGCCCGGTTCCTCGGGACCGGCCGCTATCTGCTCTGGCAGACCGTCATCGTGATCGTCTGGATCTGCCTGAACCTGTTCGCCCTGAGCCTGCGCTGGGACCCCTACCCGTTCATCCTGCTCAACCTGGCGTTCTCCACCCAGGCCGCCTACGCGGCGCCGCTGATCCTGCTGGCCCAGAACCGGCAGGAGAACCGCGACAAAGTGGCCCTTGAGGATGACCGGCGCCGCGCCGAACAGACCAAGGCCGACACCGAGTTCCTGGCCCGCGAGCTGGCCGCCCTACGCCTGGCGGTCGGCGAGGTAGCAACCCGGGATTATCTGCGCCGCGAGCTTGAGGAGATCCGGGAGATGCTGGCCACTCTCCAGCCGCCCAAGCACAAGAGTCCGAAGGGCGAGGGCTCGGAGCGCCGGAGCAAGAAGATTGTCGAAGGATCATGACCGTTGCGCTACGGTCCGGCCGCCGGACTATGTATGGTGACGGGGTTCACTCGGTTGAGTGATCTGGTTGTCGACGCGGTAAGGACGGTTCCGTGGGGATGAAGCACCGGGTCGGTCGCGCCATGCGCCCCGCTCTCGGCATCGCTGTCATCACACCGGTCGTGCTGGCCGGCGCCGTGGCGGCCGCCCCCAGCCGCGCCGGCGTTGCCGGCAACCCCGGCCAGGCACTGCCGGCGACCGCACCGGAGTCGACCGGCGCCGCCGTGGTGGCCGCCGCCAAGCCGCCCGTCAACTTCCGCTTCGCAGCCGGCAGTTCAGCGCCACCGCCGCCAGCCGCGGTGGTCAACGCCGTCGGGGGGATGCGTATCCCGACCATGGCGTTGTCGGCGTACCGCAAGGCCGAGCAGACCATGGCACTGGCCGCCCCGGGTTGCGGAGTGAGCTGGAACCTCCTGGCCGGAATCGGACGGATCGAGTCCTCCCATGCCAATGGCGGCGCCACCGATGCCCGCGGTACCGCGATTCGTCCGATCTACGGCCCCACACTCGACGGCACACTGCCCGGCAACGAGGTCATCGTGCAGGGCAGTCAGAACGGGCGCACCGTCTATGCCCAAGCGCTGGGTCCCATGCAGTTCCTGCCGGGAACCTGGTCACGGTATGCCTCCGACGGTGACGGTGACGGTCGCGCCGACCCGCAGAACCTGTTCGACGCCACCCTCGCGGCGGCCCGGTACCTGTGTAGCGGCGGTCTGAATCTGCGGAACCAGTCGCAGGCCCTCACCGCGATCCTGCGGTACAACAACTCGATGGCCTACGCGCAGAACGTGTTGGGCTGGGCGGCCGCCTACGCTACCGGCGTGGCTCCGGTCGACCTACCGACGATCTCCGGGGTGCCGCCGGCCCTCGGTGACGGCCATCTCGAAGCCAGCCCGGAAGGCCTCGGCCCGAGCATGCCCGGGCTGCATCTGGGCGATCCGATGGCGGATCTGGGTCTGATCAGCATGGCCAACTCGGAGGTTGCCGGACAGCTCGCCCCCGGCCCGGCCGCGTCCGGACTGGCCTCCGAACACGGTTGCCAGGTGATCTGCATGGCATCCCAGCTGCCGCCCTCGGTCACCGAGACGCAACAGAACCTGCCGCCCTGGATGCTGCCGCCGGGTACCCCGACGTCGTGGACACCGCCCTGGATGGTTCCGGCCGCCCCGGCTGCGGACGTGCCGACGCCGCTCGGCCTGCCTCCAGGTCCGGTCGCCCCGGCTCCACCAGCCGCTCCGGCTGGCCCGCCGCCGGTGGACACGTCCGTGCCGGCCGGCATCGGCGCCCCGCCCGGGCCGGTTGCCGCCGAGGTTCCGGCCCCACCCGTCGTGGCTGAGACCATTGACGTCCCACCCGCCCCTGTGGGGCCCGCTGAGGTGCCCCAGGGTCCCGGTCCACTGCCCGGTCCGGTCGGCTAGCGCCTGACCCCGAGCGCGCCACCCGGCCCCACCGCCGCGCCCAGCCGCGGCTAGGCTCCTGAACCGATGTCCACACACACCAGTGAGCTGGAAAGAGCCGTCCGCGCCGCGCTGAACACCGTCGTCGATCCCGAGCTCCGCCGGCCGATCACTGAACTCAACATGGTCAAGAGCGTCACCGTCGGCGACGACGCAACGGTGGCCGTCGCGATATACCTGACCACCGGCGCCTGCCCGCTGAAAAGCGAAATCATCGAGCGTGTCACCGCTGCGGTCACCGACGTGCCCGGCACCGGCTCGGTCAGCGTGGAGCTGGATGTCATGAATGACGAACAACGCACCGCGCTGCGCAAGCAGTTGCGGGGCGACGCCGGCGAACCGGTCATCCCGTTCGCCCAGCCCGGTTCGCTCACCCGGGTTTACGCCGTCGCCTCAGGGAAGGGCGGGGTGGGAAAGTCCAGTGTCACCGTTAATCTCGCCGCAGCCCTGGCCGCCCGGGGGCTCTCGGTTGGCGTCGTGGACGCCGACATCTACGGGCATTCGGTACCCCGGATGATGGGCACCTCCGCTCGGCCGACCCAGGTCGAGTCGATGATCCTGCCACCGGTCGCCCACGACGTGAAGGTGATCTCGATCGCTCAGTTCACCCAGGGGAACACCCCGGTGGTGTGGCGCGGACCGATGCTGCACCGCGCGTTGCAGCAGTTCCTCGCCGACGTCTACTGGGGCGATCTCGACGTGCTGCTGATGGACCTGCCGCCCGGTACCGGCGACGTCGCGATATCCGTGGCGCAGTTGGTTCCCAACGCCGAGATCCTCGTGGTCACCACCCCGCAGACCGCCGCCGCCGAAGTGGCCGAACGCGCCGGGGCCATCGCGCTGCAGACCCGCCAGCGGATCGTCGGAGTGGTGGAGAACATGTCCGGATTGACCCTCCCGGACGGCACCACGATGAACCTATTCGGCGAAGGCGGCGGTCGTCAGGTGGCAGAGCGGCTGAGCCGGGTCATCGGCGCGGACGTGCCGCTTCTCGGTCAGGTTCCACTGGACCCCGCACTGGTGACCGCCGGCGACTCCGGCGTGCCACTGGTGTTGTCGGCTCCGGAGTCGGTCGCCGGGGCCGCACTGCGGTCGATCGCCGACACACTGGCCACCCGACGGCGTGGTCTTACCGGGATGTCGCTGGGACTGGATCCAGCCGGGCGGTAGGCCGTCCCGACGGCAGGCCGGGAATCAGGTGGCGTCGGAATCGAACGGAGCCGGCTGCCCGGGCTTGGCGGGCGCGGGCGACGGCGGTGGTGGGGGCGCCGAGCTGTTGGGTTTGGTTGAGGTGTCGTGGAATTCGCCGGTCAGCCACGACTCGTCGCCGTCCAGCAGATGTTTGGTGAGCGCCGCCCTCGGCGTCATACCCCGTAGTTTCTGCAGTTCGCTGATGGGTTGGCGAAGATCGTCGAATTCGGGGCCGAGTTCCTCTCGGAGCTGGGTGGTGGCCCCACTGAGATAGTCACGCGCCTGGCGCAGCACCCCGGCCGACCAGCGGATCGCCCCCGGAAGCCGTTCCGGACCCAAGACGACGAGTCCGACAACGACCAACAGGAACATCTCGCCCCAGCCCACATTGGCGAACACGAGCTAGTTGTCCGGAGCAGGATTCACCATCAGGACGACCTTGCGGCCCTCACGCATGACCTCGATCGGGGAGTCCTTGCCGATGGGCAGATTCCGCACCGCGACGACGAATTCGTCGGCGTCTGCGACCTTGCGGTCGCCTACCTTGATGACGACGTCGTTCTCCTTGATTCCGGCTTTCTCGGCGGGACTCCCGGCCTTGACGTTGGCCACCTGCGCCCCGGATGCCAGATCGTTGCTGACTGACCGCGCGGAGAGACCGAGAGTCGGATGGTTGATCTTGCCGTCCCTGATGAGGGTCTCGACGGTCGCTTTGACCTCCTTGACAGGAATGGCGAACCCGAGACCACTTGCACTGTCGGACAACGACTTTCCGGCGGTGTTGATCCCGATGACCTCAGAGTTCATGTCGATCAGCGGCCCTCCGGAGTTGCCGTGGTTGATCGGGGCGTCGGTCTGGATCGCATCGATCACGGTGTCGGTGTCGGAACCCTCGCCGGACAGCGGGACTGGGCGGTTCAGGGCACTGATGATCCCGTGGGTAACCGTGCTGCGCAGGCCGAGCGGGGCCCCGGCGGCCACCACCTCCTCGCCCACCCGCAGCGTGTCGGAGTTCCCGAATCGTGCCACCGTGAGGTTGTCGACATTGTCGACCTTGAGAACGGCCAAGTCCGTCTTGGGATCCCGACCCACCAGGTTGGCGGGCACCTCTTTTCCATCGTTGAACACGACGGTCATCGAGAACTTCGACGGGGTGGCCGCAGCCTCGGAAATGACGTGGTTGTTGGTGACGATGTAGCCCCGACCGTCGACGACCACCCCGGAGCCCTGGGAACCCGACTCGTCACTCTCCGCCTCGATCGTGACGACCGAGTCGGCGACCGACGCCGCCACCGCGGCGAACCGCCCGGCCGGAACCTCACCGCCGTCGGACGTCGACAACGTGACCTTGGACGTGGTGAACGCCTCCACCACCTCAGCGGTTTTGCGGCCGACCCAGCCGCCGAGCAGGCCGATCACCAATGCCGTGATGCCCAGAACTGCCAATGCGGTGTAGGACACCCGGCCACCGAAGAGCACATCGCGCACACCGAGTTTCCCGGCGGGCGCCGCGGGCGCGAATGGCGTCTCCTTGGGCAGCGCCGGGGTGCCCAGCGCCACCCCGGCGGCCGGATCGCGCCAGGGGTCGTCAGGCTCGTCGGAGCCATCGGGCTCGCCGTTGAGGGCGCCGGCATCGGCTGGGTGCCGTTGGAGCGATTCGACTCCGGGGAATGGGCGGCCGAAGGCCTCGTGCAGTACCGGATCGGCGGGTTTGGCGGAGGGGGCGAACGTCTCGGACCGCCGGAACTTCGCCGGACGCAGCTCCTCGGCGACGAATGACCCGTCGACGCCGCGCGGCCGGGCGAACGTCTTGGTGGACTGCGGGTCCACTGGCGGACGTGACACCGGACGCGGTGCGAGGCGGTGCGAACCTCCGGAGGTGTCCTTGTCTGGACTCACCATCAACCCCTATCCACACTTTCGGGAGTTCAGACGCCGAAGCGCCGCGTTACGGCCGGAAAGACCGGTATTGCCGATCAGCCTACCGGCGCCTGCGGCGATGGCGTTGCGTCCCGCCGGGCGGCTGAGCGATGGGCGGGGGCAACTGCGGCGGTTCGGGCGGATCGGACTGCGGGATGGCCGACAGGAGTCCCATCAGGGTGCTGGGCATGTGAACCGGCAGGGACTCCCGCAACGCGGCCCGAGCCTGGCTCTGGGCGTCGACCTCGGCGGCGCATTGCGGGCATGCTGACAAGTGGCCGGCCGCGCGCAAGTGCGCTTTCATCGGCAATTCGCCGTCCACGTAGGCGGCAACCGCCTCGGTGGCCAGGTGGTCGGTGGAACGGAACCGTGGCGGTCCGCCGAGAGCTTCCTGGTCGACCGATACGAAGTTCGCGGGTAACCACGACAAGGCCCGCCGGAATATGGGCCCCGGGTCCACCATGACCAGCGCTCCTTTCCGGTGCACATCCCCGCCGTCAAATCTAGCGCGAACGCCTCGAAAAGACATGACAGTGGAAGTAATGGGCGCGCTGCCTCAGGCTGACTCGGCCGCGGTGCCGCCGTTGGCGGCGATGTGATCCCGCAACGCCTGTCGACCTCGATGAATACGGCTGCGCACGGTGCCCAACTTCACTCCGAGCGTCGCGCCGATTTCCTCGTAGGACAAACCCTCGATATCGCAGAGCACGACGGCGGCGCGGAACTCCGGCGGCAGCGAATCCAGCGCCGCCTGCAGATCGGGGCCCAGCCGGGCGTCGTGGTAGATCTGTTCCGGGGTGGGTTGGTCGGCAGGCACCCGGTCATAGTCCTCCGGTAGCGCTTCCATCCGGATACGGGCCCGACGCCGGACCATGTCGAGGAACAGATTCGTGGTGATGCGGTGCAACCAGC
>JAGQTS010000287.1 GCA_020438895.1 Mycobacterium sp.
GCAGAGCCGCTGAATTGCATCAACGGACAATTCTGGGATCCGATTACCAACACCTGCCAGACGCCGCAGCCGGCGCAGGACTGTGGGCCCGGAGAGTACTGGAACGCGTTGTCCAATGTATGCCGGCCATTTGGCCAGCTCTAGAAAGGCCACGTGACCGCGGATCAGAAAATTTACGGTCACCGTAACAGCCCTGGATGATGAAAAAAGATTCCCCGAGGAACCTCAATTGGCAATACGCTCGATACTATGCGGCCGCTGAAATCATCCCTTGCCCTACTGCTGTTCCTACCTGCGCTGGCCGGCTGCCAATTTTCGATGTCGGCCGGCGGCCCGGATTACGAAAAGTTGGAGAAAACGATCTCCGACAACCTCAACGAGAACTATCAGAGCATCTCCAAACAAGTTTCCGGTGTGGACTGCCCGAGGCAGTCCGAGACCCCCAAAGCCGGTGACACCTTCATTTGCAAAGCCGACCTCGACGGCACACCGGTGCGGGTGCTGGTGACGGTCAAGGACGACGAGCAGAACGTGGACTTGAGCACGATGGACACCGTCTACGAATTGTCCAGCGTCGCCCAGCGCCTCACGCAGGAGATCTCCGCCGACCGCGGCTTCGCCGTCATGGTGACCTGCGGCGAAGGGCTCAAGGTCGTCGAGGTCGGACAGTCCTTCGAATGCACCGCTGCCGACCGCAGTGGCGACACCCGCCAGGTGAAGGTGACTGCGGGCGCCGTCGATGCCCCGGACCGCTGGGAGATCATCGACGAGCCTTAACCCCGCTGCAACTCCGTCCTGCGCTGGCCTGCGAGCGGAGGTGGCAGGCCTGGCGATGCCTTATCGTCATGGCCATCTGGGCGCAGAGTTCGCCAGGAGCGCTGGACGCGTCACCGCCGAGGGCATCCAGGGGTGGAGACGATCACGCTGGGGCCGGTCGTCTACCACCATTGGTTCCAGTCACCAGGCGCGCAGCGTCAAGGGGTCGAATCCTGCCGCCTCGACGGCGTCGTCATCCCCCGCATCAGCCCGCAGATGCACGGACGAAGCAGGCGCGCGGCTGCTGGATAACCGCTGGGGTGGCCGGCTCGACCTCGCCGACCACTCAAGCCCGTCCATGTTGGCGCGGGGTACGGTTCAGCGATGCCGCTGCGGTATGTCGATCCCCACCAGAGGCGCGGGCGTGGGCACCGGGTCGCCCAGAGCTTCGGACGCTCCCACGCGGGGCAGTGGCTCGCCCGCCATGTCTCAACCCGCCTCGACCCCCTGCTCTACCGCGCAACGGGCGGACGCTTCACGACCTCGATGGGGTCGTCGTGAACGCGCCACTGGTGACGATCGGCGCCAAGTCGCGTCAGCCGCGGGAGGCGCAGCTCACCTATTTCCATGACGGGCCCGATCCGATCCTCATCGCCTCGAATTTCGGCGGCCGTCAGCACCCGGCGTGGTATCACAACCTGAAGGCGAACCCCGAATGCCGTTTCGGCGGCGAAGATTTCCTCGCCAGCGAGGTCACCGACCCCGACGAACACGCCCGCCTTTACGCCCTGGCTGAGCAGGTCTACGCCGGGTACGGCGATTACCTCGCCAAGACCGCGCCTCGCGGGAGGCGGATTCCCATCTTCCGGCTGATAACCACCCGGTAGCTGCAGAACCCTCCACGGCCGGCGCCAACGCGCCGTTGCCTTCCTTCAACTATCCGGCCACCGCCAAAGGTCCTGGACCGGTTATGAAACCGGCGCCGAAGTTCATGTGTTGGGCACACTCTTTCGAAGGGAGCGCCTACGGGTCGCCGGAGCGATGCAGTAGGCGCATCAGGGGCGCTGGTCCGGCTCCGTCAAAGGTCAGCGCCGAGGCCGGGACGGTGGCGGGGTGAAGTCCTGCGGCCACTTCGTGTCCGCGTCGTAGTACACGTTGGTGAGGACGGCCCGGTTGAGCTGAGCGCGGTCCAGATTGGCGTGACCGAGATCGGCGTCGGTCAGATCGGCGCCGGTCAGATCGGCGCCGGTCAGATCAGCCCCACTACTGTTGGCCGCATCAAGAATGCGTTCCGGCCCGAAGTAAGCGCCGCGCAGGATCGCCCTCGCGAGATCGGCGCCGTGCAGGTCGGCACGCGCGAAATTCGCTCGGCTCAAATCACTTTCGGACAAATTCGCCCCGGCGAGATCGGCGATGGCGAAGTCCGATCCGGCCAGCGGAAGTCCGACCATATTCTGCCCGGCGAGGTCAAATTCGGCGAACCGCCGGGCACCCTCCGGTTGACCGAAGGCCCTGTCCCGGACGAACCTCAGATTCTCCAACTGAAGATCATGGCGGTTGGCGGACA
>JAGQTS010000003.1 GCA_020438895.1 Mycobacterium sp.
AGCATTCCGTTCGCCCTGCACAACGCCAACAAGCGGGCAGCCACCCTGGACCCGGAGGTGGCCGCCGACCGGCGCGCCCTGGTGGATCTGGCCGGCCAGGCCGACATCTTGCTGGACAGCGGCCTTCCGGGCCGTGCCGCCGACTACGGCACATCCTGCGAGGAGTTGGCCGATCGGTTCCCCCCTCTGGTGGGCATGCTGGTCACCGACTTCGGCAGCAGTGGGCCGTACTCGTCGTGGCGGGCCACCGACCCGGTCTTCTACGCCATGTGCACGGCCCTGTCGCGTTCCGGGCCGGCCACCGGCACCCCCGTCCTTCCGCCGGACGGTATCGCCTCGGCCACGGCGGCGGTACAGGCAGCCTGGGCGGTGCTGGTGGCCTACGCCAATCGGTTGCGTTGCGGGGCGGGCGACTACATCGACTTCTCCCGTTTCGACGCGGTGGTGATGGCGCTGGACCCGCCGTTCGGCACCCAGGGTCAGGCCGCGACGGCGCGGCGGAGCGGCGAGCGGTGGCGGGGCAGGCCGCGTAATCAGGATCTCTATCCGATCTTCCGATGCCGGGACGGTTTCGTCCGCATCTGCGTGATGGCGCCGCGCCAGTGGCACGGTCTGCGCGCCTGGCTCGGCGAACCCGAACAGTTCCAGGATCCGCGCTTCGACGTCCTCGCGGCGCGGGCACAGGCCTTCGGGGAACTCGGGGCCCTCATCGGCGCGCTGTTCGCGGACCGCACCAGAGAGCAGCTCGTGGCCGAGGGCCAGCGCCACGGCGTGCCGATCGCCGCCGTGCTGACGCCGGCGGAGGCATTGCACTCCGACCATCTCACCACCGTCGGGGCGCTCACCGACGCGCAACTGAGTCCCGGGGTCACCGCCCGGGTCCCGGTCGGCAACTGGTCGGTCGACGGCGAACGCGCCGGTTTCCGGACCGCCGCGCCGCAGCCCGGTGCCGACACGCCCGCTTGGCGCACGGCCCGTTTCGATCCCGCACCGACCGGCGCCGTCGGCGAGCTTCCGCTGACCGGACTCCGGGTCGTCGACCTGGGCATCATCGTCGCCGGCGGGGAGCTGAGCAGGCTGTTCGGTGACATGGGCGCCGAAGTCATCAAGGTGGAGAGCGCCGCCTACCCCGACGGGCTGCGGCAGAAGCGGGAGCACCAGGCCATCGGTGACTCCTTCGCCCGCGCCCACCGCAACCATCTCGGGTTGGGCCTCGATCTGCGCAGTCCCGCGGGCGGACGGGTGTTCACCGAACTGGTGCGCACCGCCGACGCGGTGTTCGCCAACTTCAAGCCGGGAACCCTGCCCGCGCTCGGTTTCGGGTATGACCGGCTGCGTCAGATCAACCCGGAAATCGTGCTCACCGAGAGCAGCGCATACGGGGACACCGGACCGTGGAGCACCCGGATGGGATACGGACCACTGGTGCGGGCGGCCACCGGTGTCACCAGCCTGTGGACCTCCGACCAGGCCGACCCCGCTGCTCGGCACCCGTTCTACGACGCCACCACGATCTTCCCCGATCACGTGGTGGGTCGGATCGCGGCGATCGGAGCGCTGGCTGCCCTGATCCGGCGGAAACGCTGCGGCCTCGGTGCTCGGGTCCATGTCTCGCAGGCCGAGGCCGGCATCAACCAACTCGATACCCGCTTCGTGACACTGGCTGCCGGTGCCGGTGGGGATCATTCCGATCTGCGGTCCGATCCCGCCGAGCATCTGGTCCTGGCCTGCGCGGGTGAGGACGAATGGTGCGTGGTGTCGCTGGTGACGGCCGCCGACCGTGCTGCGCTGGCCGCAGTCACCGGCGAGGCCGGGCCGGCCGAGTGGGCAGCGCAATGGACCCCGGAGGAGGCGGCTGACCGGCTGCAATCCGTGGGTGTGGCGGCCGGTCCGATGTACCGACCCGACCAGGTGTACGAGCATCCGCAGCTGCGGTGGCGCAACGTCCTGTCCGATATGACCCATCCGCTGTTCGACGTGCCGCTGCCCGCCGAAACCGGCCCCGCGCCGTTTCGCACCATCCCAGCGGCGCCCCAGCGTCCGGCCCCGCTGCCGGGCGCCGACACCCGACGGGTCTGCAGCGATCTGCTGGCCATGGACGACGACGAGGTTGAGCGGCTCATCGCCGACGGGGTCCTCTTCGCCACCGAGGAGTGCAAAGGAGTCGTGCTGTGAGTGCTGTCGCGAAGTCGAACGATCCGCTGTTGTACATCGACGGTCGGTTCCGTGTCGCCGACAAGGCCGAGCCGGTGCTGGAAGCCGCCACCGGCGAACTGCTCGGTGACGGCGGCAGCGCCACCGATGCCGATATCGACGCCGCAGTCGCCGCGGCACGGGCGGCCTTGCCGGGCTGGGCGTCAACCTCCCCGGATCACCGCGCGGGCGTGCTCAAGGCCTTCGCCGCGGCGCTGCACCAGCGTGCGGCGGGAACCAGCGAACTGGTCAGCCGAGAGAACGGCATGCCGATGTCGCTGTCGGCGTCGGCCAACGGTCTGTTCCCCGCCGCGCTGCTGGGCTACTACGCGAAACTGGTGACTGCCCTCCCGGTCGAGGACATCCGGCCCAGCGCGATCGGTCACACCATCGTCCGTCGCGAGCCGGTCGGCGTCGTCGCCGCGATCGTCCCCTGGAACTACCCGCAAGCCCTGGCTGCCTTCAAGCTGGCACCGGCGCTGGCCGCCGGCTGCACCGTGGTGCTGAAAGCATCGCCCGAAACGGCTTTGGACTCTGTGGTTTTCGCTGAGGCCGCCCAGGATGCCGGGTTACCCGCGGGCGTGCTGAACGTGGTGCCGGGCGGCGCCGAGGCCGGTGCGCATCTGGTGTCACATCCGGGCGTGGACAAGGTGAGTTTCACCGGATCCACCCAGACCGGCCGGGTGATCGCCGAAGTGTGTGGCCGGCTGCTCCGTCCGGTCACCTTGGAGTTGGGTGGAAAGTCGGCGGCGATCATCCTCGATGACGCCGATCTGGACTCCACCATCGCCGGTTTGACCTCGGTGTCCTTCATCAACAACGGGCAGACCTGCTTTCTCGGCTCCCGGATTCTCGCGCCGCGTTCGCGCTACGGCGATGTCGTCGATGCGCTGGCCGGCTTGGCCGACGGCTTGACGGTGGGTGATCCCCTGGATCCGGCCACCGACATCGGTCCGGTGGTCAGCGCACGCCAACGCGAACGGGTGCTCGGCTACATCGAGGAGGGCAAGCGCAGCGGTGCCCGACTCGTCGCCGGCGGTGGTGTGCCCGCGAATCAGCCCAGAGGCTGGTTCGTCACCCCGACGGTGTTCGCCGATGTCGACAATTCTGATCGGATCGCCCAGGAGGAGATCTTCGGTCCCGTGCTGGCTGTGATTCCCTACGACGACGACGATCACGCCATCGCCCTGGCCAATGACAGCGACTTCGGCCTCGCCGGCACGGTGTGGTCGGCAGACGAGGACCGGGCGACGGAGGTCGCCCGCGAACTGGACACCGGGACGGTGGGGATCAACGGCTATCAGCTGGACATCAACGCGCCGTTCGGCGGGGTGAAGGCCAGTGGCATCGGGCGGGAACTCGGACCGGAGGGTCTCGGGGAGTTCCTCACCCTGAAGTCGATCTACCGCACCGGCCCGGCGATCTAGCGGTAGCCCGGGCCGGCGGGTTTCGCTCAGTCCCGCGCGAACGCCGCGGCGGCCTCCCGTTCCAGATCGAGGTACTGCTCCTCGCCGACGTCGACGGCGACCCCCAGGATCGTCCCGCCGGTGAACGGGAACCCCGGCGGGTAGGACCTGCTGACCGGGTCGGCGCTGTCGTAGCCGACGCACAGGCCATCACCGCACAGGGTGAACGGACCGATCTGGGCCCGCATCGGACCCTCGGCGACGACCGCGTCATCGACGTACAGCCGTGTGGTGCCGAGGGATTCGCCGTGGGCGCCGGCGCCCTCGCGGACGAACTCCATGCCCAGGGTGTGGTTGCCGGGCTCCAGGGGGCCGGAAACGAAGGTCTGCTCGGGGGTGATCCCGAGGAAGTTGTAGACGTAGTGCAGCCTGCCGTCCCTGATGAACAGGCTGTGCCCCCCGAATCTCGAACCATGCGCGAAGATCACCCCCTCGGACTCCGAGGTGATCTCGACGTCGGCGACGATCTTGTAGGACCGGCCCCGGATGTTCACCGCCGTGGACTCGGGTATCGGCGAGGTGTCGGGGTAATAGATGTAGCGCGACCGCGGCGGCTCGTTGGTCGGCCGCTCGTCTCCGATCTGCTCGACTGCAGGACGATCATCGAGGGGCAGAACGAAATTCGCCTCGGCCTCGGCGAACCATGCGTCGATGAGTTCCTGCAGTTTCTCCGGGTGCTGGTCGGCCACGTTTCGGGCTTCGGCGCGGTCGGCGTCGACGTGATAGAGCTCCCAGCGGTCCTGATCGAAGTGACCCTTGCCGCTGATCGGCGCATGCAGAGCGGCCGCCTTCCAGCCCTCCTGCCAGATCCCGCGGGTGCCAAGCATCGCGAAGTACTGGCGCTTCTTGGTAGTTGGGGCGTTGGCGTCATCGAAGCTGTACCGCATCGAAACCCCGTTCAGCGGATATTGTTCGACGCCCCGGTACACCGTCGGCATGTCCAGGCCCACCGCCTCCAGGATGGTCGGCACGATATCGGTGGAGTGATGGTATTGATGACGCATCTCACCCCTGGCCTTGATGCCCTTGGGCCAGTGGATCACCAACGGGTCGCAGGTTCCACCGGCGAACTGTGAGTACCGCTTGAACATCTGGAACGGCGTGGAAAAGGCCACCGCCCATCCGGTGGGGTAGTGGTTGTAGGTTTCTGGACTGCCCAACTCGTCGAAGTAGGACATGTTCTCCTCGATGCTGTCCGGGAAGCCGTTGAAGAACTTGTTCTCATTCACCGATCCGTTCGGAGTGCCCTCGCCGGATGCGCCGTTGTCGGCGCAGTAGAAGATCAGCGTGTTGTCCAGCTGGCCGGTGCGTTCCAGGAAGTCGACGATCCTGCCGACCTGGGCATCGGTGTACTCGGAGAACCCGGCGAACACCTCGGCCATCCGGCAGAACAGTTTTCGCTCGTCGTCGTTGAGTTCGGCCCAGGGCCGGACGTAGTCGGCGTCGTTGGCGACGTCGGCGGGCATCGGGTTCAACGGGGTCAGTTCGGTTCCCTCCGGAACGACGCCGCGTTCGATCATCCGCGCGAGGACCCACTCCCGGTAGGCCTCATAGCCGTCGTTGAAGACGCCCTTGTACTTGTCGATGTATTCCTGCGGGGCGTGGTGGGGTGCGTGGTTGGCGCCCGGGCAGAACCACATGAACCACGGCTTCGACGGGCCCGACGAGCGCAGGTCCCGCAGCATCGTGATCGCTTGGTCGGCAAGGTCTTTGGAGAGGTGGTAGCCCTCCTCGGGGGTGTAGGGCGGTTCGATGGCGTGGTTGTCTTCGACCAGGTCCGGATACCACTGATTGGTCTCCCCGCCGAGGAATCCATAGAACCGGTCGAAGCCCTTCGACAACGGCCATTCCGAGCGGCTTCCGGCCGGCGACAGGTCCTCCACCGGTACGTTGTGGTTCTTGCCCAGCCATATCGTGGCGTAGCCGTTGTCCTGCAGGACCTGGCCGATGGTGGCGCACTCGGCCGGTAGTCGCCCTGCGGCGCCGGGGAAGCCCATGGCGCCCTCGGTGATCGAAGCGCACCGGTTCACGTGGTGATTGCGCCCGGTGAGAAACGTCGAGCGGGTGGGGGAGCACAGCGCGGTGGTGTGCCACTGGGTGTAGGTGAGCCCGTCGTGGGCCAACCTGTCCATGGTGGGCATGCTGACCCTGCCGCCGTAGGGGGACCACGCGGCCAGTCCGGTGTCGTCGTAGAGCACGATCAGAATGTTCGGCGCCCCTTCGGGGGCTTTCTTCAATTGGTACGGCGCCCAGTCCGGAACGGAGTCCCGCACGTCGAGTTTGATGACTCCGTTGAACTCACTGGTCACGCTGCACTCCTCGAGATTCGGGATCCGGTCGACGCCACAATGGTAGGCGTCGACACTCGCGGTGTTAGGTTTTGACGGGCGTCAAGTCAACCGTGAGGGAGTGCCGATGAGCCTGGATCCGCGCACACCGGTGCTGGTCGGTGCCGGTCAGGTCAACCAGCGTGAGGTGAACCCCGCGGTGGAACCGGTCGACCTGATGGCCGCCGCGGCCAGGGAGGCGGCCGACCCGCGGGTGCTGGCGGCGGTCGACTCGATTCGGGTGGTCAATCTGCTTTCCTGGCGGTACCGCGACCCGGGACTGTTGCTGGCGGCGCGAATCGGGGCGCCCGAGGCCGCCACCCAGTACAGCGGGATCGGCGGGAACACCCCGCAGTCGTTGGTGAACCAGGCCTGTGTGGACATCCAGCAGGGGCGCGCCGATGTCGTCCTGCTGGCCGGTGGAGAGACCTGGCGGACACGGATGCGGCTGCGCGCCAGAGGAATCCGACCGGATTGGACACGACAGGACGAGTCGGTTCCGGTGCCGCTGGGTGCCGGCACCGATGTGCCGATGGCCGGGCCGGCGGAGGACCGCATCGGTCTGGACCGACCGTCGTTCATCTACCCGCTGTTCGAGCAGGCATTGCGGATCGCCGCCGGCGAGTCCGTGGCCGATCATCAGCGCCGCGTCGGTGACCTGTGGGCCGGGTTCAGCGCGGTTGCCGCGGACAACCCGCACGCCTGGGTTCGCGATCGGATGTCCGCAGAGCAGATCGCGCAGCCGACGCCGGACAACAGGATGATCAGTTGGCCCTATCCCAAGCTGATGAACTCCAACAACATGGTCGATCAGGCCGCGGTGGTGATCCTGACCTCGGCCGAGAAGGCGCAGCGCCTCCAGATCCCCCCGGACACCTGGGTTTTCCCGCACGCCGGAACCGAATCGCACGACACCTACCTCATCGGCGAGCGCCGGGATCTGCACCGCTGTCCGGCCATCCGCATCGCCGGTCGACGGGTGCTCGAGTTGGCCGGGGTGGGTGTGGACGATCTGGACTTCGTCGACTTATACTCCTGCTTCCCCTCGGCGGTGCAGGTGGCGGCCCGTGAGTTGGGCCTGCCTCTGGACCGGCCGCTGACGGTCACCGGCGGTCTGACCTTCGCCGGTGGTCCGTGGAACAACTACGTCATGCACTCCATCGCGACCATGGCCGACGTGCTGCGCCGCCATCCCGGCAGCCGGGGTCTGATCACCGCCAATGGCGGCTACCTGACCAAGCACAGTTTCGGTGTGTACAGCACCACCCCGCCAGGCCGGCCGTTCCGCCGCGAGGACGTACAGGCCGAGGTCGACCGCGAACCGACGAGGGCGACCCTGATCGAATGGGAGGGCACCGGTTCGGTGGAGTCGTGGACGGTCCCGTTCGATCGGGAGGGCAAGCCGGAGAAGGCCTTTCTCGCCGTCCGAACCCCCGCTGGTGAGCGTGTCCTGGCCCTGGTCACCGATGCCGATGCGGCGGCCACTGCGGTTGCCCAGGACATCGCCGGCACCCCGGTCCGGGTGCACGCCGACGGCCGTGCGGAGATCGTCTCGACGACGTAGCTGCGGTAGCCCCAACGCAGCAGGCCTGCCGCCCCCGAGATGGGCGACAGGCCTGCTGGTTGACGGGTCGCTCAGGCGCCGGATGGGGTAGCGCCGAGAACCCGCTGCATATCGGGGATCATCTGCTGCAGCTGGGCACCCCAGTAACCCCAGCTGTGGGTCCCGTTGGCCGGGAAGTTGAACACGCCGTTCCGGCCGCCGGCGGCCAGGTAGTTCTCCATGAAGGTCTTGTTGGTCCGCAACGTGAAGCCTTCCAGGAACTGCGCGGCCATCAGGTTGCCGCCGCCGCCGGAGGTGTCCAGATCTGATGGCGTACCCGTACCGCAGTAGATCCACAGGCGGGTGTTGTTGGCCACCAGTTGGTTGATGTTGATCATCGGATCATTGCGCCGCCAGGCCGGATCCGAGGACGGGCCCCACATGCTCTGGGCATTGAAACCACCGGCGTCGTTCATGGCCAGGCCGATCAACATCGGCCACCAACCCTCCGACGGGTTGAGGAAGCCCGACAGCGACGAGGCGTAGATGTACTTCTGCGGGTAGTAGACCGCATAGGTCAGCGCTGCGCTGCCCGCCATCGAAAGACCCACGACTGCATTGCCGTTGGGGTTGATCCCGTGATTGGCCTGCAGGTAGGCCGGCAACTCCTGGTTCATGAACGTTTCCCACTTGTAGGTGTAGTTCTGACCGTTGCCCTGGGACGGCTGGTACCAGTCGGTGTAGAAGCTGGACTGACCACCCACCGGCATGATGGCCGACAGACCGGAGTTCAGGAACCACTCGAAGGCGGGGGTGTTGATATCCCAGCCGTTGTAATCCTCCTGTGCCCGAAGGCCGTCGAGCAGGAACACGGCATGCTCGCCACCGCCCTGGAACTGAATGCGGATGTTGCGACCCATCGAGGGGGAGGGCACATCCAGGTAGAGGACCGGAAGTCCTGGCCGGGAGAAGGCCGACGCTGTCGCCGAACCGCCGACAACTCCGATCAAGCCGGGCAGGAGGAGAGCGGCCACGAAGGTTGCGGCCAGACGGCGCACCCACGTGCCTCGCAACTTCTCGACGATTTTCATGACGACACCCATCACCTTTCGTATGTTCGACAGCGAATTCACTGCTGCGCGAGCAGTAGTCAAACACCGGTGACCATCGTTGGGCGGCACGCGCCGCGGTGTGCCTCGTCGCAGTTGGGCAACGATCAGATCACGCGTCGAGGCATGATCGTCCGGTCAGGAGGAGGGTTCTGCCGGCGTGGCCGACACCCCGGCGGGTAGTTCGGCGGTTTCGCCGGTGGCGGCAACGCGTGCCCGTTCGCGGCGCTTGTCGATGGCCTGGCTGAGGTCCTGCAGCAACTCGGGCTTGCTGAACAGCAAGCGCTCCAACGCATTCCGCTCGACTTCCAGGACGGTCACCTCACCCACCGCATAGGCGCCCCCGGTGACCGGCTCCCGGGTCAGGGCAGTCTGGCCGATGAAGTCCCCTTCGTAGAGGGTGGACAGCGGCACCCGAGCGCCGTCGGGCCCGTCCACCACCAGACACACCCGACCCTTGACCAGAAACGACATCACCGAAGGGGTCTCGCCGGAGCGCTGCATCACCTCGCCATCGCCGTAGCGGGTGAGGCGAACTGAGGGCAGTAGCGCCTCCAGGTCCGAGACGCTGGCCCGCAGGATCGGGGCGACCTTCCGCAGGGCCTTGACGCGGCGGTCCACGGTGGAGAAGTCGTCGTCGGTGCCGTCGAGGTGCAAGCCGGCGCGCCGGGCGGCATACCACAGCCACCGCTGGAAGGTGGACTGCACGGCAGCGTCGTCGGCGGGGGAGCGGACGGGGATCACCGCGGCGTAGGCCGTACTGCTGGTCGCGGTGGCCTGAGGCTGTCCGTCGGGGTGCAGGTGCGGCAGGTCGCGGGCGACGTCGCGCAGCAGCGCGCACACTTCGTCGGGGGGGTCGGTGGCGGCGAACGTGGCGGCAACGGTGATGGTGTGGCCCCCGGCAGGCCGGCTGAGGTTGGCGAACGCCTGACTGGCCAGAACCGAGTTGGGGATGATCTCCAGACCGCTGCCGGTGTTGATATGGGTGGCGCGCCAGTTGACCTCCACCACCTGGCCGCGTGCGGACGGAGTCTGAACCCAGTCGCCCAGTTGGAAGGGCTGCTCGAAGAGCAGCAGCAGGCCCGAAATGATCTGACCGACCGAATTCTGCAGGGTGAGGCCCAAGACGACCGAACTGATGCCGAGAGCGGTGAACAGCCCGCCGACGTGGGCGCCCCAGACGTTGGCCAGGATCAGTGCCAGCCCGATCGCTATGATCGCGAACCGGGCGACGTCGACGAAAATGGACGGCATCCGCCGTCGCCAACTGTCCGACGGGGCGTTCTCGAAAATCGTCGCGTTGAGACCCGATAGCACCATCACCAGAACGATGAACCCGAGAACGGTGGAGATGAGCCGCACCGGGGTCGCCTCGATCGAGACTTCGGTGGTCTTGACCAGCAGCAGCAGTAGCGCCCCCAGGGGGACGATGAAGTTGCGCAGCAGTCCGATGGGGCGGGCCATGAAGCTGCCGCGGCGGGTCAGGCTTTGTTGCACCTCGGTCAGCAGGACGAGGGCCGCCGGCAGGGCAACGGCGATGATGACCGACCAGTAGAACCAGGGTTCGGTCAGGATGTTCATGCGCGGCCCGAATCGACCAGCCGCCAGGTCGGCTCCTCGTGGTCGCCCACGGTGATCGGCCCGGCCGGGGCGTAGCGGCGGGTGTCCCGGGTCGCTTCGTAAACATCCTGGGAGACATAGATTCCCGGTTGGGAGATGCCCCGTCGAATGGTGGAAGCCAGACGCACGGCCGCGCCCCACAGGTCGTAGACCAGGCCCGCCCGTCCGATCAGCCCGCTGGTCACCGGGCCGGTGTCGATCCCGGCGCGCAGTTGCAGATTTCCGCCGGTCTCGGCGTTGTATCGGCTGATGATCCGCTGCATCTCCGTTGCGAACTCCACCGTGCGGTGGATGTTGTCCAGTCGCGGCACGGTGAGACCGCAACTGGCCAGATAACCGTTGTGGGTGTTGCGTACCCGCTCCACCCCGATGTTCTCGGCGGCGGCGTCGAACTGGCGGGCGAGCTTGTTGATCGTGGCAATGGCGTCCTCGGGGGACAACTCGGAGGACAGTTCGTCGAGGCCGACGATATCGGCGAAGAGCACCGACACGTCCTGGTGCTCGGTGGCGATGTCCTCCTCGCCGTCTCGATACCGGTCGACCACCGGTTGCGGCATCAGCGACAGCAGCAACCGGTCGTTCTCCTTGCGCTGCTCCTCCAGCAGTTGATGCTTGATCGCCAGGTTGCGGCTCATCTCGTTGAACGCGAGGCTGAGGTCCCCGAACTCGTCGCGGGATTCCACCGGCAGGGAGATGTCGTAGTTCCCGGTGCTGATCTGCTCGGCGCCTCTCTCGAGGCGGCGGATCGGCCGGACGAACAGGCGTGACCACACCATCGCCGCCAGACAGGCCAGGAAGATGATGATCGCCGTCGATCGCACCAGGCGGTGGGCGAACTGCTGTTCGGAGGCGAATGCCTCGTCGGAGTCGATGGAGGCGACGATCACCCAGTCCAGCCCCGGCAACTTCACCGGGGCGTAGGCCTGCAGGGCACGGTGGCCCAGATAATCGGTGGCGATCAGCGTCCCGGTCTCGCCGCGCCGGGCGGCCTGGGTCGCCTTCGTGCCAACCGGCTGGACGAGCACGGTGGTGCCCTGCGTGATCGCCTGGTCGGCCACCTCCGGTGGCGTGCCCGCGGCGATGACGTCGCGCCGGTAGGCGTCGCGGTCCTCGAGGAACAGCCGCGAGTCCGAGCGCATCAGGTCGTCGTCGCCGACAAGGTAGGTCTCCCCGGTCTGGCCCATCCCGACCTGAGTCCATTGCCGGTCGGCGGTCATCAAGTAGTTCACGACGCTGATCGGAAACTGCAGGACCATGGCGCCCGCCGCCCGGCCGGGCGGGCCGATCGGGGTCAGCATCCACGCGGTCGGTTCACTGGAGGGCAGATACTCGGCGAAGTCGGTCGTCATGACGAAGTCAATGTCGTTGGAAGCCATGGTCTTGCGGAAGGCGTCGCCGAGGTTGCCCTCCCCGCGGTACGGCCCGGTGAGGATGTTCGTCCCGAGTTCGACGCCCTTGTAGGCGCTGTAGACCACGGTGCCCCGGTTGTCGATCAGGAACAGGTCCTGCATCTTCATGCGGTTGACGATCTCGCGGAAGTAGTCGTTGTAGCGGGTGTTGGCTGCTGACCACTGGCTGCCGTCGGGTGCTTCGCGCAGGATCGCCTGGCTGCGGTCCGGGGCGGCGACGGTGTAATTCAACTGCAGGTACTTCGCCGCGTTGGATGTTGGAATCAGGGCGTTGATGTCGAGGCGGTGGTCACCGACCCCGTCGAAGCGCTTGGCGTAGAAGTCGGCGAGGGCTTTGTTCTGCGGTGGTGTCACCACCGCGTCGGCGAGGTCGTTGTAACCGTTGGTGAAAGCGGCCAACGCTCCCGGGACGGTTTCCCCGTGGCTGTAGACCACCAGCGAGCCCAACAGATCGCTGAATCCCAGTTCCAGCACCCTGGCCTGGGCTTCGCGGACCGCGGTCAACCGGTCGAACATCGACTCCCGCAGCGATTCCCGGCCGGATTTGAATCCGATCCCGCCGGTCACCGAGGTGGCCAGCACGCCGACGATCAGCAGCATCAGCATCAGCTTGGATTGGATGCTGAACCGGCGGAACAGGGACTTCTTGGACTTGCGCCGGCGTAGGCGTTGGGCGAGGGCACTGGCGGGGGCATCGGGTGCCTGCGTCGAATCCGTCCCATCTTCGGGCGGTGCCGGCATCGGCGTCCTTCCTGCGGTTGTGGCCACGCCCGAGGGTAGCGTGTCGGCGCGGGCGGACCCCGGTAACCTGCGGCGTTTCGCCGACGTGCCTGCGGTGGTCAGTGGGGAGCGAGGATCAGCCACCCGTGTGGGGGAACGGCGGTGTGGCCGATAACTTCGGGGGGCGGCGCCCCCGCGCCGGCGAGCACTTCGGCCGGCCGGCCGGTCAACTCCGCCGCCGGCAGCGTCATCGGGGTGTCGTCGAGGTTGAGGGCAACGATCAGTGCGTTGTCGCCGGATCGGGTCTGGTACACGTAGCAGCGGTTCTCCAACCGCAACGCCGAGGTGCGTGCCCGGTGCAGCCACGGGTGGCGACGCCGCAGCCCGATGAGGTGGCGGTGCAGGTTGAGAATGTCGCGCGCGTCGCCGTCGAGTTCCCCAGGGGGCGTATCGAATTCCGGACGTACGGCGTCGTCGCCGCCGGGTCGGTCCTCTTTGATCCCGTGGTAGCCGAGTTCGTCCCCGGCGTACACCGACGGGACACCGCCGGTGGTGAACAGCACCACCAGGGCATGCCCGAGGTGCTCAGGTCGTTCCAGCGTGCTGGCGATGCGGGTGACGTCATGGTTGCCGACGAAGATCAGCGGGGCGAAGGTGTCCTGAAAAGTGTTGTGGCGCTGCAGGGCCCAGTCGAGTTCATGGAAGTTGCCGTCGTTGAGGCTGCTCCAGATGGCCTTCCACAGCTCGTACTGGGTGACTGAATCGACGGTCGTGTTCTGCACGAAGGCCGGGTAGTCACCGTGGATCACCTCGGCGACGAACCACGCGTAGGGATGGGTCGTGCGGACGCGGGGGAGGACCTGCGCCCAGAAGGTTTCGGGCACCGCGTAGGCGGCATCCAGGCGCCACCCGTCGGCGCCGCGGTCCAGCCAGTGCGTCATGACCTCGGTCGTGTAGTCCACGACGGCGGGGTTGCGGTGGTTGAGGGTGATCAGATCACCGTGGCCTTCGAAGGTGTGAAGTCGCCCGGGCCGGCCGCGGAACCAGGCGGCGGCCTGCGGGTCCGCATCGTCGACGGCGTTGCGGTAGTGGGGGAAGTCGGTTCCGACGTGGTTGAACACCCCGTCGAGCAGCACCTGCAACCCTCGTTGGTGGGCGGCGTCGACCAGGTGGTCGAAGTCGGTGTCATCGCCGAGGCGGGGGTCGATCCGGTAGTGGTCGGTGGTGTCGTATCCGTGGGTCTTCGAGGCGAAGATCGGGCCGAGGGCGATTCCCGAAACACCCAGGTCGACGGCGTGGTCGAGCCAGTCGAGGATGCGGGTCAGGCGGTGTTCGGCTGCCGTGGGTGGCTTGTCAGACGGGTAGGCCCCGACGAACCCGAGGGGGTAGACCTGCCACCAGATGGCGTGGCGGAGCCAGTCGGGTGGGTGACTCCGGTTTTTCGGCTGTACCAACGGATGGATCACCGAATCCATTTGATAGTTGTCCAGTTAGCTACGTGGTAGACCTCGACGAATCTCTCTTTCTGGTGGGTCCGCGATCAATCAGGGGTTTACCTGGAAGATCCCGACGTTGGTCGCGTCCGCGGTATCGATGTAGGCGAACTCGATGTATTGCCACCCGTCGGCGCCGAGATACAGGCTCACCCTGGCGTAATTCGCGTTCGTAGCGGGATCGGTATAGTAATTCCGGAATTGAATTAGAACGTTGATGAACGACCCGTCGGGAATTGTTGACGCCTGGTACCAGAGTTGGTCGTACGCACGGTCGAAATTTCCCCACATGATGCCGCGTTGACCAAAGCAACCGATGCAGTTCGTGCCTTGGCCGAACCCGAGGTAGTTATTCGTGTTGAAGAACAACCCAGGATTCCCGGTGACGTTGCCCCAGTCGATGGCACCCCAGTAGAACTCGGGAAAGACTGTAGTCGGAATTGCGTACCAGCTGTCATCGCGGTACGAGTTCACGATGTTCGTGTACCCAGTTGTGTCCCACGTGACCGCGAGGTTCGACGGGTTGATTGTGAAGCCCGCGGTGCCATCAGCTTCCACATAACCCGGGTTTGACCAGGTCCAGACTACGCCATCCGGTGAGGAAAGTACGTAGCTGGTCCCGCTTGCGGGGAACGTCACAGGGCTCACAGCCGACGGGTTGGTGACGATGACGGTCCCCGCGCCGGAACCGCCGGTACCGCCGGTACCGCCGGTACCGCCGGTACCCCCGGATGCACCGTTGGCGCCAAGCCCTGGTGCGCCGCTCGCGCCGGTTAGGCCAGATTCTCCGACACCGACGTTGCCCTGTCCGCCGGTGCCGCCGGTGCCGCCGGTGCCGCCGTTGCCGCCGGTACCTCCGGATGCTCCCAGACCACCAGTTCCGCCGGTGCCGCCAGAGCCGCCGACGCCGCCCGTGCCACCGGGGCCTCCATAGCCGAAGACGGAGCCGCCGGTGCCGCCGGTGCCGCCGGTGCCGCCGGCCCCGCCGGGAGATCCGCTTGAGCCGTCGACGCCGACATCGCCAGAAGCGCCTTCCGCTCCTCGTGCACCATTGCCGCCTCGGCCGCCAGTACCGCCATTGCCGACCTGACCGCCTTGTCCTCCCATGCCGCCAGCGCCACCGGAAGCCCCGGGGGTTATCGCGTTGTAGCCCACACCGCCCCAGCCGCCGTGGCCGCCTGATAGAACGGCGCCGCTGCCGCCGCTGGCCCCGTCGGTGCCTCCGCCACCGGGACCGGCAAGGCCACCCGGTCCGCCGGGTCCTGCTGTGCCGGGATTGCCGCCGGTGCCACCGGTTCCACCGTCCGGTGTGACCGAGTCCCCGGCAGCACCGCTACCGCCGACACCTGGCGTGCCGGCGTTACCGCCCCTGCCGCCGGTGCCGCCATTGCCCGCGGCGCCGCTGGCGCCGGGCCCCGTGCCGCCGATGCCGCCGTTGCCACCGGCACCGCCCGTGCCGCCGGTACCGCTGTCTCCGCCGACCTGGCCGGAGGCTCCGGCGACAGCTCCGTTTACGCCGTTAAGCCCGGAACCGCCGCTTCCGCCTACACCGCCCGCACCGCCGGCGCCGCCGGTGCCGCCGGTACCGTCTGTTCCGCTGCCTGCGGGTCCGGTGCCAGCCGTGCCACCCGGACCGCCGGCGCCGCCGTTACCGCCGGTTCCACCCTCAGCGCCGTACCCTCCGAGGACGCTGCTGGAAGTCCCGATGCCGCCGCCTTGGCCGGCACCGCCGGTGGCGCCGGCTCCGCCGGTACCTCCGTTGCCGCCGACGCCGCCGTCGGGGCCACCGATTCCGCCGGCACCGCCGGCGCCGCCGGTACCTCCGTTGCCGCCCGCAACGCCGGGTGTTGCGGTACTTGCGTACGAGCCGGCCCAGTCTGGTCCTTGTCCTCCCGGGCCGCCGGCGCCGCCGTCGCCGCCATTGCCGGTCCCGGCGCCGGAACCGCCGGTGCCCCCGGCTCCGCCAGTGCCGCCGGTTCCGCCGGAATCTTGGTCGTAGCTGCCTTGGCCGCCGGTGCCGCCGTTGCCGCCGGTGCCGTTGTTGAATCCATCGCCGCCTGCTCCACCATTGCCAGCGATACCGGTGTCCGCTGCGCTGCTGGTTTCTCCTGCAGCCCCGCCTTGTCCGCCGTTGCCGCCGGATTCCGCGCCGGTGGCGCCGGTGCCGCCGGTTCCGCCGTTGCCGCCGTTACCGGCTGCGCCACCGACGAGCGACGAGCTGGCAAATCCGCCGCTGCCGCCGTTTCCGCCCGTGGCGCCGATGCCGCCGATGCCGCCGTCTCCGCCGTTACCGCCGTAGCTGGCGTAGCCGGTGCGGAAACTGCTGCTCCCGCCCCTGCCGCCTGCGCCGCCCACCCCGGTGCCAGCGGTGCCGGCGTTGCCGCCGTTGCCGCCGTTACCGGCGGAGACGCCGTAGGTGTAACCGCCCAAGCCGCCGGAGCCGCCGCTACCCGAGGAACCGCCGGTGCCGCCGTTGCCGCCGTTACCGCCATTACCGT
>JAGQTS010000288.1 GCA_020438895.1 Mycobacterium sp.
CGCCATGTTCGGCTGGCTGGGCTACCGCAGTTTCTGGACCCTGGACATCGAATACCGGTCGACCTACTACATGGCCCGGTTCCCGTTCCCGCACAGCTACATCGGAATCCAGCCGGCCGCGACCGGGTCGAAGCTGCACCACACCGATCAGGCGGTCGGCATCAACCACATCGCGCTGTGGGCCCGCAGTCGCACCGAGGTCGACCGGTTTCATGATGAGTTCCTTCGTCCGCGTTCAGTGCCGGTGATCTATTCACCCAGGGAATATCCGGAGTACACGCCCGGCTACTACGCGGTGTTCTTCGACGACCCGATCAACGGCATCCAGTGGGAACTGGCCAGGTTGCCGACGGTCCCGTCGCCTGTGGCGCTGTGGCGTTCATGGCGGGTCATGCGCTCCATTGCGAAGGAACACCCGCACTGGCGGCATTCGGTTGCCCGCGAGGCGATGCGCGTTCTGCCCGGCCGCGACGACTCGGCGTCGATGTGACCCAGGATGTGACCCAGAAGGATGCGTGTGTGCCGCGATTCGCCACACCGGCGGGTACGGCGCACGGTATGAATCAGCTATGAGCAACCACGTGAACCTCACCAAGGAGGAGAACTCCTTGATCGACGAGACCCAGCCACACGCTCTGGAGCGGATGGATGAGAAGCAGCTCAGGGAACTGCAGACCCGGCTGCGGCGAGCCCGTGAAAAGAACTTCAGCCTGTTGCGGCGTCAGGGTGCGGCACGAGTGGAAGCTGAGGGAGCCCGCGGCGCGGCCCAGCCCGCCAACGAACGGCGCGGAGAGAAGATCGAGGTCTTCGACGAGGCCCTGGAGCGGGTGAATCAGCGGCTCGAAGCCGTCCGCGTCGACGATTAGGCAGGCTCGATTCCCCGCTCTGCACTGTCCTCGGCCACTTGATCGGCCAACTCCAGTCCCGCGCCGGCATAGACGTTGAATGCGATGCCGACACCGTGGTGCTTGGCCCACCGGACCTCGTCGTCGTATCGGGCAACCGCAGCGACCTTGCCGCTGAACCCCGACTCCCGCAGACATTCAAGGGCGGTGACGTTGGCGCCGTGACGCGGCATCGCCAGCACGGCGATGCGCACTGAGCCGGAACGGCGTAATCGGTTCCAGAAGTCCAAGTCGGTGGCGTCGCCCTCGATGACGCGTAACCCCTCGGCGGCGAGTCGCTCGATTCGTGGCCCGTCGTAGTCGACGCCGACGACCCGGAATCGGTAGTGGTCGGTGAGTCGCTGGTAGGCGGCGAACCCCACCCGGCCCATGCCGATCACCACCA
>JAGQTS010000289.1 GCA_020438895.1 Mycobacterium sp.
CCGGTCAGACCGGTGATGCTCTGACCCTGCTGCCAGCAGATGCCGGTGCGGCCATCGAGCACCGTACCGGCCGGGCAGTTCGTGGCGCCGGCGGACGGCGCGCCGATCACCGGCAGGGACGCCAGCGCCCCGCCGAGGACCGCAGCGGCAAAGAGCCGGGAAGCCGTGGATCGGATGGTCATGAAGTTCTCCCTGGTCGAGTCGGTAGGGCGGTCAGGACGGGAGGGTGATCGTGGTCTGCGCCCTGATCACTTTGGCCGCATCGATGACCACCTGCTCTTGCCCGCCGGGCGCCTCACCGTTCAGTTGGAGGACGAACAAGGCATCCTTGCCGGGGATGACGATGGTCTCCTGCCCGACCGACCGGGATTGCCCCTCCCACGTGTATGTGCCGACGTAGTTGACGGAATCGAACCCGTCCAGCTTGGCCCGTTGGGGAGGCCCTTCGACCGGCTTGAAGCCGGGCAACTCGTTGAGCTGACCGGGCGCGAGTTCGAGGATCTTCTCCGGGTCCACCGCACCGGTGAGCTTGGAGGCGATGGCGTACATGAACGGCGGGTTCTCCGGATCCTTCGCCTTGTCGTAGACGATCGCGCCGTAGGCCCAGTCCGGGGTACGGTCACCGGCCAGAACCCAGCCCGGCGGTAGCGGGAAGTCGATCTTCGGGGTACCGGGATCACCGGCCTTGAACGGCACCTCGGCGATGCCGGCATTGACGATGTATGAGTTCAGGTTCGTTCCCTGCTCGGGCTCTTCGAAACCCTCACCGTGCTCAGCCTGATGGGGCGGCGCCGAAGAACCCGTCCACACTGTGGGCGTCGTGCCGGGCGTGGTCGAGGCCTGTTCGTCAGGGGTGCAGCCCGCGAGTACGACACTCACCGCCAGCGCGGTCACCGCAGCCGTCGTGGTTTTCATGATCGCCACCGCTGTTCTCCTTCGTTCGCATGCTCCCGCCAGAACCTAGCAGTTGGCTGGGCCGTGTGCGGGGACTCGTCCGGCAAGCGGAACAATTCGGCGGCCGAGTCCGGCACCGTCATCCACGCGATACCGACACCGTGTGCGCGGCCTCCATCAGCATCCAGGCCGAAAGCTGCACCGACAGATCACGTTCAGCGACTGCCGAGCCGTGGACGGCCCCGCCGGCGAACCTCGCGGGCTGCCCACCGCCGGTGGGCAACTCGGCGGGCCGGTCCCAGAAGGATCCGAACAATGGTGAGCCCGCGACAGTGCACCGGTTGTCCCACGCGGCCGTCGCCGAGGCGAGCACGATCTCCCGGGCGACCTCCCGCACCGCGGGATCGTCGGGCAGCCGGTTGGCTGCCAGCGCCAGATAGCGGGCGGTGATCCCGGCGAACAGCCCCCCGTCTCCGCCGCCGCCGCCGCGTAGCACCCCACCGGGGGCCATGTGTTCGGCGATCGCCGCCACCAGCCGGCCGGCCCGGCGGGCGTGCCG
>JAGQTS010000290.1 GCA_020438895.1 Mycobacterium sp.
ACCCGCTGATCTTCTTCCGGCCCCGGGTGGCGCGGATCTTCGGGTTCGAATACCGCATCGAGATCTACACCCCGGCGGCCAAGCGCCAGTTCGGCTACTACGTCTGGCCGTTCCTGCTTGACGGGGAACTCGTCGCCCGGGTGGATCTCAAGTCCGAGCGAGCTGCGGGCGTGTTGCGAGTGGTCGGCGCGTTCGTCGAACCCGGGAGGGATCGGTCCCGCGTTGCCTCTGCGCTGGCAGGGGAGCTGGCCCGGATGGCGGAATGGCTCGGGCTTGGCGGCGTGACCGTAGACCAGCGGGGCAACCTCGCGGAGATGCTACGAAGCAGGACCTGACCCGCGACTGTCCGGATTCTCGCGCGACACGCCGCAGTGCCGTCGAAATCCGCACACTCGGGGGGTGCCGTCGGGGCATAGGGTGAGCCGGTGGCCGAGATCGCGCCGCTGCGCGTACAACTTGTCGCCCGGACGGAGTTCCTGCCCCCTTCGGACGTGCCCTGGGAGACCGATGCCGACGGTGGCCAGGCGCTTGTCGAGTTCGCCGGACGGGCCTGTTACCAAAGCTGGTCCAAACCCAACCCGCGCACGGCCACGAACGCCGCCTATCTCGCCCACATCATCGACGTCGGGCATTTCGCGGTGCTTGAACACGCCTCCGCGACGTTCTACATCACCGGTCTCTCCCGTTCCTGCGCCCACGAACTTGTTCGACACCGGCATCTGTCCTACTCACAGCTGTCCCAGCGATACGTTCCCGAGGACTCCGCCTCGGTGGTGCTTCCGCCGGGCCTGGAGGACGATCCGCACCTGCAGGAGGTCGTGCTGGCCGCCGCCGACGCCAGCCGGGCTGCCTACCTGGAGTTGCTGGCCGGACTCGAGGCAAAGCTGGACGAACCCGCCGGTGGGTCCCTGCGCCGCAAGCAGGCCCGTCAGGCGGCGCGCGCAGTACTGCCCAACAGCACCGAGACCCGCATTGTGGTGACCGGAAACTACCGCGCCTGGCGTCATTTCATCGCGGTGCGGGCCAGCGAGCACGCCGACGTCGAGATTCGCCGGCTGGCTATCGCCTGTTTGCGCGAGCTCGCCTCGGCCGCCCCCGCGGTATTCGCCGATTTCGAGATCACGGCGCTGCCGGACGGTACCGAGGTCGCCACCAGCCCGCTCGCTACTGACGTCTAGCCGGCAGCGGGTAACCTATCGCCCCGTGAGCGCCAGCGGATTCGATGCGGGAGCCCGGTTGGGCACCGTCCTAACCGCCATGGCGACGCCGTTCACCGCCGACGGGTCGCTGGACACTGAGACCGGCGCGCGGCTGGCTACCCGCCTGGTCGATGCGGGCTGCGACGGACTCGTCGTGTCGGGGACTACCGGCGAGTCGCCCACAACGAGTGACGACGAGAAGATCGCCCTACTGCGGGCGGTCCTCGACGCGGTCGGCGACCGGGCCCGCGTCATCGCCGGTGCGGGAACATACGACACCGCGCACAGTGTGCGTCTGGCGAAGGCCTGTGCCGCCGAGGGGGCGCACGGTCTGCTGGTCGTCACCCCCTACTATTCGCGGCCCCCGCAGAGCGGCCTGGTGGCGCACTTCACCGCCGTTGCCGACGCCACCGACCTCCCCGTGGTGCTCTACGACATCCCGCCGCGCTCGGTCGTGCCGATCGCCTGGGACACCCTGCGCGTTCTGTCCCAGCACCCCAATATCGTCGCCGTCAAGGACGCCAAGGGCGACCTGCACAGTGGTGCGCAGGTCATGGCTGAAACCGGTCTGGCGTACTACTCCGGCGATGACGCTTTGAACCTCCCATGGCTGGCGGTGGGGGCCGTCGGAGTGATCAGCGTCTGGGGTCATCTCGCGGCCGGATCGTTGCGGGACATGGTCGGTGCCCTCCACTCCGGAGACATCGCTACCGCCCGCAAGATCAGCCTCACGTTGGCCCCGCTCAATGCAGCACAGGGCAGATTGGGCGGAGTCACGCTCGCCAAAGCCGGCCTGCGGCTGCAGGGGTTTGACGCCGGCGATCCGCGGTTGCCTCAGATGCCGGCCACCCGGGCTCAGATCGAGGAGCTCGCTGCCGACCTGCGCGCGGCGGCAGTGCTGCGGTGACGAATCCGGCGCTCTCCCCCCCGGGGCCGTTGGTGCCAGGTGGACTACGCGTGACCGCACTGGGCGGCATCAGCGAAATCGGCCGCAACATGACGGTTTTCGAGCATCTCGGTCGGCTACTGATCGTCGACTGTGGAGTGCTGTTCCCCGGCCACGACGAGCCCGGGATCGACCTGATCCTGCCCGACATGCGGCATCTCGCCGACCGTCTCGACGACGTCGAAGCGCTCGTGCTCACCCATGCCCACGAGGACCACATCGGGGCAATCCCGTTCCTGCTCAAGATGCGTGGCGACATTCCCGTGGTGGGCTCCCGATTCACCCTCGCCCTGGTTCGCGAGAAGTGCCGGGAGCACCGGATCAAGCCGAATCTCGTCCAGGTCGCCGAGGGTCAGCGCAGCACCCACGGGGTGTTCGAGTGCGAGTACTTCGCGGTCAACCATTCGATCCCCGACGCGCTGGCCATTGCCATCCACACCGGGGCGGGAACGGTGCTGCACAGCGGTGACATCAAGCTCGACCAATTGCCGATGGACGGCCGGCCCACCGACCTACCGGGAATGTCGCGGCTCGGTGATGCCGGGGTGGATCTGTTCCTGTGCGATTCCACCAACGCCGAGATCCCCGGAGTCGGGCCGTCGGAAAGTGAGATCGGCCCCACCCTGCACCGGCTGATCCGGGGGGCCGAGGGCCGACGGGTGATCGTGGCGTGCTTCGCCTCCAATGTCGACCGGGTTCAGTCGATCGTCGACGCCGCAGTGGCGCTGGGGCGCCGGGTGTCCTTCGTCGGTCGCTCCATGGTGCGCAACATGGCGATCGCACGTGATCTGGGTTTCCTGCGGGTCGACGATGCGAACGTCGTCGATATCGGGGCTGCGGAGATGATGCCCCCGGGCAGCCTGGTGCTGGTCACCACCGGTACTCAGGGCGAGCCGTTGTCGGCGCTGTCGCGGATGTCACGCGGCGAGCACCGCAGCATCACCGTCACCGCTGACGATCTGATCATCCTGTCGTCGTCGTTGATCCCCGGTAACGAGGAAGCCGTGTACGGGGTTATCGACGCGCTGGCCAAGATCGGTGCGCGGGTGGTCACCAATCAGCAGGCCCGCGTTCACGTTTCGGGTCACGCCTACGCCGGCGAGTTGCTGTTCCTCTACAACGGGGTCCGACCGCGCAACGTGATGCCGGTGCACGGCACCTGGCGTCACCTCCGGGCAAACGCCAAACTGGCCGCCCGTTCCGGGGTGCCGAAGGAATCGATCATGCTGGCCGAGAACGGCGTCAGCGTCGACCTGGTGGCCGGCAAGGCCACCATCGCCGGCGCGGTCCCGGTGGGCAAGATGTTCATCGACGGTCTGGTGGCCGGAGACGTCGGGGATGCGACGCTGGGGGAGCGGCTCACCCTGAGTTCGGGTTTCATCGCAGTGACGGTCGTCATGCACCGGGGGACCGGGAAGGTCGCCGCCCCACCGCATTTGCACTCCCGAGGCTTCTCCGAGGACCCGAAAGCGCTCGAACCGGCGGCCCTCAGGGTGGAGCGTGAACTTGAATCGCTTGCTGCCGAGAGGGTCACCGACTCAGTCCGGATAGCGCAGGCCGTTCGTCGCGCGGTGGGCAAGTGGGTCGGTGAAACCTACCGGCGCCAACCCATGATCGTGCCGACGGTGCTGGAAGTCTGAGACTGTGCGGCCTACCGGTTCTTGACGATCCCCGCTTGTTGACCAGCCGGGCGTATTCAGCCGCGTAGTCGGCCCTTGGCCGGGTCGCCGGCGGGCAGCGGTTCGAGCATCCTGATCTCCGGTGCACCGGCGAGGTGCTCGCCGATGGCTGCGAACAAGGCGCCGACCCCTGGGGCGGTGCTATGTACGCGAAGCGCCTCGGAGTCAGCCCACTGCTCGATGAAGACGAAGGTGTCGCCGGTCCGGTGGAGGGAGTACAGCTGGCAACCGGGCTCGCCGTGCACCTCGGCAACGGCCGCCTCGCATGCCGCTCGGACGATGTCGGCGGACTCAGGTTTGGCACTGAATGAGGCGACGACGACGACGGGCATAAACGGGATCCTCCTGTGGCTCGGGCTGTTGCGCATACACGCTAGGCGCCGGGAAGACCTAGTGGGCGCGCAGCGCTGGATTGCAGGTGGCCTCCGCCGCCCGAGCCGGGGAATCCGCGGCGGCTCCGGTGGCCGTGTGGCGGTTTTTGGTTGCGGTCTTGCAACGGCAGGCCCGGTCGAGGTGTTACAGGTGTTGTCACTGAGGCTGATGCGACTAATCTTTCGGACATGGCGAACAAGTCGGCCTCTCGCTCCGCTGCGCGTCCGACCAGCTCTCGGGGTGCTTCCGGGACGGGCTCCCGGCCAGCGGCCGGGGCTGCGACGAAGGCGAGGTCGAAAGCCGCGAAGGCCGCACGTCCGTCGGCGAAGGCTCCTCACAGGCCGTCGCGGGCCGGGGCACCGCGGCGCAAGCCCTCGGCGGGGAACTCGCCGTCAGGCATCGGGCTGGCCGCCGCGGCCGCCGGCCGGGGTGTGCGGGCGACGTGGCTGCTGCTCGCCCGCGGCGCCGGTTCGGCGGCCAGGTCGGTGGGCCGAGCTCGTGACCTCGAGCCGGGCCACCGCAGGGACGGCCTCGCGCTGGGCCTGATGGCGCTTGCGGTGGTGATCGCCGCCGCGTCCTGGTTGGATGCAGCGCGGCCGGCCGGTGCGTGGGTGGACACCGCGCTGCGAACGGTGGTCGGTGGCGGTGTCGTGCTGCTGCCGCTGGCACTCGGCGCGGCTGCGGTGGTTCTGATGCGCACCGAGCCTCGGCCTGATGCGCGGCCTCGGCTGGTGCTGGGCGCGGCGATGATCGCTTTGCCGGTGCTCGGCATGTGGCATCTCTGGTCCGGTGCACCCACTGACCCGGCGAGTCGCCAGCGGGCCGGCGGCTTTGTGGGATTCGCCGCAGGGGGACCGTTGGCCGATGGCCTGACGGTCTGGATCGCGACGCCGTTGCTGATCGGGGCGGTCCTGTTCGGCGTGCTCTTGCTGACTGGGACGACGCTGCGAGACCTGCCGTACGCGCTCTACGAGATGTTCGGTACCCGATCCGGGCGGCGCTACGCCGACTACGACCCCGACTATGACTATTCCGATGACCAGACCGGCGGCTACGGCGACGGGACGCCGGTCGGCGATCCGGACGAATCGGCCGGCGATGACTTCTCTGACGGTTACTACGACGACCCTCGGGCCTACGCCGACGATCCCGCACGCTGGCCGGGCGCCCCAGTCCCCAACGGCTCTCCGTACGACAACTATCCACTCGACGAGGGCAGCGGCGAGGCGTCCGTCGTCACCGAGCCGATCAAACCTCGGCGCCGCAAGGCGGTACCCGCCAGCAAGGCGGTACCCGCCAGCAAGACGGAGGCATCGGCGCATCCGGCGGCCGAATCGCTGGACCGCGTGGTGGAGGGCCCTTACACCCTGCCGACCTTGGACCTTCTGATCCCGGGCGATCCGCCGAAGCGACGTAGCGCCGCCAACGACACGATCGTCGAGGCCATCTCCTCGGTGCTCGAACAGTTCAAGATCGACGCGGCGGTTACCGGATGCACGCGCGGCCCGACTGTCACCCGCTACGAGGTCGAACTGGGCCCAGGCGTGAAGGTGGAGAAGATCACCGCCCTGCAGCGCAATCTTGCCTATGCCGTGGCCACCGAGAGTGTCCGCCTGCTCGCCCCGATCCCGGGCAAGTCCGCGGTGGGCATCGAGGTTCCCAACACCGACCGCGAAATGGTTCGCCTCGCCGACGTTCTGACCGCACCGACCACCCGCCGTGACCACCATCCACTGGTGATTGGCCTGGGCAAGGACATCGAAGGGGACTTCATCTCGGCCAACCTGGCCAAGATGCCCCACCTGCTGGTGGCTGGATCGACCGGATCGGGCAAGTCCAGCTTCGTCAACTCGATGCTGGTGTCGCTGTTGCAGCGCGCCACCCCCGAGGAAGTGCGGATGATCCTCATCGACCCGA
>JAGQTS010000291.1 GCA_020438895.1 Mycobacterium sp.
CGACGCCGGCATGCCGTGGAAGGAGGTGCCGCGTGGCTGAGGAGCGTGCGGATCAGCCCATCGGCGTGGCTGAGGAGCGTGCGGATCAGCCCGTGAGGGTGGCTGAGAACACGTTTGCGTTCACCGCCGAGCAGCAGGCGCTGCGGTCGGCGGTCCGCAAATTCTGTGCGGCCCACTTCGGCGCGGATGCGGCCCGCCGGCTGATGGAGACCGACATGCGTTTCGACCCCCGCGTGTGGCGGCGGCTGGGCTCGGAGCTGGGCGTGCTGGGCATGTCGGTTCCGGAAGAGGACGGCGGGGTGGGCGGATCACTCGTCGACCAGGCGGTGGCGGTCGAGCAGTTCGGCAACGCGCTGGCCTGCGGGCCGATTTTCGGCACGGTGTACCTGGCGATCCCGGCACTGGCGGCCTGCCCAGCCGGTGCCGCTCGTGACGACCTGCTCAGCGCACTCATCGCCGGGGAACGCACGGCGGCTTTCGCCATCTCCGACCGGGCCGGGGCGTTCGACACCGACAGCGTGCCGGTTCGTGCCGACACCGACCCCGACACCGGTGCGGTTGTGCTCACCGGCACCGTACCCCGGGTGGTCGACGGCGCGGCGGTCGACGAATTACTCGTGGCCGCAACGGGATCGGACGGTGTCAGCCTCTACGCCGTGCCCACCGACTCACCGGGGGTGGAGCGCGCACCGCTGGTCACCCTGGACCTGACCCGGCCGCAGGCGACGGTGACCCTTTCGCACGCTCCGGCCCGAGCGCTGGCCGGCCCGGCGACCGCCGAATCGGTGATCACCCATGCGTTGCAGGTCGGCGCGGCGCTGCTGGCCGTCGAGCAGGTGGGCGCGGCCCAGCACCTGCTCGACCTTTCGGTCGCCTACGCGAAGTCCCGACTGCAGTTCGGCCGCCCGATCGGATCCTTCCAGGCGGTCAAGCACAGACTGGCCGACATGCTCGTCGACCTCGAACATGCCCGGTCGGCTGCCTACTACGCGGTGTGGGCGCTGGCCGACGGCCTCGACGATCCACCGCTGGTCGTCAGCATCGCGCAGGCCGCGGCCTCGGCGGCCTTCAGCCGGATCGCCGCTGACACCATTCAGGTGCACGGGGGTATCGGCTTCACCTGGGAGCATCAGGCGCACCTGTATTTCAAGCGCGCTGCGACCGATGCCGCCCTGCTCGGCAGCGCTGAACAGCACCGGAACCGGGTCGCTGAACTCGTGCTGGACACCGCCGTCGCGAAGAGCGGCGCGATCCGGGTCGCCACCGGCTGACACCTGGCCTCACTCCAGGATCGCGTCGATGGCCCGATAGATCCGCTGTTCGCTGACCGGGCGTGCGGTGCCCAACCGCTGAGCCCACAGGCTCACCCGGAACTCCTCGATCAGCCGGGCGATATCACGCACATCCGCACCGGCCGCCCGGGCAGGTGTCAGGGCCGCGACCAGTTCCCGGTAGGCCGCGGTGACCTCGGCGACCCGGGCCATCCGTTCGCGGTCCGCGGCAACTCCGTGCGGCAGGCGCTCCAGCCTGCGGGCGATGGCGGTCAGGTAGCGGGTCAGATCGGCCAGATGCGCCGCCCCGGTCGCGGTGACGAATTGCGGCGGCAGCAGCCCGGCGAGTTGGGTGCGGACGTCGGCGACCGCATCGGCCTGGGCCGGCGGCGCGCTGGCGGGCAGCGCTTGTTCGACGGCCTGCAGGGCCGTCAATACCTGCTGGACCCGGGCCACGATCTGCGCGGTGGCCCCGCCGATCCCGGCGCTCACCTTCTGCCGCAGTTGGTCGAACTCCGCCCTGGTCCACACCGGGGCTGGGGCGAGGACGTCGACGGCGGCGGTGGCACAGTCCTCCAGCAGCTCCGCCAGCGAGCCGTCCGGGTTGACTCCGAGTATCAGCCGGGTTCGGGTGTCGAGTTTCTTCTCAACGGCCTTCACCGGGGATGGCCCCGCCAACCGGAGCAACCTGCGCAACCCGGCGGGCATGGCGGCGTCACGTTCCGCCTTGGTGGCGTACACCCTCAGGTCGACGGTCCGGCCGGTGTCCGCCCAACCCGGGTAGCCGCGCACGCTGTGCCCGTCGACGGTGCGCTGCACCACCGTCGGAAGCTCCTCGAGATCGTCGGGCCAGGTGCGCAGCCCGGTACGTTCCCAGTCACCGGCCACCGCGTCAGCCACCGCCCGCCGGGCCGGTGCCGCCAGGTTCGACTGCAGGGCGGCCAGATCCTTGCCACGCGCCACCACCCTCCCGTCGGAGGACTCGACGGCAAAGGTCACCCGGAGGTGCGCCGGCAGTTTGGCGAGATCGAAGGCATCCACCGGCACCAGGATTCCGGTGCGCCCGTGCAGTTCCCGCTGCACGGCTTCCAGCAGCGGCTCCGGTCCGGGTCGGATCGCAGCGAGCAACGCCTTGGCGGTGTCGGGAGCCGGAACGAAGTTGCGCCGCAGGTCTTTCGGTAACGACTTGATCAGGGCGGTGAGCAGTTCCTCGCGCAGCGCCGGCACCTGCCAGGTGAACTCCTCGCCACCGAGGCGGGCCAGCACCGCGACCGGAACGTGCACGGTCACCCCGTCGTCCTCGGCGCTCGGGTCGAACCGGTAGCTCAGCGGTAACGCCAGATCGCCGGCTTCCCAGTGGTCGGGCCTGTCGGCGGCGGTGGCATCGCCCCGCAGCAGGTCGGATCGTCCCATGGTGAGCAGGTCCGGGGTGCGGTGCCGCTGTTTCTTCCACCACCCGTCGAAGTGCCGTCCGGAGACGATCTCCGCGGGTATCCGGGCGTCGTAGAACTCGGCGATCTGGTGATCCTCCGCCAGCAGGTCACGCCGCCGGGCCCGCTCCTCCAATTCGGCGACCTCCGCCCGCAGCCGGGCGTTGTCGGCGAAGAAACGGTGGTGGGTGGTCCAGTCGCCGTCGACGAGCGCGTGCTGAATGAACAGGTCCCGGCACAGCTGCGGATCGACCGCCGCGTAGCTCACCCGCCGACGGGCCACCAGAGTGAGTCCGTAGAGCGTCACCCGCTCGTAGGCAAGCACTTCGGCCCGCTTGGCATCCCAATGCGGCTCGCTGTAGCTGCGGGCCACCAGGTGTCCGGCGACCCGCTCGACCATCTCCGGTTCGACCCGAGCGGCGACCCGCCCATAGAGCCGGCTGGTCTCCACCAGATCGGCCACCACGACCCAGCGCGGAGGCCTACGGGTCAACACCGATCCCGGAGCCAGTACGAAGCGGGTGTTGCGCGCGCCGCTGTATTCCCGCGACTCGCCGTCGCGCGAACCGACATGGGAGAGCAGTCCGGACACCAGCGCCGCGTGTACCCGCGCCGGATCCGCAGGTTGGGTGTCATCCCCGTCATCCCCGCCGCGAAGCCCGATCCCACGGACGATCCCGCGCAACTGCCCGACCAGGTCCTGCCACTCCCGCACCCGCAGGTAGTGCAGGTACTCTTGGCGGCACATGCGCCGGAAGGCGCTGCCCGACAATGCCTTTCGCTGGCCGCGCAGATAGTTCCACAGGTTCAGGAACGACATGAAGTCGCTGGACTCATCGGCGAACCGGGCGTGTTTCTGCCGGGCCGCCTCCTCGGCGTCAATCGGACGTTCGCGCGGATCCGGGATGGACAATGCGGCGGCGAGTACCAGCACCTCCCGCAGGCATCCCTCGGTATCGGCCTGCAGAATCATCCGGCCCAGCCGGGGGTCGACGGGCAAATCCGCAAGCCGGCGGCCCAGACCCGTGATGGACCCCTGGTCATCGAACGCCCCCAATTCCTGCAGGAGTTGCACCCCGTCGCGGACACTGCGGGACTCCGGGGGGTCGATGAACGGGAAGTCCGCCACGTCGCCGAGATGCAGGGCGGCCATCCGCAGGATCACCGCCGCCAGGTTGGTACGCAGAATCTCCGGATCGGTGTACCGGGGGCGGTGTTGGAAGTCCTGCTCGGAGTACAGCCGGATGCACACCCCCGGGGCGGTGCGACCGGAGCGACCTGCCCGTTGGGCCGCCGACGCCTGCGAAATCGGTTCGATCGGGAGCCGCTGAACCTTCGTGCGCCGGCTGTACCGCGAGATCCGCGCGGTTCCCGGGTCGATAACGTAGCGGATCCCCGGCACCGTCAGTGAAGTCTCGGCAACGTTGGTGGCCAACACGATTCGGCGCACAAGTCGGCTGGGGTTGGCGGTGAAGACTTTCATCTGCTCGGCGGTGGCCAGTCGGGCGTACAGCGGTAGCACCTCCACCCCACGTACCGCGGCGCGTATCGCCTCGGCGGTATCCCTGATCTCCCGTTCGCCGGAGAGGAACACCAGGATGTCTCCGGGTGGTTCGGTGCTGAGCTCTCCGATGGCGTCGACGATCGCCTCGGTCTGGTCGCGTGGCTCGACCCGGACCACCTCGTGATCGGGGTCATCGGGGTCACCCGGTTCTGCTGCGCCGGTGCCGACTGAACCCACCGGCGCCGGTAGATCCAATGGGCGGTAACGAATGTCGACCGGGTACGTGCGGCCGGACACCTCGACGATCGGGGCAGGGGCGGAGGTTCCGAAGTGGGCGGCGAACCGCTCGGGTGCGATGGTCGCCGAGGTGACGATCAGCTTCAGCTCCGGACGCCGGGGCAGGAGCCGCGCCAGGTAGCCGAGCAGGAAGTCGATGTTGAGGCTGCGCTCGTG
>JAGQTS010000292.1 GCA_020438895.1 Mycobacterium sp.
CCCATCGGCCCGCCGACGACGAACTTGCCGGTTGGATTCACCAGCAAGCGGAAGTCAGAGATGTCCAGACTCTCATGGGCGAGGTCGCTGAGAACCGCGTCGACGACGTGCGTGCGGATATCGGCCGGCAGTTGCTCTTTTTCGTCGATCTCGGCGGCGTGCTGCGTGGACAGCACCACGGTGTCCAGCCGGATCGGTGTAGTGCCCTCGTATTGAATGGTCACTTGAGTCTTGCCGTCCGGCCGAAGGTAACCCAGCGGACCGCTCTTGCGGACCGCCGCGAGCCGTCGGGACAGCCGGTGCGCCAATGCGATCGGCAGCGGCATCAGCTCGGGCGTGTCGCGGATCGCATAGCCGAACATCAGGCCCTGGTCGCCAGCCCCCTGAAGGTCGAGGGGGTCACGCTCGCCTTCCACCCGGGCTTCATAGGCCTCGTCGACGCCCTGGGCGATGTCCGGGGACTGTCGTCCGATGCCGATGTTCACCCCGCAGGAGGCGCCGTCAAAGCCCTTCTCGGAGGAGTCGTAGCCGATGGTGAGGATGCACTGGCGAACGGTGTCGGTGATGTCGGCGAAGGCCTCCTTCGCCGATGTGGTGACCTCGCCGACGACATGCACCTGCCCGGTGGTGACGAGCGTCTCCACCGCCACCCGCGACCTGGGATCCTGCGCGAGGAGAGCGTCGAGGACCGAGTCGCTGATCGCGTCACAGATCTTGTCGGGATGCCCCTCAGTCACCGACTCACTGGTGAACAGCCGCCCGTTATCACTCACAGTGTCTTTCCCTTCCGATACCCCGTCGCTGCAGCACTCCAGCGGAGCGCTCCCCCGAATAGCGGCTAACTGCCCCTGCCGGACAGAATCGTGACGATCGCGTCCACGATACGGCTCGCCATCAGTGTCTTTGAACCGTGCTCGAGCGTTCTCTCGGTGCCGTCGGCGGTCAGCAGCCAGCCGTCGTTGCTGTCGACCTCGAACGCCCGGCCATCGCCGACTGCGTTGACGACCAACAGGTCGCAACCTTTGCGGCGCAACTTCCCGCGGGCGTGGAAGAGCACGTCGCCGTGGGCGTCCCCGGTCTCGGCGGCGAATCCGACGATCGTGCTCAGATTGGGTAGGTTCCCGTCGGCGCGCCGGCTGACCACGCCGGCGAGAATGTCCTCGGTGCGAACCAACTCCATCGTGCGGCCTTCGGCGGGATCATTGGTCTTCTTGATCTTGCTGGCCGCCACCTGCCCGGGCCGGAAGTCGGCCACCGCCGCGGCCATCACGAGAACCTGGGCCTCATCGGCATGTTTGGCCACCGCCTGAGACATCTGGGCCGCGGAGGTGACCCGCACCACATGCACGCCCGCCGGGTCGGTCAGCCCCGCAGTGTTCCCCGCGATCACGGTCACGTCGGCGCCTCGCTGGGCTGCCACGCGCGCGACGGCATAGCCCTGCTTTCCCGAACTGCGATTACCGATGAACCGCACCGGATCGAGCGCTTCACGGGTTCCGCCGGCGGTGACCAGAACCCGAACACCGTCCAGATCGAACGGTAGGGCGTCGGGCCGGTCCAACAGCAGTTGAGCGAAGGTGGTGATCTCATCCGGGTCGGGAAGCCGGCCCGGACCGCTGTCGGTGCCGGTGAGTCGCCCGGCAGCTGGTTCCAGCACGACGCAGCCCCGACGGCGCAACGTCGTGACGTTGTCCACCGTCGCCGGGTGCTGCCACATCTCGGTGTGCATGGCCGGGGCGAACATCACCGGGCAGCGAGCGGTGAGGAGGGTGGCCGCCAGGAGATCGTCGGCCCGTCCTGCGGCGCACCGAGCCAGCAGATCCGCTGTGGCCGGAGCGACCAGAACGAGATCGGCCTGCTGTCCGAGCCGCACGTGCGGGACGTCCGGGACATCGTCGAAAACCCCAGTGCGCACCGGATGGCCGGACAGTGCCTCAAAGGTGGCGGCGCCGACAAATCGCAGCGCGGTCTCCGTCGGAACTACCCGGACATCGTGGCCGGCCTCGGAGAGTTGACGCACGACCGAACATGCCTTGTAAGCCGCAATGCCGCCGGCGACACCGACGACGACATGTTTAGCGGTCATGGGTCATCGACCGGATGCGCCGCCGCAGCCCGGCTACTCGCCCTCGGAGTGCTCGAGCTTGTCGCCGTGGATCTCCCGCAAAGCGATCGACAACGGCTTCTCCTGCAGGCCCGGCTCGACCAGCGGTCCGACGTATTCGAGGATGCCGTCGCCGAGTTGGTTGTAGTAGTCGTTGATTTGCCGCGCACGCTTGGCCGCGTAGATCACCAGCGCGTACTTGCTGGAAACCCGGTCGAGGAGTTCGTCGATGGGCGGGTTGGTGATACCGAGCGGGGTGTCATAGGCGGTGGCCGCGCCGGGGGCCGGGTCGTAGTGATCGGTGGGCGCGGAAGGCGCGGAGGACGAAGTCACGTCGGGGTTCTCTCCTGCAGGTGGATGTTCAGCTGGGGCTGGACGCGCCGGGCTGGTCCTGCCCGCTCGCTGCGGGCCGGGGCGCGTTGCCAACCAGCAACGATACCAATTCAGCACAGGCGGATTCCAATTGGCGGTTGACCACCACCACATCGAATTCGTCCTGTGCAGCAAGTTCAGCGTCAGCGGTGGCCAGGCGGCGGGCCATCACTTCGGGGGTTTCGGTCCCTCGGCCGGTCAATCGCTCTCGCAGCGCCTCCCTACTCGGGGGAGCCAGGAACACGGTGACGGCGTCCGGGATGGCCCGCTTGACGGCCCGGGCGCCGGCGAGGTCCACCTCGATCAGAACGGGTCGGCCGTCGGCGGCCGCCTCCCGGACGGGTTGAGCGAGGGTGCCCGATCGGTGCAGGCCGCCGTGGATATCGGCCCATTCCAGCAGCGAGCCGTCCTCGATGAACTGCTGGAACCGCCCCGGCGAAACGAAGTGGTAGTCCACCCCGTCGATCTCCCCGGGGCGCGGAACCCTGGTGGTCGCCGACACACTGAACAGCAGGTCCGGCACCTGATCACGCAGGTGCCGGACCACTGTCGACTTCCCGACCGCCGAGGGCCCCGATAGCACCAGCACACGCCCGCACGGGCGCGGTGGTGTGTTGGCGGTGTCCGGGCTGTCGCCGGGACTCATCGGCTCCCCGGAACCACGATCAGGCGAATTTCTCCAGCAGGGCCTTGCGCTGCCGATCGCCCAGACCCCGCAGGCGGCGAGTGGGAGCGATCTCCAGTTCGGACATGATTTCCTGCGCCTTCACCTTGCCCACCTTGGGCAGGGCCTCCAACAGCGCGGAAACCTTCATCTTGCCGAGAACCTCGTCGGTCTCGGCGTCCTTCAGCACCTGCTGAAGGTTGGTGCCACCGCGCTTGAGCCGATCCTTCAGCTCAGCTCGCGCTCGACGAGCGGCGGCAGCTTTCTCCAACGCTGCGGCGCGCTGCTCATCGGTCAACTGGGGAAGGGCCACGGTTTTCCTCCGTCTCGATCACTGTCGACTATTACTGCCAATGTTGTGCGTAGGCCGGGTTCTTCAGCCAGCGACGACGACCGTACCCACGCTCCCTGACGGAATCTAACCCCACCCCCCTTTCCCAGGCGCAAACCCGCAGGACAACGCCCCGCGTGTCGGCCGTCCGGCGGGCGCGTCGCCGCCGCCGAACACGCCGCGCGCAGTGCGCCTCAGACCAGATAGGACACGGCCTCAGGCCAGATAGGACACGGCGTCGCGCATTCGTTCGGCTGCGGCACGGATCTGCGATACACCGGGTCCGGCCTTGAGTACCTCGCGTGAGACCGCGGGCAGGATTCGACCGGGTGGCGCGCCGCCGAGGTCGGCCAGCGCTTCCGGCCGGCCACCCTGAGCGCCCACCCCGGGCACCAGTACCGGCCCGCCGAGTTCGGACAGGTCGGGCACCGCGCCGGAGGCGGCGTCGAGGGTGGCGCCGACGACAACACCCACCGACCCGAGGCCGGGCAGGGTGGCGCGGTTGGCGGCCCCGGCGGCGTCGACGATCGACTGGGCGACCGTCCGCCCGCCGTTCACCGCCCCCTGGACCGCGGCACCCTCCGGGTTGGAGGTGGCGGCCAGGACGAACACCCCACGGCCGTGTTCGGCGGCGAGGTCCAGCAACGGCCGCAGTGACCCGAATCCCAGATAGGGCGACGCGGTGACGGCGTCCCCGGCCAGGGGCCCCTGACCGGCCCACGCCTGGGCATAGGCCGCCATGGTGGATCCGATGTCGCCGCGCTTGGCGTCGGCGATCACCAGCACCTCCGCCTCGCGCAGGGCGGCGACGGTCCGCTCCAGAACGGCGAACCCCGCCGACCCGTACACCTCGAAGAAAGCCACTTGCGGCTTGACCACGGCGAATCCCGCATACGCCGACACGCAGATATCGCAGAACCGGTCCAGGCCCTCGGCGCTCAGCGGCAACCCCCAGGCGCGCAGTAACTCCGGGTGGGGGTCGATTCCCACGCACAGCGGGCCGCGATCGGCGACGGCCCCGGCAAGGCGGGCGCCGAATGCCCGCCGTGCCGGCCCGGCGTCAGGTGCGTCACTCATGTCCACTGCCACCGAACGCCGCGTGCAACTGCTGCAGCGAACGCACGTCGATATCGCCCCGGATTGCGGCCTCGATGCCCTGCACCGCCGCCGAGGCACCCTGGACGGTGGTGATGCACGGAATGTTCATCGACACCGCGGCCGAGCGGATCTCATAGCCGTCGATTCGGGGCCCCGAGTTCCCGTAGGGGGTGTTGATCACCATCTGCACCTCGCCGGCATTGATGGCGTCGATGGCGGTGATCTCGGGGCGTCCATCGCCCGGGTCCTCGAAGTGTTTACGCACCACCTCACACGGGATCCCGTTGCGGCGCAACATCTCTGCCGTCCCCTCCGTGGCAAGCACGCGGAACCCGAGATCCGCGAGACGCTTCACCGGGAAGACCAGGGAACGCTTGTCCCGGTTGGCCACCGAAACGAACACCGCCCCCCGGGTGGGCAGCGAACCGTAGGCGGCGGTCTGACTCTTGGCGAACGCGCTCCCGAAATCGTGGTCGATGCCCATCACCTCCCCGGTGGACTTCATCTCGGGGCCGAGCAGCGAATCCACCCCGGACCCGTCCAGCCGCCGGAATCGCTGGAAGGGCAGCACGGCTTCCTTGACCGCGATCGGCGCGCACGGCCCGAGATTGGATCCGTCGCCCTCGTGGGCCAGCATGCCCTCAGCTCGCAGTTCGGCGATGCTCGCGCCGAGCATGACCCTGGCGCACGCCTTGGCCAGTGGGACGGCGGTGGCTTTCGACACGAACGGCACGGTCCGACTGGCTCGGGGATTGGCCTCCAGCACGTAGAGCACGT
>JAGQTS010000017.1 GCA_020438895.1 Mycobacterium sp.
CGGAACAGCCACAGCGGCACCAGCGGATGGTCGGCACTGCGCTCCACCGTGAAGAACGAGACGCCCAGCGCCACCGCGACGACGCCGGCGCCGATCACCCACGGATCCGTCCAACCCCGCGGCGGCCCCTGGGTGAACACCAGCACCGCGGCGGTGCAGCCCAGGGTGGCCAGCAGCGCGCCGGTGACGTCAAGCTTGAGCCGCTCATGGCGGGTCTCCTCAAGCCGGGTCAGCGCGATCCAGATGATCACAGCCCCGATCGGGAAGTTGATCAGGAACGCCAACCGCCAGTTGATGACCGTCAGCGCGCCGCCGACGACCAGCCCCATCACCGACCCGAGCCCCTGCATCGCCGCGGACATGGCCATCGCCTTGTTGCGGGCCTGGCCGACCGCGTAGGTGGTGGCGATCAGAGCCAGCCCGGTCGGCGCGGCCACCGCGGCACCCATGCCCTGAAGCGCGCGCGCCGCAACCAGGAGCGCCCCGTCGGTGGCCAGCCCACACGCCATCGAGGCAATGGTGAAGACACCGACGCCGGAGATGAACGCCCGCTTGTGCCCGATCGCGTCGCCGACCCGGCCTCCCAGCAGCAGCATGCCGCCGAAGGTGAGCACGTAAGCGGTGATCACCCAGCTCCTGGCGGCGTCGGAGAGCCCCAGTTCGGCCTGCATTCTCGGCAGGGCCACGATGACGATGGTTCCGTCCAATGTGGCCATCAACTGCATGCCGGTGATGGCCACAATGGCCACTCCCAGCACGCTGGATGCCAGTGGTTTGGCCGGCGGATCGGGGACGCTGACACCGGCCATGGGTAGCTACCCTACCCAGCAGGCGGCCAGCAGCCACCCCGGTCGACGGGGTCGGGCTGAGCCCGCCTCAGAACTCCCCGGCGTCGATGGCTTCCTTGACTTCCTGGGCGTGCGCCACCTCCCGGGCGGAATAGCCGATGAAGAGGGCGACCGCACCGACGATGACCGCGACCGCCGCAACCCACAGCAGTCCATAGGTGTAGCCCTGGTCCAGTGCGTGCAGCTGAGCGGGGTCCATGTTCTTCACCGGCCCCGTGGTGCCGCCCAGGTACAGGGTGCGTGAGGTGATCACCGCCTGGATGACGGCCAGCACGACGGGCCCGCCGAGATTCTGCAGCATCAGGGCGATGGCGGACACCGGGCCGATCTGGTCAAGTCCGACCCCAGCGATCGCCGACACCGTCAGCGGCACGACGATCATGCCGATACCCAGGCCCCCGATGGTGATCGGCAACACGAGGTTCGGGAAGTACGGAATACCGGCATCCAGAGTCGAGCCGTAGATCATGGCGCCGAGCACCAGCACGCCACCGGAGATCACCAGAAGCCGTGGCGGGAAGAAATTCACCAGCTGCGAGGAGACCGCCAGACCGACCCCCAACGCGATGACGAACGGGATGAAACCGACCCCGGCACGCAGCGCGCTGTAGCCCATGATGTCCTGCACGTACAGGCCGATCAGCACGGTGAGGGTGAACATCACCCCGCCCGCCAGGAAGATCGCGGCGAAGGTGGCCAACCGGTTCCGGTCGCGGAACAGGCTGAACGGCACCACCGGGTTGACGGCTGTGCGCTCAACGAGGACGAAGGCCACGAAGGCTCCGATGGCAGCGACGCCGGACAGCAGGGTCATCGGAGCCATCCACCCGTTTTCGGGCCCCTGGGTGAATCCGAACACCGCTGCGGTGCAGCCGACGGTGGCCAACAGCGCTCCGGCGGCATCGAGCTTCATCCGCTCGCGGTGGGTTTCCTGCAGCGTGGTCCGGGCCAGGTAGATCACCAAGATGCCGATCGGCACATTGACCAGGAACGCCAACCGCCAGGAAACCTCTGTCAGTGCGCCACCGACGACCAGGCCCATGACCGAGCCGACCCCGGTCATCGCGGCGAAGACCGCGGTGGCAGCATTGCGCGCCGGGCCTTTGGGGAATGTCGTGGCGACCAGGGCCAGTCCGGTCGGTGAGGCGATCGCCGCGCCCACCCCCTGCAACAGCCGGGCCACGACCAGAGTGGTCTCGTCCCACGCGATACCACAGAGCACTGAGGCGATGGTGAACAGCGCGACCCCGACGATGAAGGTCCGCTTGCGGCCGATGGTGTCACCCAGCCGACCGCCGAGCAGCATCAAACCGCCGAAGGTGAGCACGTAGGCGGTGATCACCCAGCTGCGGCCGGCGTCGGAGAGATTGAGTTCGTCCTGGATCTTCGGCAGCGCGACGATGGCCACCGTCGAGTCCATGGTGGCCAGCAACTGCATGCCACCGATGGCCACCACCGCGGCGATGAAACGCCGGGAGGGAAGCCAGGCGCTGGGACCGGTGCGCTCCAGTTCCGAGGGGTCTCGCCGCGCCGGCACGGGCCGATCGGCACCGCCTGATTTGCGGGAACCAGAACGGCGCTGTGTCGCGCGGTCGGCATCGCTGAGAGCCGTCATAGCGGCTTACCATACCTCAAAATTAAGAGGACTTTAAAGTCTCGATAAAGTCTCGGAACGCCGCGACCGCCCCCACGACGATCACCGCAGGGGGGCGAATTCCCTCGGCGCGAATTCTTTCCGACACCTCCGCGAGCGTTGTCAGCAAAATTCTTTCTGCGGCAGTCGTGCCGCTTTGCGCGACGAGAACCGGCGTTTCCGCAGGTCGACCGCCCTGGAGAAGTGCCGAGGAAAACAACTCAATGCGTTCGACGGCCATCAGCAAAACCAGAGTTCCGGTCAATCGCGCCAACGCCTGCCAATTCACCAGGGATTCCGGATGATCAGGCGACAAATGGCCGCTGACCACGACGAATTCGTGATTCACCGCCCGATGGGTGACCGGAACACCCGCCATAGCGGGAACGGCTATGGCGCTTGTCACACCCGGTACCACGGTCACCGGTATTCCCGCCTCAGCGCAGGCGAGAACTTCCTCGTAGCCGCGGGCGAAGACGAACGGATCTCCGCCCTTGAGGCGAACCACGAACTTTCCGGCCCGGGCCTGCGCAATGAGGACGTCATTGATGGCTTCCTGCGCCATTGCCCGCCCGTAGGGGATCTTGGCGGCGTCGATCACTTCGACGTGCGGACCCAGTTCGGCCAGCAACTCCGGCGGCGCCAATCGGTCGGCGACCACCACGTCGGCGTGCGAGAGCAGTCGGCGGCCGCGCACGGTGATCAGTTCCGGGTCGCCCGGTCCGCCACCTACCAGCGCGACACCGCCCGGGATCACATCGGGGGCGTTCGCGGCGACAACGTCGGGAGCGATCCGGCCCTGCAGAAACGAATCCCGAATCGCCGAGCGCACCGCGGCCGAGCGTCGGTGCTCCCCGCCGGCCAGAACGCCGACCAACAGCCCCTGGTAGCTGAACGACGCCGGGGTGACGGCGCTGCCCTCACGGCCGGAGTCGGCCCGCACGCAGAAGATCCGCCGCTGTTCGGCCTCGTCCACGACGGCCGCGTTGACCACGGGGTCATCGGTGGCGGCGATGGCGTACCACGCGCCCTCGAGGTCTCCTGCTCGGTAATCGCGCACATCCAGGGTGATCCCGGGCCGCTGTTCGGCCAGCGCCTCAACCGCCGGTGTCGCTGCGCGGGCGACGACGTGGACGTCGGCGCCGTTGGCGATCAGGACCGGCACCCGTCGCTGGGCTACCGTTCCGCCGCCGATCACCACGACCCGCTTTCCGGCCAGTCGCAGCCCCACGAGATAGGCGTTCTCGGTCACCGGGGCAAGCCTAGAACCGCCGCGGTTTCGGCGAACCGCCGGACTGACTGCGGATGAGCGGCGGGATGGGTGTGCAGGTAGGAGGCGTGCACGGTGCCTTGCACCACACCCTCGGCGGAGCGGCCACCGTCGACGGCGGTGAACAGCCAGGCGGGCTGCACCGCCTCACTGAACTGGACCGTGGTGCGGTGGAACTCGTGCCCGGCAATCCGCTGTCCGGTGTCGAACAGCGGTGAGTCGGCGGCGGCGATGGCATCGCGGTAACCCAGCGTCAGCCGTTCGGTGAACCGGGCCGAACCCGGCAGGACGCCGCACATGGGGTGTTCGTCGAGGGCGGACATCAGATAGGTCAGCCCGCCGCACTCGGCGTGTACCGGCACCCGCCTGGCCAGTGCCGCGATGCCCTCGCGCACCGCGATGTTGGCGGCGAGCTCCGCCGCGTGTTGCTCGGGGAAACCACCCGGGAGCAGCAGCGCTGAGGTCTCGGGGGGCGGTCCCTCGACGATGGGGTCGAACTCCGCGACCTGGGCACCGGCCGCCCGCAGCAGTTCGTCGCGTTCGGCGTACCCGAAGGTGAAGGCATTGCCGACGGCGATCGCCACCACCGGGCGGCCCGACACCGGTCGGCCGATCGCAGCTTCCGGCGACCACGCCGGGTCGGCCACCACAGCGCCGGCGAGTGCCACAACCGCCTCCAGGTCCACGTGTCGGGCGACCAGTTCGGTCATCGCCCCCACCGCGGTCCGAGCCCGCGCACCGTGCTCGGTGGCGGTGACCAGGCCCAGATGCCGCGAGGGCACACTGAGCGCCTCGTCACGCGGCACCGCCCCCAGAACCGGCACTCCTACCGCGTCGCAGGCCTGTCGCAGAACCCGCTCATGCCGATCCGAACCGACCCGGTTGAGGATGACCCCGGCCACCCGAACGTCGCGATGGAAAGTCGAAAACCCCTGCACGGCAGCACCGATGCTCTGGCTTTGTCCCCGAGCGTCGACGACCATCAGCACCGGTGCCCTGAGCAGCGCCGCAACCTGAGCGGTGGATCCGCGCGCCGGGGTGAGCAGGTGGTCATCGATACGCCCGTCGAACAACCCCATGACACCTTCGACGACGGCGATGTCGGCATCGCGCGTGCCGTGCCGGAACAGCGGTCCGATCAAGTCCTCGCCCACGAGGACCGGGTCGAGGTTGCGGCCCGGGCGGGCGGCCGCCACACCGTGATACCCGGGGTCGATGAAGTCCGGTCCCACCTTGAATGGCGCCACCCGGCGCCCGGCTCGCCGTAGCGCCCCGATGAGACCCGTCGCGATGGTGGTCTTTCCGCTGCCGGAGGCCGGCGCGGCGACGATCACTGCGGGAACGGTGCTCACCGGCTCACCTCGCCGCTACCACTCGATCCCGCGCTGCCCCTTGCGTCCGGCGTCCATCGGGTGCCGGACGCAGGTCATCTCGGTCACCAGATCGGCGGCGTCAGTGAGGGCCTCAGGTGCGTAGCGGCCGGTGATGACGACGTGCTGGCGCCCGGGTCGGGCCAACAGCGTGGCGACCACCTCCTCGACGTCGACCCAACCCCAGATCAGCGGGTAGGTGAACTCGTCGAGGACGTAGAAATCATGCTGCTCGCCGTCAAGCCGGCGGGCAATCTCGGCCCATCCTTCAGCGGCCGCGGCAGCGTGATCCTCGACTGAACCGGGTTTGCGACTCCAGGACCAGCCCTGGCCCATCTTGTGCCATTGCACCGGGCCGCCGAGTCCCCGTTCGGTATGCAACTGGGCGAGGTGGCCGAATGCCGACTCCTCTCCGACCCGCCATTTGGCACTCTTGACGAATTGGAAAACCCCGATGCTCAGGCCGGCGTTCCAGGCCCGCAACGCCATCCCAAAAGCGGCAGTGGATTTTCCCTTCCCGGCGCCGGTGTGCACCGCCAGCACAGGTGCATTCCGCCGCTGGCGGGTGGTCAAACCGTCGTCGGGGACCTTCGTTGGCCGGCCTTCTGGCATCAGGCAACCCGGCGGACCGCGGCGGTCAGGGCGTCAGCGCGCAACTGCTCGGGCCGCAGCACGCGGGCCCGCAGGTGGCCGGCGAGTTCAGCCGCCAGTCCGAGGCGCACGAAGCCGGATTCGCAGTCCACCACCACGGCCGCGGCAGTCTCGGCCACCAACCGTCCTGCGGCGATTCTGCTGCGCCCCAACGGGTCGGATCCGCCGGTGGCACGGCCGTCGGTGAGGACCACCACCAGCGGCCGCCGTGTCCGGTCCCTGACCCGTTCCCGCAGGATCACGTCACGGGCGGCCAGGAGACCCTCGGCCAATGGAGTCGTACCGCCGGTGTCGAACCGCCGCAGGCGCGCGGAGGCGATGTGCGCGGAGGTGGTCGGGGGCAGCAGGACACGCGCAGCACCGGCGCGGAACGTGATCACCGCAACCTTGTCGCGTCGCTGATAGGCGTCCCGCAACAAGGATTGCGCAGCACCGCCAACGGCGGCCATCCGGTCGCGGGCCGCCATCGAACCGGACGCGTCGACGACGAAGATCACCAGGTTGCCCTCCCGGCCGATCCGATCCGCCCGCCGGATGTCACCGGCGCGCGGGCGCAGCGGGCCGGGCCCGGCTGCGGTGTCGGCCGCGGCCAGCAGTGTCCCAAACAGGTGCAGCCCATGTCCCCGGTCCGGGCTCGAGCTCGGCCGAACCGCGGCTCCGGAGGAATTGCTCGCCGCCGACCGGCGGCCCACGCTGCCCTCGCCCAGACCGGGCACAGTCAGCGCACGGGTCCGGAACGTCGGTGAGGGGGCGGCCGACGGCCTCGGCGACGAACTCGATTTCGGTTGACGCACAGCAGCTTCCGCCGCACCGTGACCCGGTCCGCCACCGGGCGGGTCGGGCTCCGGCTCGGAGTCGGTACCCGAATCAGACTCCGACGTCGACCCCGGACCCGCCGCGGAGAGCGCGGCATCCAGGTCCGCGGCATCGAGGCCGGGGTCGTCGAACGGATCGCGACGACGCCGATGCGGTAAGGCCAATTCGGCGGCCACCCTGATGTCCTCGACGTCGACGGCAATGTCCCCCGTCGCTCCGCTCGCCCCGGTCACAACCCCGCGCCAGGCCGCATGTGCGACCGCGGTACGGGCGACAACCAGATCGGCGCGCATCCCGTCGACGTCCAGGGCCGCGCAGACCCCGGCGATGCGGTCCAGTTCCGGATCACCGAGGACGACGCGTCCCACCAACCGCCGGGCGGCCGCGATCCGGCGGGCGAGTCCGCTGTCGGCCTCCGCGTAGCCGAGGGCGAATCCTGCCGGATCCGCCTCGTAGGCCAGTCTGCGGCGGATCACCTCACTGCGCACCGGAACCTCCCGGGACGCCGCCACGTCCACGGTGAGACCGAACCGGTCGAGCAGTTGAGGTCGCAACTCCCCCTCTTCGGGATTCATCGTGCCGATCAACACGAACCGCGAGGTGTAGGAACGCGACACACCGTCACGTTCGACATGCACCCGCCCCATGGCCGCGGCATCGAGCAAGACGTCGACCAGATGATCGGGCAGCAGATTGACCTCATCGACGTAGAGGACCCCGCGATCGGCCCGAGCGAGCAATCCGGGCGCGAAGGCGTGCTCGCCGTCGCGCAACACTTTCTGCAGGTCGAGCGACCCCACTACCCGGTCCTCGGTGGCGCCGATGGGCAGCTCGACCAGTCCGGCGTCCGGATCGGCGGCGGCGAGAACCGCCGCCAAGGCCCGCACCGCGGTGGACTTCGCCGTACCCTTCTCCCCGCGGATCAGGACCCCGCCGATCTCCGGGCGTACGGCGCACAACAGTAAGGCAAGCTGCAGCCGATCATGGCCGACGAGCGCGCTGAACGGATAGGCCGGATCGTTCACGGTCGTGGCGCCCGCGACATGGGAACGAGCGTGAGACCCGGAACGCGGTCCCCGACGAATCCGTCCCCCCTGCAAGCCAACCCGAGCCCGGTATCCCTCGCGGTCAGCGCGGCGCGCTCCCCCGCGCTCAGGTCAGCGCTGTGACTGCACCGGAGCGCAGCGGTCACACCGCGTCCGCGGTTCGGCCGTCGAGTCCGAGCACTCTGCTGCCGTGCTCCCACACCTCGTTGAAAAGCCCCGGCTCTTCGGAGAGCTTGATTCCCAGCGAGGGCACCATCTCCTTGAGCTTGGGCTCCCATGAGGGGTATTCCGCCGGAAAACAGCGCTGCATCACCTCGAACATGGCCGGAACGGCGGTGGAGGCCCCAGGCGAGGCCCCGAGAAGCCCGGCGATGGACCCGTCTTCGGCAGCGAGGACCGTCGTCCCGAACTCGAGGACTCCCAACTTCTTGGCGTCCCGACGAATCACCTGCACCCGTTGGCCGGCGATGTCCAACTCCCATTCATTGCCCTGGGCCGTCGGCGCGAAGTCCCGCAGCGTGTCGACCCGGTCGCCGTAGGACTGCAGAAGCTCGCTGACCAGGTACTTCACCAGGGACAACTCGGTCAGCCCGACGCCGATCATGGACAACAGGTTGTTCGGCTTGACCGATAGCGGCAGGTCGGTGATCTTGCCGGTCTTGAGGAACTTCGGCGACCAGCCGGCGAACGGTCCGAACAGCAACCACTCCTTGCCGGCGATCACTCGGGTGTCCAAGTGCGGTACCGACATCGGCGGCGCCCCCAACGGTGGCAGTCCGTAGACCTTCGCGTGGTGACGACGGGTCAGTTCGGACTTGTTGGTACGCAGCCACTGCCCGCTCACGGGGAAGCCACCGACCCCACGCACCTCCTTGATCCCCGCCTTCTGCAGCAGCGGCAACGCCCAGCCACCGGCACCCACGAAGACGAACTTGCTTGTCAAGGCGTGCTTTTCGCCGGTCCGCCGGTTGAGGACCTTGAGCTTCCAGCTGCCGTCGGACTGCTGGTCGAGATCGCGTACCTCATGACCGAAAAGGGTGTTCATGCCGCGCGTGCTGCCGTATGCCAGCAGTTGACGCGACAGCGAGCCGAAGTCGACATCGGTGCCGCTGTCGGTCCAGTTCAGCCCCACCGGGTCGGAGAAGTCTCGCCCGGCCGCCATCAGTGGAAGCCGCCGGGTGAACTCGTCGGTGTCGTCGATGAACTCCATCGTTGCGAACAGCGGGTTGCGCACCAACGTGTCGCGGCGGCGCCGCAGATAATCGACGTTCTCGGCGCCTTGGACGAAACTGACATGCGGCACCCGGTTGAGGAAGCTGCGGGCGTCGGTGATGATGCCGTTCTCCACCGCATAGGACCAGAACTGCCGGGTCACCTGGAACTGCTCATTGACGTTGACCGCCTTGGCGATCTCGATGCTGCCATCAGCCAGCTGCGGGGTGTAGTTCAGCTCGCACAGAGCCGAGTGGCCGGTCCCCGCGTTGTTCCACGGGTCGCTGCTCTCGGCGGCGGCCGCGTCGAGACGCTCGATCACGGTGATCGACCAGTCCGGCTCCATCAGCCGAAGCAGAGCACCCAGGGTCGCACTCATGATCCCGGCTCCGACCAGAACGACATCCGTCCTCGCGTGTGCAGACATATCGGTAGGTTATCCCGCCGCGCTCTACAGTGGGCCCGTGACCGGGGCCACCGCCGAATGGACCGACGACGTGATGCCCGGATACCTCCAGACCGCACTGGCACTCGGCCCCGATCCCGATGGTGAAGGCGAATTGTCGGCAACCGTGGTGCGCCGGGGTGACAGCGGGCCTACGGCAACCGCCGTGCTGGCGGTGCACGGATTCACGGACTATTTCTTCAACACCGAACTGGTCGATCACTTCGCCGGACTCGGCTACCGGTGCTACGGCCTCGACCTCCCAAAGTGCGGACGGTCATGGCGTGACGGACAGACACCACACTTCACCACCGATCTGGCCCGTTATGACCAAGCCCTGGAGATGGCGTGCAGGCTGATCGCCGCCGAGAACCACCCCAGAGGCGAGGGCGGCCGCATCCTCGTCTGTGCCCACTCCACAGGGGGTCTGGTGGTGGCGCTGTGGCTCGACCGGCTGCGGCGGCGCGGCGATATCGCCCCACTGAGTTTGGCCGGCCTGGTGCTCAACAGCCCGTTCCTGGACCTGCGGGGACCCGCGGTGCTGCGCACCCGCGCCGTTCGCGCCGCGATCGGCACAGTCGCCTGGTTGGACCGCACGCGGGTTCTGCGCCCGGCGGGACAGGGCGGGTACGGCCTGACCCTGCACCGGGAATACCACGGCGAGTTCGATTACGACCTCCGGTGGAAGCCGCTGGGTGGGTTTCCGATCACCTACGGCTGGATCTACGCGATCCGCCGCGCTCAGGCACGCCTGCAGCGCGGACTCGACGTCGGCGTGCCCAACCTGATCCTGTTGTCCGATCACACCGTTTCCGAGACCGCCGGAACGGACGTGATGCAGCGCGGCGACGCCGTTCTCGACGTTGCCCACATCGCGCGGTGGGCGGGCTGCATCGGCAACCGGCAGACGATCGTGCCGATCACCGACGCCAAGCACGACGTGTTCCTGTCGCTGCCGGGACCGAGAGCACAGGCCTACCGCGAACTCGATCAGTGGCTGGCATCGACGTTCAGCGCGCCGTGAGGCCGAACCCCCAGGGCAGTTCGAGACGGTGCCGGCTCAGTAGCGCGGCGTCGGCCAAGACGTCACCGATGGCGCCATCGGCGACGATCGCACCGGCGTCCAGGATGACCGCCCTCTCACACAACTGAGCGGCGTAGGGCAGGTCGTGGGTGACGACCAGCAGGGTCGCCTCCAGCGCTCCCAGGGCGGTCGCCAATTCCCGCCGAGCCATCGGATCGAGATTGGCCGACGGTTCGTCGAGGACGAGGATCTCCGGCCGGCACGCCAGGGCCGTGGCGAGCGCGGCCCGTCGGCGTTCACCTGCCGACAGGTGCGCGGGACTACGAACACCATGGTCGGTCAACGCCACCGACTCCAACGCTGACTTCACCCGCTCGCCCAGTTCATCGCCCTGCACCCCGAAATTCGCCGGTCCGAACGCGACGTCCTGAGCGACGGTCGGCATGAACAACTGGTCGTCAGGGTCCTGGAACACCACCCCCACCCGCTGTCTGATGGTGCGCAGTGTGCTGCGCCGCAACGGTATTCCGCTGATCTCGATGGTTCCGGAGGTGGGGGTGAGAACACCGTTGAGATGCAGCATCAACGAGGTCTTCCCCGCGCCGTTGGGGCCCAGGACCGCCAGGCGCTCACCATGCTGGACGGTAAGGCTCAGGCCGTCGAGCGCGCGATGACCGTTCGGATAATCGTGCACCAGGTACTCGACCCGCACGGCGGGAGTGATCACAGCACCCACGTGGAGACCGCGATGAGCACCGCCGCGGCAGCCGGGAGCATGGCCCGGGCCCAGACCCGCATCGGCGCCAGCGTCGCGCCGCCGGACACCAGCGCCAGGTCCGGCACCGTTCCGGAGAAACCGCGTGCCAGCATGGCCAGGTACACCCGTTCGCCGCGTTCGTAGGAGCGGAGGAACAACGCACCGGCGCTCGCTGCGATCGCGCCCGTCTGGTGCAGGGCGCGCGGCGAGTCCCCGCGCGATATCCGCGCTATCCGCATCCGATCCGCCTCCGCACTGAGCACATCGACGTACCGCACCGCCAGGACCAGCACTGAGGTCACCACAGCAGGGACACCCAGCCGCGACAACGCCAAGGGCAACTCCCGGGCGCCGGTGGTCGCGGCGCATGTCAATGACGCCGCGATCCCCAGAGTTCCCTTGATGACGATTCCCCAGGCGGCGACCACACCCACGGCCGACAACGACAGTCCTGCCACCTCGACGCGTTCACCCCCCTCGGCGAAAGGTAATAACACCGCCAGGACAAGGAACGGCGCTTCGATGAGCATCCGGGGCAGAATCCAGCGCACCGGGATCCGGGCTGCCCGCCAGACGGCCAGCAGGATCAGCACGAATCCACCGAAGTGCCAGTATTGCTCGCGCGGTGTGGCAACAACAGCCAGAACAAACACCACCAGCACGACGATCTTGACCTCGGCCGGAAGCCGGTGGACGACAGAGGGGCTGTCACGATACAGCCAGTGGCCGGCCCCGGCGCCCACCGTCAATCACCCCCCACGTCGGGAACAGAGCCTGCCCGCCCGCTGCGGCGGATCATTCCGAACAGCGCACCCGCCAGCGCAAGGGTCGCCACAACACCGATCACGCCGGCCAGACCGCCACTGCCCTCAACTCCGCGGACCGAGTAGTCGGCCAACGGGGAGCCGGCTAACGGATGCTTCTGAACATCCCGGGCGATGCACTGCCCGGCCAGTCCTTCCACCCCGTCCCGTTCCACGATCTGACAGCCTCGATGAAGGGCGGATTCCAGCCCATCGGGGCTGGGACTCGCGAGGTAGGACAGTCCACCGGCGATCAGCAGCGTGACAAGTAGGGAAACGATCCGGAACCACCGGCGGCGCAATGGCGCCCGCGTCGTCACGCCGGCACCCGGCGCGGTTGGCTCCGCAGCAGGTAGATCAGGTCGGGCCGGGCCTTACCCACCGCAATCACGGTCAAGGAGGTGATGGCGCCCTCTCCGACACCGACCAGCACGTGCGTGGCGAACATATAGGCGGCGACCGAGTCCAGAGCTACCCCGGACGCACCGCCAATGGCATATTCGGCAACGAAACCCATTGCTGCACAGATAGTTCCGATCAGCCCAGCGATGAAGCCGACGAATCCGAGTTGCCGCAGAGACAGGCCTGCGGTCCGCCGGCACAGCCGGGCGGAGAACACCGCTGCCAGGTAGCCCGTCGCCACCCCGATGACCGCCATGTTGATGACATTCATTCCCAGCGCGCTGATCCCGCCGTCGGCGAACAGCAGTGCCTGGACGACGAGAACGATCGTGAGACAGAGAATCCCGGTATACGGACCGACCAGAATCGCCGCAAGCGCTCCCCCGAGGAGATGGCCGCTGACACCGGGCAGGATAGGGAAATTCACCATCTGCACCGCGAAGATGAATGCCGTCAGCAGTCCCGCCAACGGCACGCTGCGCTCATCCAGTTCCGTGCGGGCCCGGCGGACCGCCACCGCCACCGCCATCACGGCGAGGGCGCCGAAAAACATCGACGCCGGCGCCGAGACGATCCCGTCGCTCATGTGCATCGCCGACACTGTGACCGCGTTCACTGCCGCAGCCTAGCAATCGCCTGTCCAGGTGTTCAGATATTCAGATGAGCCTCGGGCGGCGTCATGACGAGTGGGCAGCCCCGATCCAGTGCAGCAACCGATGGACGGTCTGATCGTCGAGGTGGTAGCTGACCTGGCGGCCCATCCGGGTCGAGGTCACCCAACCCTGCTGCCGCAATACCCGCAGCGCCTGCGAGACGGAATTCTCCGACCGCCCCACACCCTGCGCCAACTCGCCGACGCAGATACCGGGAACCCGATGCAGGCTCAGCAGAATCTCCAGCCGGTTGGGATCCGACAGCAAGTCGAATCGTTGCGTCCAGCCGCGAATGTCCACATCGGACAACGCGGCGGACACCTGATCGAGCTGATCGCCGAACTGGGCCATGAACGGAATCTAACCCGCTACAGCGCAGTGACGTAGTGACCGCTGATTCCGCCATCCACCAGGAACGTCGACCCGGTGATGAACGACGAATCGTCGCTGGCCAGGAACGCCACCGCGGCGGCAAGCTCCTCCGGCTCGGCGAAGCGGCCCATCGGCACATGCACCAGGCGGCGGGCTGCCCGCTCGGGATCTTTGGCGAACAGATCCTGCAGCAACGGTGTGTTGACCGGCCCGGGGCACAGCGCGTTGACCCGAATTCCCTGCCGGGCGAACTGCACCCCCAGTTCGCGCGACATCGCCAGCACACCCCCTTTGGACGCGGTGTAGGAGATCTGCGATGTCGCTGAACCCATCACCGCGACGAAGGAAGCGGTGTTGATGATCGACCCTCTACCGGCCGGAACCATGTGGCGCAAGGCAGCCCGACAACACAGGTACACGCTCTTCAGGTTGACGTCCTGCACTCTCTGCCACGCAGGAAGTTCGGTGTTCTCGATGAGATCGTCGTCGGGTGGAGAGATGCCCGCATTGTTGAAGGCGATGTCCACTGAACCGTAGGCGGCTGCCGCCGCGTCGAAGAGGTTGTCAACCTGACCCTGTTCGGACACGTCCACTGCCACAAAAAGCCCGCCGAGTTCTCCGGCGACCTGCTCCCCCGCGCCGGAGTCGATGTCCCCAACCACGATTACGGCACCCTCGGCGTGCATGCGGCGGGCCGCCGCCAACCCGATACCGCTCGCCGCGCCGGTAATCACGGCCACTTTTCCGGCCAACCGCCGGGTCAAATCGACTGATACCCGATCCCGAGTCACTTCGTTCCTGCCCTCCGACACCCGATCCCGAGTCACTTCGTTCCTGCCCTCCGACGCCCGATCCCGAGTCACTTCGTTCCTGCCCTCCGACGCCCGATCCCGAGTCACTTCGTTCCTGCCCTCCGGCATCACTTAACTCTCTCCCACCGCGAAGAACACATTCTTGGTCTCGGTGAAGTGCTCGGGGGCATCCGGCCCCAGTTCGCGTCCCAGCCCAGAACGTTTGAAGCCGCCGAAGGGAGTGTTGTAGCGCACCGACGAGTGCGAGTTCACGCTGAGATTCCCCGACTCCACCGCGCGACTGACCCGCAGGGCCCGGGACAGATTGTCAGTCCAGATGGACCCGGACAGCCCGAAATGAGTGTCATTGGCCAGTGCGATCGCGTCGGCTTCGTCGTCGAACGGCAGGACCGCCACGACCGGTCCGAAGATCTCCTCAGTCACTGTTCGGTCACCGCGCTGTGGCGTCAACACTGTCGGCGGGAACCACCAGCCCGGGCCGCGGGGCGCCACACCGCGGAAGGCTACGGGGGCGCCCTCAGGTACGTAGGCGGCCACCGACTCCAGGTGCGAACGTGACACCAACGGACCCATCTGCGTGGACCGCTCGGTCGGGTCACCGACGACGACGCCCTTGACGGCCGGCTCAAGCAGCTCCATGAAGCGGTCGAAGACGCTGCGCTGCACCAAGATCCGGCTTCGGGCACAGCAGTCCTGACCGGCGTTGTCGAAGACCCCGGACGGAGCACTGGCGGCGGCCTCCTGCAGGTCGCAGTCATCGAAGACAATATTGGCGCTCTTGCCGCCCAGTTCCAGGGTCACCCGCTTGATCTGATCGGCCGCCCGGGCCATCACCCGGGTACCCACCTCGGTGGAGCCGGTGAACACGAGCTTACGAACGTCTGGATGGCTGAGGAACCGCTCCCCCACCACAGAGCCGTAGCCGGGCAGCACCTGAAAAAGATCGGACGGCAGACCGGCCTCCACCGACAGTTCCGCCAGACGCATGCTGGTCAACGGCGTCCACTCCGCAGGCTTGAGTACCACGGCGTTGCCTGCAGCGAGTGCAGGAGCGAACCCCCAGGATGCGATCGGCATCGGGAAGTTCCACGGCGTGATCACACCGACCACCCCGATCGGTTCGTGAAAGGTGACATCAAGACCACCCGAGACCGGAATCTGCCTGCCGCTCAAACGTTCCGGTGCCGCGGAGTAGTACTGCAGCACATCGCGAACATGACCGGCCTCCCACTCCGCAGCCGCGATCGGGTGGCCCGCGTTGACCACCTCCAGTGCCGCGAGTTCGCCGATGTGGGAGTCCACCACCGCCGCGAAGTTGCGCAACGCCGCGGCGCGCTCCGCGGGCGGCTGCCTCGCCCAGCGCTTCTGGGCGGCCTTGGCGCGCGCGACCGCGTCGTCGACGGCGGCGATGTCAGCCATGTCGACGGTGCGCACCACCTCCTCGGTGGCCGGGTTGATGACGGTAGTGACGGTCACATTCCCTCTTTCGCTCGTGCATAGACCCGGGCTGCTTCCACCAGACCGGCGAACAACCGCAGGTCGTCGAGGGATTCCTCGGGATGCCACTGCACGCCCACCAGGAAATCGCTGCCGGACGTTTCGATGGCCTCGATCACCCCGGCGTTGATGGCACTGACCACCAAGCCCGCACCCAACCGATCGATGCCCTGGTGGTGGTAGCACCTGGCCTCGACACGTCGGCCGACCAGACGACTGAGCCGACTGCCTGCACGCACGTCCACCGCCGTCGAGGCGAAAATGGCATCGCCGATCCGATGGCCACTGTGGCCGAGGACATCGGGCAGATGCTGGTGCAGGGTCCCGCCGAGAGCAACGTTGATGAGCTGAGCACCACGACAGATGCCCAGCACCGGAAGGCGGCGGCGAAGCGCGGCGCGCAGCAGAGAGAACTCCCAGTCGTCGCGGTCCCGCGCCGGCGCTTCGGTGGCCGGATGCGGCTGATGACCATAGCTCCGCGGGTCGAGGTCCTTGCCGCCGGTCAGGATCAGTCCGTCCAGCCGATCGATCACCCGCTCGGCGACGCGTGCATCGGCCGTCTGTGGGGGCAACAGGACGGCTATCCCGCCGGATCTGCTGACTCCGTCGATGTAGCCCGCAGGCAAAAACCCACCGGGCACGTCCCACACCCCGCTCTTGACCTGCTGGCGGTAGGTGGTCAGGCCCACGGTAGGCGGGAACGATTCCGAATCAGAGACGTTCAAAGCCGCGGAACCTCTCCCAGTCGGTGACCGCCGCGTTGAATGCCGCGATCTCCACCCGCGCATTGTTGAGGTAGTGCTCGACGACCGCGTCGCCAAACGCCGACCGGGCCACCGCCGAGGTACCGAACAGGTCGGCGGCTTCGGCAAGCGAGGTCGGCAGCCGCTCGGCGGCACCGGTGTAGGCGTTGCCGGCCAGCGGCTCGGGCGGCACCAGACAACGATCGATGCCGTGCAGGCCACCCGCTATCAGAGCGGCGACCGCCAGATATGGGTTGACATCACCGCCGGGCGCCCGGCACTCCACCCGCATCGAATGTCCGCCACCCACCACCCGCAGCGCACAGGTGCGATTGTCCAGCCCCCAGGCGACCGCGGTGGGCGCAAAGCTACCGTCAACAAATCGCTTGTAGGAGTTGATATTCGGGGCATAGAACAACGTGAGCTCGCGCAGCGTGGCCAGCTGACCGGCGATGAAGGCACCGAACATCTCCGACATCCCGGCAGCGGACGCCTCGTCGGCGAGCACCGCTGCGCCGTCGACTCCGCGCAGCGAGATGTGAACGTGGCAGCTGTTTCCCTCCCGCTCATCGAATTTCGCCATGAATGTCAAGCTTCGGCCGTGCTGGTCGGCGATCTCCTTGGCACCGTTCTTGTAGATCGTGTGGTTGTCACAGGTGACCAGGGCATCGTCATAGCGGAACGCGATCTCCTGCTGCCCGAGGTTGCACTCCCCCTTGACGCCCTCGCAGTACATGCCGGCCCCGTCCATCCCGAGCCTGATGTCCCGCAGCATGGGCTCCATTCGGGATGAGGCGTGAACGGCGTAGTCGACGTTGTAGTCGCTCGACGGTGTCAGATTCCGGTAACCGGCTGCCCAGGCGTCGCGGTAGCTGCCGTCGAACACCATGAACTCCAGTTCGGTGCCGACCAAAGCCGTCAGTCCACGCTGACGCAGCCGATCGAGCTGAGCACGCAGGATGGAGCGCGGAGCGGCGGCGACCGGGGTGCCGTCGTGCCAGAGGAGGTCGGCGATCACCAGCGCCGTCCCGGGCAGCCAGGGCAGCAGCCGCAGAGTCCCCAGGTCGGGCCGCATCACCATGTCGCCGTATCCGGTCTCCCAACTGGACATGGCGTATCCAGGCACGGTGTTCATGTCGACGTCAACCGCCAGCAGGTAATTGCAACACTCCGCGCCGTGCGCGGCGACCTCCTCGACAAACAACCGCGCCGACACCCGCTTTCCGGTCAGCCGGCCCTGCATGTCGGCGAACCCGACGATCACGGTGTCGAGCTCACCGGCGTGTATGAGCCGCTCCAACTCGCCGAACGGCAACAGGCCCCGTCGGCGACCGGGGGTGCTGTCAGACGTCACAGGTGCCACCTTTCGACTAGGTCTTGACTCCCAGGAGTCTCATCCTGCCTTGACATTGCCCGCGACGGTCGCACACCCGCAGCGACAAGTACCCCTACCAGGTGCTGGTACGCAGCACGATCTCGGCGGCCAGTTGGGCGGTCGATTCTTCGGCATTGCGACGACCGATGAGCTCTGCCAGCCGGTAATCGCCGTACACCCGGTGCTGGCTGGCCCGGGCGACCGCCCGAGTGGCCGGACTGGTGACCAGAGCGGTGGTGTTGATCTCCACGGCCGGGCAGTCCGGGATTCGGATTTCGCCGTTCGCGTCGGGCACCGACGGGTGACCACGGTCGACGACCACCAGACCGGTGAAGCGGTCGGGCCGGGTCGCAGCAAGCTCCCAAGCCAACTCCGCGCCGAACCGGTCACCCACCAGCACCGCCCACGGAATCTCGAGCACGTCCAACACCGCCAGCACGGCTGCGGGGCTCAGCCGGGGATCGGCACCGATGACGACGGTCCGCACGGCCGCGGTGTGCAGCCGCTCGCACAGAGCGGTGTAGGCCGCTGGGGCATGCAGGGCAGCGCCGATGAGCACGACGTGAACCCCTTTGTCCGGACCGGAGACATCCACCGATACCGGGAACCCGTCGACCGTCATCATCGCCGCAGGCATCCGCACAAGCTAATGCCGAATGTGCCGCCCCGGCGGATTTCCGGGTACATCTCAGTCCTTACTCAGGAAGCACGCATTTTGGCTGTCTGCTTGCTGAAGATGTCCAGGAACGTCTGCGGCAGTGACGCTTTGGCCTCGATGCGCGGGTTCGGGGTGGGGAACGCGACACCGAGAACCGCGTAGGTACCGATGTTCTGGAAGGCCATGAACACGCTGCTCGATGTGCCACCCAACGTCATCGTCTGCTGATACGCCAGCGCGTCGGAATCCAACCCGGCCAGTTCGGTGGTAGTGAGCGGGATACCGGCGGATCCCGGATCGAAGAAAGCCTCGAACGCCGCGCAGCGTTCAGCTGCAGCGCGCAAAGAGTCCATGTCAAGGTTCCACGACAACAGCGTCATGACGATGCGCGCACCGTCGTAGCCGACGGCATACTTCAAGGCGCTTCCCGGACCGCGTTCGGCCGATCCGGCGATGACGTTTGTCAGCGCGTTGGCGCAACCCGCCGGGCGGGACAACATCGGGCCCGGACCGCCGGAGTTGTCGGGAACACCGGGTTGCTCGATGATGCGGTCATACTGCACGCCGGCGGGGAGGTCGGCCGGTCCCAGCGCCGCACGCGCCAGTTGAGCACCGGGCCAGGTCGCTGAACCCTCGACTGTCGCGCCGCAACCCGCCACGAGCAGGCAGGTCATCAACGCGAGCACTGCCCTGTTCATGCCCACCCGACCGCGTTGTCCATACCCTCCAGGGTAGATGCTCGGCCGGTCAGCGGCCGCCTCGTAGCGACGTGGCGATCACCGGCGCCGGTGGAGTCGGCCCGTCGAGCAGTCGCAGGATCGCCTCGAGGTCCAGATGCGCTGTGAGCAGGTCAGCAATCACGTCGAGGTGGGCATCGCGGCACGCGGGGACACTGATCCGGGCCGGCCGAAAGCCACGCCGGCCCACGAGTGCCGCGGCGGTCTTCAACCAGCCGCGGCGAAACTCGTCGTTATCCAACAAGCCGTGCCAGTGCGTGCCGAACACTGCCCCGCGCACCCATCCCTGAGAGGCCCCGTCGGCGCGAAACCAGCTCTGTTCGGCACATCGGGTCAACCGTCCGTGATGGATTTCGTAGCCGGACAACGCGATCGACGTAGCGTCCCCACCCGCGTTCCCGACGGATTCATCCCACCGGCGCAGCACCTTGTCCGGCGCGAAAGTGATATCGGCATCGAGCAAGCCCAACCCGGACACTCGTGTCGCGCCGCTCTCCACGGTGTCATCGATGACGTGGCACAGCATCTGAAAACCCCCGCACAGACCGAGAACCACGCGGCCGGCGCGGGCGTGCGCGATGATGGCGTCGGCTAGACCGCACCGGCGCAGCCAGGCCAGGTCTGCGACGGTTGACTTGGTGCCGGGAATCACCACGATATCCGCGTCGGCGAGATCGGCCGCTGCGCCCACCCAGCGGACCAGCACACCCGGCTCGCAGGCCAGCGCCTCGAGATCGGTGGAGTTGGAGATCCGGGGCAACCGGACCGCGGCCACGCGTAACCACTGCGATCCCGATGGCTCGGCCGCTGCCCCCACCGTCTCCCCCGCCACCACCGACAGCGAGTCCTCGCCGTCCAGCCACAGCCCGTCGCTGTACGGCAGCACTCCATAGGTGGGCCGGCCCGTCATGGCGGCGAGTTGGTCGAGCCCGGGCGCGAGCAGCGCTGGGTCGCCGCGGAACTTGTTGACGATGAACCCGGCGATGAGTTCCTGATCTGCGGGCTCGAGGACCGCCACGGTTCCGAACAGGTGCGCCAGTAGGCCGCCCCGGTCGATGTCACCGACCAGCACGACCGGCATGTTGGCTGCCCGAGCAAGTCCCATGTTCGCCAAATCCGTTGCTCGCAGGTTGATTTCGGCGGGCGAACCGGCGCCTTCGCAGATGACGACATCGAAGTCGGCGCGCAGCCCGCCTAGGTCCTCCGCGACGACGGCAGCCAGTCCGTCCCGATAGGTGTGGTAGTCGGCGGCCCCGACCGTTCCGACCACCCGGCCACGGACCACAAGCTGAGAGACTCTGTCGCTGCCCGGTTTGAGCAACACCGGGTTGAAACGCACGCTGGGCGCCAATCCGGCCGCCCTGGCCTGCATCCCCTGGGCTCGACCGATTTCGCCACCGTCGGCGGTCACCACCGAGTTGTTGCTCATGTTCTGCGCCTTGAACGGCGCCACCCGGATGCCCCGGCGGGCCAGCACCCGGCACAGCCCGGCCACCACCATCGACTTGCCCGCATCCGAACTGGTGCCTGCCACGAGCAGGGCGCCACCGGCCACCTTCGGGTGACGACCTCCGCCTGCCACGAGTCTCAGTGCCGGGTCACGGCAGCGTGAGGACTTCGGCGCCCTCGTCAGTGACGACGATGGTGTGCTCGAACTGGGCGGTCCACATGCGGTCGGCGGTGACCACCGTCCAGCCGTCATCCCAGATCTGGTAGTCCAGCGAGCCCAGATTGATCATCGGCTCGATGGTGAAGGTCATCCCCGGCTCGAGTTCAGTTTCGACGTCGGGCTGGTCGTAGTGCAAGACCACCAATCCGTTGTGGAACGTGGTACCGATGCCGTGGCCGGTGAAGTCACGAACGACGCTGTAGCCGAAGCGATTCGCATATGCCTCGATCACCCTGCCGACAACCGAGAGCGCGCGGCCGGGTTTCACCGCCTTGATGGCTCGCATGGTGGCTTCGCGGGTGCGCTCGACCAGGAGACGGTGATCCTCGCTGACATCCCCGGCGAGGAAGGTGGCGTTGGTGTCGCCGTGCACCCCGTGGATGAATGCCGTCACGTCGATGTTGACGATGTCCCCGTCCTCGATGACGGTGGAGTCCGGGATTCCGTGGCAGATCACCTCGTTGAGCGATGTACAGCACGACTTCGGAAAGCCCTTGTAGCCCAGAGTAGAGGGGTACGCGCCGTGATCGATCATGTAATCATGCGCGATCCGGTCGAGTTCATCGGTTGTCACTCCGGGGGAAACAGCCTGGCCGGCCGCTGCCAGCGCGCCGGCGGCTATGCGGCCGGCGATCCGCATCCGCTCGATGACCTCCGGGGATTGCACCCACGGTTCGCGGCCTTCGCGAACGGTCGCCCGCCCAACGTATTCGGGTCGCTCGATCGACTTCGGAACCGGAAGCATGGGTGAGACAACCCCGGGATGAAGGGTGCTGCGCACTGCGGGAATTCCTCCTAGGACTGCCGACGGAGCAGCGAGGGTACCGGGACACCGCGGCGTTTCTTGGGCCCGCGGATATCCACCGAGCCCATCACCACCCGCCCAGTGATGACCACGTGCGGCCGGCCCTCGGCGGGCGGATCTTTGCGACGGTCGCGGGCACTACCGCCGTAGACGGTGACGTCGTCGATCGACGCGCTGGCCCCCTCGGGAAGTCTGATGTCCACAGAGCCACGCACCATATCGAGTTCGATCACCACGACCGGGCCGGCGAACCGGGCTGCAGTCAGATCAAGATGGACCGATCCGACCCTGCGCACCAAGGCGAGGCGGGTCGGCACGGTCCACTGGCCCTTCCGTCGCAGCGATCCCAGCCAGCCCCGCAGTTCCAGTCGGTCCGCGGCCGACGTGGCGATCGCCCCCGGACCTGGGAGATCTTCGACCAAGGCCTCGAGTTCGGCCGGCTGCCGGGCTGTCGACACCTGTGCCGAGCGCTCCTCGAACTCGCCGATATCGATGAGCCCCAGCGCGACGGCATTGTGCAACCGACGCAGTGTGCCACCCCGGTCTGCGTCGGAGACCCGCAGCGTGGGGGTGGTGTCGATCCGGCTCTCGTACTGCGTCATGGCCCCCTCAATTTACCCGCCGGAGATCCGCCGGGCCGCCACCCGCCACGTGGTCCACGCAACGACTAGTCTCGACCAGCATGTCGACGCTGCCCCGACGTGCGGTCCTCATCGGTGCCGCCGCCGCTCCACTGGCTGCCTGCGCGCAGGCCGGCGAATCCACCTCCAGCGCCCCGCCCACACCCGGTCAGGTGCTCACTTCCACCGATGCCGTGCCGGTGGGCTCCGGCACGGTGGTGGACGGCACCCTGATCAGTCAGCCCGAGCGGGGAGTGTTCACCGGTTTCATCGCCCGCTGCACGCACGCGGGATGTGCACTCAAGGTCAGCGACGGGGCCGTGGTGTGCCCCTGCCATGGCAGCAGGTTCGGCTTCGATGGGTCGGTTGAACGGGGCCCGGCCGTCGAGCCACTGGTGACCCGCCCGGTGACGGTCCGAGGCGACGAGGTCGTAGCGGGTTGAGGCTCAGACCAGGAAGTCAGCCGGGAGTTCGGTGAACATCCGCCGCACCATTCGCACGGCGTACGTCGAGCTCCCGCCCCCGACGATCAAGGCGGCGAAAGCCAGGTCACCGCGGTAGCCGGCAAACCAGGCGTGCGATCCGCCGGGGAACTCCGCTTCCCCGGTCTTGCCGTACACCTCGCCGCTGTCCCGAATGTCCTTGGCGGTGCCGTCGAGCACCACCAGCCGCATCATCGAGCGGAGCCCGTCGAGAGCGACAGGGTCAGCGGGCGGATGATCACCGGTCTCGACGGTCGTGCGGCCGGTGATCAGGTGCGGCATCGGGGTCTCCCCCGCGGCGACGGTCGCCGCGGCCAGAGTCATCCCGAATGGGGTCACCAGAACCTTGCCCTGACCGAAGCCATCCTCGGTCCGCTCGGTCAGATCGACGGTGGCCGGAACGGTTCCGGTCACGGTGGTCAGGCCGTCGATGACGTAGTCCTCGCCGATACCGAACTGGGCAGCTGTGACGTTCAGCGCCGTCGGAGGCATCCGGCTGGCCAATTCGGCGAACGTGGTGTTGCACGAGTCGGCGAAGGCGCGCGACATCGGCACCGTGCCGAGGTCGAACCGGTCGTAGTTCGGGATGGTCCGGTGACCGATCTCGATCTCCCCCGGGCAGGCCACCATGGAATCCGGTTCGGCCATGTCGCGTTGGATCGCCGCCCCGGCGGTCACGATCTTGAACGTCGAACCGGGCGGGTACAGGCCGGTGGTCGCGGCGATCCCGTCGGAGTCGGCGGCGGCATTCTGAGCGACCGCGAGAATCTCCCCGGTCGATGGCCGCATCGCGACGATCATGGCCTTGTTTCCCTGAGCGTCGACGGCGTTCTGGGCAGCGTCCTGGACCCGCCGGTCCAGGGTGAGGTTGATCGACGGCGCCGGTTTGGGGGCAACCTCGGTCAGGACGTCCACATCCGCCCCGTTCTGGTTGACACTGACCACCCGCCAGCCTGCCTCACCGTCGAGTTCGTCGAGGACCGCCTTCTTCACCTCGGTGACCAGGGCAGGGGCGAACCCGTCGTCGGTGGGCAGCATCGCGGCCTGCGGTGTCACGATCACGCCGGGGAGCGCGTCGAGGGCACCGGCGACCCGGTCCCGGTCGGCCGGTAGCAGCGTGATGAGGTCCAGGGGTTGCGTCGAGGAGCTCGCCCGTTCGGCGAGCAACTGCGGATTGAGCGTGTCGTCGAACTGCCGCAGCACGTCGGCGACCACCCGCGCGGTGGCCATCAATGCCGCGCCGGCCTTCTTCGCGTCGAGTTGGTAGCGGAAGGTGTGACCCGGAACCAGCACTTCGGTGCCCCCGGCCTCGTTGACACTGGCCCGGCGGGGTGGATCGGCCCGCAGCGAAAAGGTCTGGTGCTCACCGAGTTTCGGGTGCAACGCAGATGCCGACCAGCGAATCCGCCAGCTGCCTTCATCGCGGATCAGGTTCAGGACGCCGTCGTAGGTCCAGCTGCGGTTCCGCGGCAACTCCCAGGTGAAGCGATAGTTCACGCTGCCGGTGTCCTCCGTGTATCGCGAACCCAGCACGGTGGCGTCCAGTCGGGTGGCCTGCAGGCCGGCCCACGCCTCGTTCAGATCCGTGTGCGCCTCGGTAGGGCGGTCGCTGAGTTGGGCCGCGGCCCCGGTGTCACCCCGCCCGAGGTCGGCGAAGAACCGCTCGGCGAGAGGCGCGGGGCCATCAGGTCTGGGGGTGCACGCCGAAACCGAGGCCGCGGCCACGGCGAGCGCCGAGGCCCATGCTGTGACTCGTGATATTACTGAGGTCAAAGTTGCCATCGGGACAGATGTTATGAGTCCGTGACCACATCCTGGCGGAGGCGCACCGAGTCCGGTCAAGACGTCACGGCGATCCGCCCGTTCAGTCCAGAAGGACGGTGGCGAAAGTGCCGACCTGGCGGAAACCGACCCGGGCGTAGGCGGCCCGCGCGACGGTGTTGAAGCTATTGACATAGAGGCTGGCGATCCGACCGCTGTTCAGTACCGCGTCAGCCACCGCCGCGGTACCGGCCGTGCCCAGCCCGCGGCCCCGCCAATCCGGGTGCACCCACACGCCCTGAATCTGCCCCACCGCCGGGGACTGGGAGCCGACTTCGGCCTTGAACACCACCTGTCCGCTCTCGAATCGGGCGAAAGCCCGGCCCGCGGCGATCAAACCGGCGACCCGGCGACGATATCCACGACCGCCATCACCAGCGCGCGGGTCCACCCCGACCTCGCCGATGAACATGTCGATCGCAGCCACCAGGTAAGCGTCCAATTCGTTGACAGACACCCGTCGCACCGCCGGGTCCGCGGCGCATTCCGGCCGGGACCGTAGGGCCAGCAGTGGCTGTCGCTCCCGAACGTCGCGGGCGGGGCCCCAACCCAGCCGTAGTCGTTCCCACATGGGCATCACCAGTTCGGCCGGCCCCACCACCGAAGAACACCGTCGGCCGACACTGAGTGCCCGATCGGCGAACGCCCGCAAATCGGCTGCCGCGCCGCGCAGGGGAATGAGGTTGGCGCCGGCGTAGCACAGCGCCTGCTCAGCCCGTCCGCGCGCCCACAACTCTCCGCCGATGGCGCGGGGATCGACTCCGTGGTCGGCCACTCGGGCCGCGACCATGCACGCTCCGACGGGATCCTCGGCCATCACTCGGGTCACTGCCGCGACATCACTGACAAGAGAGACGCGGCGCCAGCCGGCCGGGCGTGACAACGGCGGTGCGGACATTGCCGTCCTTGGGGCAGAGGACCGATCTCAGACGAGCTTCAGCTTACGGTGACAACCGGCGATCCGGCCGCAGGCCCTTCCGCGCCGTCGGTGTCCTGCCGCATGTCACCGGCAAGGCGCAATGCCTCCTCGATCAGCGTCTCGACGATCTGAGCCTCCGGCACCGTCTTGATGACCTCGCCCTTGACGAAGATCTGCCCCTTGCCGTTTCCGGACGCCACCCCCAGATCAGCCTCACGAGCCTCACCGGGCCCGTTGACCACACACCCCATCACCGCCACGCGCAGCGGTACATCCAGTCCCTCCAGCCCGGCGGTCACCGCGTTGGCCAGCGTGTACACGTCGACCTGGGCTCGCCCGCAGGACGGGCACGACACGATCTCCAACCCCCGCGGCCGCAGGTTCAGCGACTCCAGAATCTGGTTGCCGACCTTGACCTCCTCGACCGGCGGAGCCGACAGCGACACCCGGATGGTGTCACCGATGCCCTCGGAGAGCAACGCCCCGAAGGCGACCGCCGATTTGATCGTGCCCTGGAAAGCCGGTCCGGCCTCAGTGACACCAAGATGCAGGGGATAGTCGCACCGTTCGGCCAGCAGGCGGTAGGCCGCCACCATCACCACCGGATCGTTGTGCTTGACGCTGATCTTGATGTCGCCGAAGCCGTGATCCTCGAACAGCGATGCTTCCCACAGCGCCGATTCGACCAGCGCTTCGGGAGTGGCCTTGCCGTACTTCTCCAGGAATCGCTTGTCCAGCGAACCGGCGTTGACCCCGATCCGGATCGGGATGCCCGCCGCACCCGCAGCTTTGGCGACCTCGGCGACCCGGCCGTCGAACTCCTTGATGTTGCCGGGATTGACCCGCACCCCCGCGCAGCCTGCATCGATCGCGGCGAAGATGTACCTGGGCTGGAAGTGGATGTCGGCGACGACCGGAAGCTTGCTCTTGCGGGCAATCTCGGCCAGAGCGTCGGCGTCCTCCTGCCGGGGGCACGCGACCCGCACGATGTCGCATCCGGTGGCGGTCAGTTCGGCGATCTGCTGCAGCGTGGAGTTGACGTCGTGGGTCTTGGTGGTGCACATCGACTGCACTGAAATGGGGTAATCGCTGCCGACCCCGACATCGCGCAGCCGTATCTGGCGGGTCTTGCGCCGGGGCGCGAGAGTCGGCGGCGGCGTGCCGCCAATGGACGGCAGACCCAGACCAACAGACATGTTTCTCCTATTGGAACAACCGGATGGGATTGATGAGATCGGCGGTCACGGTCAGCGCCATGTAGCCGACCACCACGACCAGCACGACATAGGTGGCCGGCATCAGCCGCCCGTAGTCCACCGGTCCGCCGGGCATGAGGCCGCGCGCACGGCGGACCATGTTTCGCAGCTTTTCGTAGACGGCGACGGCGATGTGACCGCCGTCAAAGGGCAGCAGTGGCACCAGGTTGATGACGCCGAGCACGAAGTTGAGTTGGGCCAGGAAGAACCAGAAGGCCACCCACAGGCCGTGGTCGACGGTGTCTCCGCCGATGATGCTGGCCCCCACCACGCTGATGGGCGTCTCCGGGTCCCGCTCTCCGCCCCCGATGGCGTGCACCAGCGCACCGACCTTGGTGGGGATCGCCGCCAGCGCCTTGACCAATTCCACACCCAGATCGCCGGTGAAGGTGAAGGTGGCAGGAACGGCGGTCAGCGGCGTGTAATGGGTGGGCCCGAACTGGGCGGCGGTGATTCCGATCGCGCCGACATCGGACGGCCCGGTCGGCTGTCCGTCGCCGGGTTTGGCAACCCAGCGTTTGGTCGTGGTGACATCGACGACGGTGTCGACGGTGGTGGTCGCGCCGTTCTCCCTGCGTTCCACGACGAACGGCGTCGGTCCGGACGCCCTCTGCACTGCGGCGACCATCTCCTCGAACGTCTTCACCTCGGTGCCGCCGACCTTGACCACGACGTCGCCGGGCTTGATCCCGGCGACCGCGGCCGGACCGACGCCGGTGCACGACCCGAGCTCACCTCTGACGACTTCAGGCTTGACGCAGGTGGTCTCACCCACAACTGCAGTGGTCGGCGGGTGCAGCTGTGGCAGACCCCAGACGACGGCGATTCCGTAGATCAGGACCAGTCCGATGACGAAGTTCATGGCCGGCCCGGCGAACAAGACCGCCACCCGCTTCCAGACCTTTTGGCGGAACATCGCGTAGGGCTGGTCCTCAGCTCGCAGTTCCTCCGCGGCTGTCATACCGGCGATATCGCAAAAGCCACCCAGCGGGATGGCCTTGATTCCGTACTCCGTGGAGCCGAGTTTGTTGGGTCGCATCGTCGACCACAGAGTGGGTCCGAAACCGACGAAGTAGCGGCGGACCTTCATGCCGGTGGCGCGGGCCACCCACATGTGCCCGCATTCGTGCAGCGCCACTGACAGCAGGATCGCGAGTGCGAACAGTGCGATACCGACGAAGAACATCATCGAAGAGACTGGACCTCCTGTGCGGCGGCGCCCAGAGCGTCGCGTGCACGTTGCCGGGCCCATCGCTGGGCGTCGAGTACGTCATCCACGGTAGTCGGTTCGGCGGCCCACTGGTCCGCAGCCTGAAGGACGTCAGCGATTGTTCGCACGATGGCCGGAAACCGGATCCTTCCGGCGAGGAAGGCGGTCGCGGCTTCCTCATTAGCGGCGTTGTACACCGCCGGCATGCAGCCGCCCGAACGCCCGGCCTCCCGCGCCAACGCGACAGCGGGGAAAACCGAGTCGTCGAGGGGTTCGAACTCCCACGCCGACGCGTTGCGGAAGTCACAGGCCGCCGCCGCGCCGGCGACGCGATCGGGCCAGCCGAGTGCCAGGGCGATCGGCAGTCGCATGTCCGGCGGGCTGGCCTGCGCGATCGTGGAACCGTCGGTGAAGGTCACCATCGAATGCACGATCGACTGCGGGTGCACCACCACGTCGATACGGTCGTAGGCAACCCCGAACAGGAGATGCGTCTCGATGAGTTCGAGTCCCTTGTTCACCAGCGAGGCGGAGTTCAGGGTGTTCATCGGACCCATGCTCCAGGTCGGATGAGCCGCAGCTTGCTCGGGTGTGACCGTCTCCAAGTCCGCGGCCGACCATCCCCGGAACGGCCCGCCGGAGGCGGTCAGCACCAGTCGCTCAACCTCGTCGGCGCCGCCCGCCCTGAGACACTGGGCCAGCGCTGAATGCTCCGAGTCCACCGGAACGATCTGGCCTGGTTGGGCCGCCGACAACACCAGGGGGCCGCCCGCCACCAACGATTCCTTGTTGGCCAGCGCCAACCGCGCCCCGGTGGCCAAGGCGGCCAACGTGGGCCGCAAGCCCAAGGCTCCGACCAGCGCATTGAGCACCACATCGATTCCGGTCGTCGCGGCCACGTCTTCGACCAGTCGCCACGCGGAGTCCGGCCCCCGAAACGTGACATCGCCGATCGTGTCGGCAGCGCCCTCGGCGGCGACCGCAACCTTGGGGACACCAAGCTGGCGCCGTTGACGATCCAGCAGTTCGGGGTTCCCGCCACCGGCCGCGAGTCCGACCACCTCGAACCGATCCGGGTTGGCGGCGATCACCTCCAGCGCCTGCGTGCCAATGGAGCCGGTGCTGCCCAGAATTACCACACGTTGACGACGGGCGGCTTCCACCGCACCATTGTGCCGCTTCGCCTGCGGTCTCCCCAACCGCGCGCACCCGACCGGCTGCATGGCGTGATGAAATGTGATCGTCATCACATAACTACTCTTGACCGATCCGACGGACCCTCCGCTCCGAACACCGGGTGCGGCCGAGAAGCGCGCCGTACCGGGGGGCCGTCCACACCGCGACGGCCCCGCTCACGTCACTGGTGACTCAAGGAGAAGATTCATGGTTGTTCATCGATCCACACTCGCCGTCGGCCTGGCGGCCGTCGCAGCGCTGGCCCTGTCCGGCTGCTCCAGCTCGACAAAAGAGGCCACCGAGACATCAACCTCGGCCGCCGAAACCACCTCCGCCATGACCAGCGCTGCCCCCGCCGCCGCAGCTGGTCTCGTTGGCGCCGGCTGCGCGGCCTACGCCGAGCAGGTGCCCACCGGTCCCGGGTCGGTCGAGGGATTGGCTAAGGATCCCGTCGCCGTCGCGGCTTCCAACAGCCCAGTGCTGACCACGCTGGCCGGCGCCTTGTCCGGCAAGTTGAATCCGGACGTCAACCTGGTGGAGACGCTCAACAATGGGGAATTCACTGTCTTCGCCCCCACGGACGAAGCGTTCGGCAAGGTGGATCCGGCGACGATCGACAAGCTCAAGACCGACTCCGAGCTGTTGACTTCGGTACTCACCTATCACGTTGTTTCCGGTCAGGCGGATCCGGCCGCGGTGGTCGGGGAGCACAAGACCGTTCAAGGCGCCCCGCTGACGGTGACCGGGTCGGGCGACAGCCTGAAGGTCAACGATGCCGGCGTGGTCTGCGGTGGAATCAAGACCGCGAACGCGACGCTCTATCTGATCGACACCGTCCTCATGCCACCGGCGGCACCGAGCCCGTCCCCTACCCCGACCCCGACCCCGACCCCGTAGTGGCCGGTATCACCTGATCGACACCCATCCGGCCGCTGACGGGCGCCGAATCACCAGCGTCCGGCACGCCCGGACCACCACCGATGCCCTTCAGCACCGGATGCGGTGATCAGCAACGAAAGGACTACCGATGTCATATCGCTTCAAGGGAATGGGAGTGGCGACCACGATCAGTGCCGTGGCGGGTCTGTCCCTGTGGGCGGCACCGACCGCTGCCGCCGCCGACAACCCGGTCGGGCCGGGTTGCGCGGCCTACGTCGCACAGACGCCGACGGGTCCGGGTTCAGTGGCCGGCATGGCAGCTTCACCGGTCACCGTAGCGGCCGCAGACAGCCCGGTGCTCACCACACTCGCCGCTGCCGTGTCCGGCAAACTCAACCCGCAGGTCAACCTGGTGGACACGCTCAACAACGGCCAGTTCACCCTGTTTGCCCCCACTGACGAGGCCTTCGGCAAGGTTGACCCCGCAACGATCGAGAAGTTGAAGACCGACTCCGATCTGCTTACGTCCATACTCACCTACCACGTGGTTCCCGGACAGGCGAACCCGGAACAGGTAGTCGGAACGCACACCACCGTCGAAGGTGCCGACGTGTCTGTCAGCGGCGACGGCGACGCCCTCACCGTCAACAGTGCCACCGTCGTGTGTGGCGGTATTCAGACCGCCAACGCGACGGTCTACCTGATCGATTCGGTGCTGCTGCCCCCGAGCTAGCGGCCGCCCCCGCCGGCTAGCACCAGGCGGCGCGCACCGATCCCCGGTCGGCCGCGGCGACGTGACTCTCCTTCGCGTCGCCGCGGCCGGCCTTCCACCTGCGAGCGAACACCGCCTCAGGCACCATTGACCAGTGTCACCCGTTCTGCTGTGGTTTCGCCGCGACCTTCGGCTTCACGACCTGCCTGCGATGCCCTCAACCGGCGGAGCGGGCGTTCTGGCCTGCTTCGTGCTCGACCCCCGCCTCGAGGCGTCCTCCGGCCCGCGGCGTCTGCAGTTCCTCGGCGACTCACTGCGCGAGATCGATGAGGCTCTCGGTGGGCGGTTGCTCATCGCGCGCGGTCGACCCGGCGCCGTCATCCCGGAAATCTGCCGCGCAGTGGGTGCGGCGGAGGTCCGCATCTCCGCCGACTTCAGCCCGTTCGGACTCCGCCGAGATCGTGCGGTCGCTGCCGAACTGCATTCCGTCGGTGCCGAATTGACGGCCACCGGCTCACCGCATCTGGTGTCACCTGGGCGTGTCACCAAGGACGACGGCACTCGTTACAAGGTCTTCACGCCGTTTTTCCGGCGTTGGCGCGAGGTCGGCTGGCGGGCTCCGGCCAAGTCCGATCCGGCGGGATGCACATGGATCGATCCGGCCGACGTTGTAGGCCTGCCTGCTCGGATCGGCGCACCGGATCCCGGCGTAGCACTGGAGCTTCCCGCCGGCGAGAGAGCCGCCCGCGAACGCTGGGCCGAGTTCCTGGCCGAGGGGGCCTCGGCTTACTCCGACGAGCGCAACCGGCCGGACCGGCCCGGAACCAGCAGAATGTCGGCGCATCTGAAGTTCGGCACCATTCACCCGCGCACCATGGTCGCCGGCCTGGACCTCCGTGATGCAGGTGGTGCGGCCTACCTGCGGGAATTGGCGTTTCGTGACTTCTACGCCGCGGTGCTTCACGCATGGCCCGACAGTGCGTGGAATAACTGGAATCCAGATTTCGACACGATCGAGGTGGACACCGACGGCGCCGCCCGGAAACTCTTCGAGGCGTGGAAGCAGGGCCGCACCGGATTTCCGATCGTCGACGCGGGGATGCGCCAACTCGCCGAAACGGGGTTCATGCACAACCGGGTTCGGATGATCGTGGCCTCGTTCCTGGTCAAGGATCTGCATCTGCCCTGGCAATGGGGCGCACGCTGGTTTCTCGAGCAACTCGTGGACGCCGACATCGCCAGCAATCAGCACGGCTGGCAGTGGTGCGCCGGCACGGGTACGGATGCCGCGCCTTACTTCCGGGTGTTCAACCCGACAGCTCAGGGCGAGAAATTCGATCCCGCCGGGGACTACGTGCGCCGCTGGGTGCCCGAACTCACCGGGGTAGACGACGTTCACCGATTCACGTCCGGCCGTCCACCCACCTACCCCGAACCGATCGTGGATCACGCCGCGGAACGGACCGAGGCATTGCGCCGTTACGGGCTGATCAGCCGCGACCGGTGATCTTCGCCGAGCCGGGGTGCGGATATGTCAGAATGACCGAGAGTTTCACACCGGCGCGCGGGCGCCGAGGTCGGGCGACGAAGGAGAACCCCTGATGGCCAACACCGAGGTGGAGCGGTACACCGACGTCGACCCTGCCGACGTCCCGTCGGCCGCCTGGGGATGGAGCAAGATCACCCGCCGCACCTGGTACGGGTTGGGCATCTTCGTGATTGTGTTCCTGCTCGGGATGATGCACGGCAACCACGTAGGACACGTTGAGGATATCTGGCTGGTCGGGTTTGCAGCGTTAGTCGCGTTCGCGATGATCCGGGACTGGGTCTTGCGACGTCGAGGGTTCCTGCGTTAGGGGAATCCGCCGCCGGCCACCCTCGGCGGCCAATTGTCCGCAGGCCGCGGCGATCTCGCGGCCCCGGGTGTCACGAACAGTGCAGCTCACGCCTTTGCCGCGCACCCGACGGACGAACTCGCGTTCGGCAGCCTTAGGACTCGCATCCCACTTGCTCCCGGGTGTCGGGTTGAGCGGGATCAGGTTGACGTGCGCCAACTGCCCCAACCCCCGGCGAAGCTTCGTGCCCAGTTGGTCGGCACGCCAGCCCTGGTCGTTGACGTCGCGGATCAGTGCGTACTCGACGGAGACCCGGCGGCCGGTGGCATCAGCGTAGTAGCGAGCGGCGTCGAGTACCTCGTTGACCTTCCAGCGGTTGTTGACCGGCACCAGTGTGTCGCGCAACTCGTCATCGGGAGTGTGCAGGGACAGCGCCAGGGTGACTCCAAGCCGTTCATCCGCGAGAGCGCGGATCGCCGGAGCCAGGCCGACCGTCGAGACCGTCACCGAGCGCGCGGAGATGCCGAACCCGTCCGATGGTGCCGCGGTGATACGCCGCACCGCCGCCACCACCCGCGCGTAGTTGGCCAACGGCTCCCCCATCCCCATGAACACGACATTGGACAACCGTTCGCCGTCCCGGTCACGCAGCGCGCGGGCGGCGACACGGACTTGTTCCAGAATCTCAGCGGTACTGAGGTTGCGGGTCAAACCGCCCTGGCCGGTCGCACAGAACGGGCAGGCCATACCGCAACCAGCTTGGGACGAAATACAGACCGTCGCGCGATCGGGATAGCGCATCAGCACACTTTCGAACGTGGCGCCGTCGTGCCCCCGCCACAACGTCTTGCGGGTCTCCCCGGCGTCGCATTCGACCTCCCGCACAATCGTCAGCAGCGGTGGGAACAAGGCCGCAGCGACGGCCTCGCGAATCGAAGCAGGAAGATCGGTCATCTGGCGTGGATCGCCGTTGAGCCGGCCGTAGTACTGAACGGCAAGTTGTTTGGCGCGGAATGCCGGCAACCCGAGCTCGGCCACTGCCGCGGCCCGGCCCTCGGCATCCAGATCGGCGAAATGCCGCGGAGGCAGCCCACGCCGGGGAGCCTCGAAGACCAGATCTTGGGCCACGTTCTTCAGGCCAACACGCTCAGCACGATCCAGGTTGCCGCTGCCGAGGGCAGTGCACCGTCGATGCGGTCCATCAGACCACCATGGCCCGGCAGCAATGTACCCATGTCCTTGATGCCCAGGTCGCGCTTCACCTGGGACTCGACCAGGTCACCGGTCGCGGCGGTGATCACCAGCATGAGACCCAGCGGGAGCCCGACCCACCATGGCTCACCCATCAAGAAGGTGACAGCTAACACCGCCGCGGCGGTGCCGCAGATCAGCGATCCCGCGAAACCCTCCCAGCTCTTCTTCGGGCTGATCGCCGGGACCATTCGATGCTTGCCGAACAGCACTCCGGCGGCGTACCCACCGATGTCGGAAAACACCACCGCGAGCATGAAAGTGAACACGCGGGCCCACCCGTTGTCCGGGTAGACCAACAACGCGCCGAACGCACCGAACAGCGGAATCCAGGTGGCCAGAAACACGGTGACGGCAACGTCGCGCAGATAATTGACCGGCTGGCTCTGCAGTCCCTGGCTCAACAGCCGCCAGATCAGGCATACCAATACCGTCCCGCCGTAGCCGCCCAACGCACCGGCGGCACCGAACGGCCAGGTCAGCCAGATCATCGCCTGACCGCCCACCAGCAGCGGAATGAACGGGATCGAGTAGCCCTGCTCCCGCAGACGCTTGACCACCTCGTGTGTCGCGATCGCCATCGCGACCGAAAGGATCACCACCCAGCCGCGCGGGGCCAGGATCAGGGTGGCGATCACCATGCCGCCGAGCAGGAGGCTCACACCGATAGCTGCCGGCAAGTTGCGGCCGGCCTTGGAGGTGTTCGCCGACGGGGCTGTGGGCTCTGCCACGATCTTCTCGCTGCTCAGGTCCGTCAGACCTCGAGCAACTCGCCCTCTTTGTGCTTGACCAGGTCGTCGATCTGCTGGGTGTACTGGTGGGTGGTCTTGTCGAGGTCCTTCTCAGCCCGGCCGACCTCGTCTTCGCCGGCCTCGCCGTCCTTCTTGATTCTGCCGAGCTCCTCCATGGCCCTGCGGCGGATGTTGCGCACCGCCACTTTGGCGTCCTCGCCCTTGGATTTGGCTTGTTTAACCAGATCGCGGCGTCGCTCCTCGGTCAACTGCGGGATCGACACCCGGATCACGTTGCCGTCATTGGTCGGATTGACGCCCAGATCGGAGTTGCGGATCGAATCCTCGATGGCACGGAGTTGACCCGTCTCGTAGGGCTTGATCACAACCATCCGAGCCTCTGGCACATTGATGCTGCACAGTTGGGTAATGGGAGTCGGCGTACCGTAGTACTCGACGTGAATTCGAGCGAACATGCCGGGATTTGCCCGGCCGGTCCGGATGGAGGCCAGGTCGTCGCGTGCGACCGCAACGGCTTTCTCCATCTTCTCTTCCGCGTCGAGTAGAGCTTCGTCTATCACTCGCCGCTCCTCCTCATCGCTTCGCTCTGCATCGTCGCCGGCGGAATCATCAGCCGCTCCTCACTGAGTCGTCACTAACGTGCCGATCTTCTCACCCGCCACCGCGCGGGCGATATTCCCGTCGGTCAGCAGGTTGAAGACCAGGATCGGCATGCCGTTATCCATGCAGAGACTGAAGGCCGTGGCATCAGCCACACGTAGTTCCCGCTCGATGACCTCACGATGGCTGATTTCCGCCAGCAATTCGGCTCCGGGGTTCTCTCGCGGGTCGTCGGTGAACACCCCGTCAACCGCTTTCGCCATCAGAACCACCTCCGCGCCGATCTCCAGTGCGCGCTGCGCGGCAGTGGTGTCGGTCGAGAAGTACGGCAGCCCCATTCCTGCACCAAAGATCACCACCCGCCCCTTCTCGAGGTGCCGACGTGCCCGAAGCGGGATGTACGGTTCGGCGACCTGCCCCATGGTGATCGCCGTCTGAACCCGGGTGACGATTCCCTCCTTCTCCAAGAAATCCTGTAACGCCAGGCTGTTCATGACCGTGCCCAGCATTCCCATGTAGTCCGACCGGGTGCGCTCCATTCCGCGCTGCTGCAACTGAGCACCGCGAAAGAAGTTTCCTCCGCCGATAACCACAGCCACTTGGACACCGCTGCGAACCACCTCGGCGATCTGCCGGGCCACCTGGGCGACGACGTCGGGATCGAGCCCCACCGCGCCGCCGCCGAACATCTCGCCGCCGAGCTTGAGTAGCACCCGCGAATACCTCGGGCGCAGGTCAGCGATTGCGTCGTTGACCGTCGTCTCGCCCATCGGACTCCTCACCGTCGGAACTGCTGGTATGAGGTGCCACGGACCAGCCAGGACAACCAAACCCACCGCGGCTCCATCATCCTGCCTCATCGGCGATCCCGGAGCGGTTCCGGGACTGTCCGATCGAATCCCGCCGCTGAGGCGACAACCGGTGTCGACAACACATGAGTAGACTTATGGAAGTCCTAGCTAGGCAGCGTCGATGCACCATCGCTCATTCGGATCAGCAGGCAGGAGACCCAGATGGTCGTACAAGCCCGCGCAGCAGCCACCCGTCGCCGGATTATCGAGGCGGCCGTCACACTGTTCGCCGAGAACGGTTACGGCGAAACAGGGCTGGTCGACGTCCTGCAACACGCGGGCGTGAGCAAAGGGGCCTTCTACTACCACTTCGACTCCAAGGAAGCGGTCGCCTCGGCCATCATCGGGGAGTTCCATCAACGGCTCGTGGAAGCGGTCGACTGGCACGTCGATTCCGACGCGCCCACCTTGGAGGGAATCATCCGCGCCACATTCGCGGTGCAGTGCCTGATGCGATCGGACCTCACGATCAAGATCGGCCAGGAACTCTCCCAGGCGCTCTCGCAGGTGAGCGTGGCCGGCGCACGAATGTACGGCGAATGGACCGAGAGGTTCGCCGAGATGGTGCGTGCGGTCATCGCGGCCGGGGAACTGAGGTCAGACGTCGACCCCGCTGACGCCTCCGAGTCCATCTGGGCGGCAGTGCTGGGATCGCATCTGGTGTCGGCAGCCCTGCACGACGATCCCTATGTGCGCCTGGCCCGTTCGTGGCGGGTGCTGCTGCGGTCGCTGCTGCCCAAGGAAGCGTGGGCGGGTTTCGACAGCCTGCTGAATCGCATCGTTGCGGACTACGCCGAGGCTCCGTGTATCAGCGTGAAGGGCTTGGCGGCCTCCAGTTCGTAGGACAGCTCCAACAATCGCCGCTCATGACCGACTGGCGCAGCCAGCATCATCCCTAATGGCATCCCGTTCTCGGATCGCGCCAGCGGCAGAGACACCGCCGGCTCGCCAGTCGCATTCTGCAACGGCGTGAACGCTGCCCAGTCAACGAGGCGATCAATGACTTGCTGGTAGTCCGCCGTCGGATCGAGATGTCCGATCCGTGGTGTGTCCTCAGCCAACGTGGGTGTCAAAAGCACGTCGTAGTCCTGGTAGAAGCGCTCCGTCACTCGGCTGAGCCGACGCAAACGGGTGATCGCCACCGGCAGCCGATGGAGGTTTCGGCTGGCATGACGGGCAAGACCCAGCGTCAGATTGTCCAGACGACTGCGGTCGAAGCTCTTGCCGAACGTACGCTGGCCGGTCCGCACCAGTACCATCGCAAGCGAGGCCCAATACAGCAGGAAATCGTCGACGAACTTCTTCGGGATCGGACTCTCGTCGAGAAGATCCACCCGATGACCGAGGTCCGACAACAGTTCGGCGGTCTCCAGCGTCCGGTCCCGCACGGAATCGCCGGCATCCCTGTTGATCGAACGGGTCACCACCGCCACCCGCAGCCGATCTCGCCCCGGGCCTGTCACCGCACCGATCGGCGGTAGCGAGCGATTGCGCCAGATGCGTTCAGCCTCACGGTAGAACGCCGCGGTGTCACGCACTGATCGAGTCAGCACGCCATCATTGATCAACCGCACAGGCATCTGCCGCGACATCTTGTCCTGCGGCAACCGGCCTCGCGAGGGTTTCAGTCCGACCAGACCGTTGCAGGCCGCCGGAATTCGGATCGAGCCTCCCCCATCGTTGGCATGCGCGATGGGTACCACCCCGGATGCCACGAATGCACCCGATCCCGACGACGACGCGCCGGCAGTGAACTCGGTGTCCCACGGGTTACGGACCGCGCCGATCCGGGGGTGTTCAGCCGAGCCGCTGAAACCGAACTCCGACAACTGGGTCTTGCCCAGCGGGATGAGGCCGGTCGCCAGGTAGAACTCGGCGAATTCCCCGTGGCGCATGTGCGGCACGGGGTTCCACGCGTCGGTCCCCTGCATGGTCGGCATGCCCTCGACATCGACATTGTCCTTGAAGAACGTGGGCACGCCATCGAAATACCCGCTGCCACCGGAACAGGCTTGCTCGCGGGCCCGGTCAAAGGTCGCATGGGCCAGTCCGTTGAGAACAGGATTCACCGCCTCGGTGCGAGCGATCGCGGCCTCCACCACTTCCGCAGCCGACACCCGCCCGGTGCGCAGCGCATCGACGAGCGCCACGGCGTCGTGGTCCCCCAGGGCGTCGTCGGTGAACGCGGAGACGTGCTTCATGGACCGCTACGCTACGCCGTGGCGCAGTGCGCGTTCGCCTGTCAAGCCTGACCGACCTCGAAGCGGACAAACCGCGTGACGGTCACCCCGGCCTCGTCCAGCAGAGCCTTGACGGTCTTCTTGTTGTCGGCCACCGATGGCTGCTCGAGCAGCACGACGTCCTTGAAGAAGCCGTTGACCCGACCTTCGATGATCTTCGGAAGGGCCTGCTCGGGCTTGCCCTCGGCCTTGGCGGTTTCCTCGGCGACCCGCTTCTCGGCGGCGACGAGGTCGGCGGGAACGTCGTCGCGGGTCAGGTACTTGGCCTTCAGCGCGGCGATCTGGAGCGCGACGGAGTGCGCGGCGTCGTTGTCGCTGCCGTCGAATTCGACGAGCACACCGACTGCGGGGGGCAGATCGGCAGCCCGCTTGTGCAGGTACGTCTCGACATTGCCGTCGAAGTACTGCACCCGACGCAATTCGAGCTTCTCACCGATCTTGGCCGACAACTCGGCGATGGCCTCCTCGACCGTCCGGTCACCCACCGCCGCCGCTCTCAGCGAGTCGACATCGGTGGCCTTGGCCGCCAGGGCGGCTTCGACGATCTGCTCCGCCAACTTCTGGAACTCCGCGTTCTTGGCGACGAAGTCGGTTTCGGAGTTGAGCTCGATGAGAGCTCCGCCCTTGGCGGCGACCAGGCCCTCCGCGGTGGCACGTTCGGCGCGCTTGCCCACGTCCTTGGCGCCCTTGATGCGCAGAGCCTCAACGGCCTTGTCAAAGTTGCCGTCAGCCTCGGCCAGGGCGTTCTTGCAGGCCAGCATTCCGGAGCCGGTGAGCTCACGCAGCCGCTTGACGTCAGCAGCGGTGTAGTTGGCCATATCAGCCCTCCTCGATGGTGACGGTGGTGGTGACGGACTCATCGGCGACCGGTCCGGCCTGCGTGGGCGCAGCCTCGATAGCCGCACCGGCGAGCAGCTCCTGCTCCCACTCGGCCAGCGGCTCGGCCGCAGCCGCGGAGTCGGATCCGGCCGCCTGAGCGGAGCCGCCACTGCGGGCCTGCAGACCCTCGGCGACAGCCGCGGCGATCACCTTGGTCAACAACGCGGCCGACCGAATGGCGTCGTCATTACCCGGGATCGGGTAGTTGACCTGATCCGGGTCACAGTTGGTGTCCAGTATCGCGATCACCGGGATGCCAAGCTTGATGGCCTCACTGACGGCCAGATGCTCCTTGTTGGTGTCGACGATCCAGATCGCCGAAGGCACCTTCTGCATGTCCCTGATGCCACCCAGGGACCGCTCCAATTTGTTCTTCTCGCGGGTCAGCATCAAGATCTCCTTCTTGGTGCGTCCCTCGAACCCGCCGGTCTGCTCCATGGACTCAAGTTCCTTGAGGCGCTGCAGACGCTTGTGGACGGTAGAGAAGTTGGTGAGCATGCCACCGAGCCAGCGCTGGTTCACATACGGCATGCCGACACGGGTGGCCTCCGCGGCGATCGACTCCTGAGCCTGCTTCTTGGTGCCGACAAACATGACCGAACCGCCATGGGCGACGGTCTCCTTGACGAACT
>JAGQTS010000293.1 GCA_020438895.1 Mycobacterium sp.
TGGGTTATGTCGCCGCCATGCCGCTCCTCGGGCGGGCCTCGGACCGGTTCGGGCGCAAACTCGTCTTGCAGGTCAGCCTTGCCGGCTTCGCGATCGGATCGGTCATCACAGCGCTGTCCGGCGACCTGACGACGCTGGTCATCGGCCGGGTGGTGCAGGGCACCGCCAGCGGCGCGCTGCTTCCGGTGACGTTGGCGCTGGCCGCCGATCTGTGGGCGGCCCGCAACCGCGCAGCAGTGCTCGGTGGGATCGGCGCCGCTCAGGAACTGGGCAGCGTGCTCGGTCCGCTGTACGGAATCGGCGTGGTCTGGCTACTCAATACCTGGCGGGACGTGTTCTGGATCAACGTTCCGCTCGCGGCGGTGGCGATGGTGCTCATCCACATCAGCCTGCCGGCGAGGGACCGCGACCGGGAACCGCAGCGGGTCGACATCGTTGGCGGGCTGCTGATGGCGCTGGCCCTGGGGCTGGCGGTGATCGGGCTGTACAACCCCGAGCCCAACGGCAAGCAAGTGTTGCCCAGCTGGGGTCTGCCCATGGTGGTCGGCGCGCTGGTGGCGGCTGTGGCCTTCGGGGTCTGGGAGCGGAAGGCCCGTACCCGGCTGATCGAACCGGCCGGCGTCCACTTCCGGCCCTTCCTGGCCTCCTTGGCGACCTCGACCTCCGCGGGTGCCGCGCTGATGGTCACTCTGGTGAACATCGAATTGTTCGGGCAGGGTGTGCTGGGCAAGGATCAGAACCAGGCTGCGGGGTTGCTGCTGCACTTCCTCGTGGCCCTACCCATCGGGGCGCTCATCGGAGGCTGGCTGGCTACCCGGGTCGGTGACCGCGTAGTGGCCTTTGCCGGCATGCTGATCGCGGGTTTCGCCTACTGGCTGGTCTCGCACTGGACCGTCGATGTGCTGACCGCGCGCCACGACCTCGGAATCATCACGCTACCCACTTTCGGCACCGATCTGGCTCTGGCCGGCATCGGCCTGGGGCTGGTGATCGGACCGCTGACCTCGGCGGCGCTACGGGTGGTACCCGCCGCTCAGCACGGGATCGCCTCCTCGCTGGTGGTCGTGGCGCGCATGACCGGGATGCTGGTGGGAGTCGCTGCGCTCAGCGCGTGGGGCGTCTACCGGTTCAACCAGATCATGGCAACCCTGCCCAAACCGTCCGGATCGGTATTCGAGATCGCGGCGAAGGTGGGTGAGAACGGCCGGATCGCCTACACCGTGCAGTACGGCGAGATCTTCCTCATCACCGCTGTCATCTGTGTCGCAGGAGCGTTGTGCGCGTTGCTCATCGACGGCCGGGAGGCCGAGCCGGAACCCGGTGCCGATCCCGACTCCGGGTCCACGTCGACCGGTGCCGAATCGCCCCCGGGATCCATCGGGGTCCGGTGAACACTCCCATCCCTGATTCCACCCCTGATTCGCGTCGACACCCGAATTGGGGTGGGCCGCCTGCGGCCAAGTCTTCCGGTCGGTACCCTCGCCCCATGCGGGTGAGGACGTGCTGACCGCGGCACTGCGCGACCTGCAGTGGCGCAAGCGCCGTTTCGTCATCGCCATCGTCGGTACCGGCCTGGTCTTCGCGATGACCCTGGTTCTCACCGGCCTGGCCAACGGTTTCCGCGTCGAGGCGGTCCGCACAGTGGACTCGCTGGGCTTGGACGGCTACCTGGTGAAGTCCGGCGCCACCGGGCCGTTCCTGGGCTCATCCGCCTTTCCCGCGGTCAAGCTGCAGATTCCCGGCGTCGAAGTGGCCGTCCCACTGGTGTACGGCAGTGCGACGATGCAGGACCACGGCACGGCGCGCAGCGTCAACGTGTTCGGTTCCCCTGAGCGCGGCCCCGGGATGCCGCCTGTCGAGTCGGGCCGCGCTCCGAGCCTTCCGCACGAGGCTGCGGTGTCGAGCACCATGGACAAACCGATCGGAGCCACCGTCGAGATCGGATCACGCAATCTGCAGATCGTCGGAATCATCGACGATTCCACCGCCCTCGCCGGCCAGCCCAACGTGTTTCTGACCGTGGCCGGGGCGCAGAAGCTGTTGTTCTCCGATCAGAATTTGATCTCCTCCATCGGGGTGCAGCCATTGCCCGAACGCGTTCCGAGCGGTTTCGCCCTGGTGAATCGGGATGGCGCCGTCAATGACCTGTTGCGCGCCCTGACCGGCGCCCGCCAGGCCATGACGTTGATGGCCGGGTTGCTGTGGGTGGTCGCTGCGCTGATCGTCGGGTCGATGATTTACATGTCCGCCATCGAACGGACCCGTGACTTCGCGGTGTTCAAGGCTGTCGGCGTACCAACCAGGTCGATCCTTGCGGGCCTCGCCATGCAGGCGGTGATCGTCGCGGTCCTCGCGGCAGCACTCGGGGGTGTGCTGTCGGTTCTGCTCGGACCGCTGTTCCCGATGCGGGTGGACATCCCCCAGGTGGCCTTCCTGTTGCTGCCCGTCGTGGCGATCACCATCGGCGTTCTGGCGAGTCTGGCCGGGCTGCGCCGGGCGGTCACCGTCGATCCGGCCCTGGCATTCGGAGGACCTTGAGTCATGGGTGATCTGCGTATCAAGGATCTGGTTGTCGAGTACGCCAGCGGTCAGGAGTCCGTGCGGCCGATCAACGGCCTGAACCTGGACGTCTCGGCCGGGTCTCTGGCGATCCTGTTGGGGCCCAGTGGTTGCGGGAAGACGACGCTGTTGTCCTGCCTGGGCGGGATTCTGCGGCCCAGCGCGGGCCGGATCGAGTTCGGAGACATCGACCTGACGAAACTGGACGCGACCGCGCTCTCCGATTACCGGCGCAACACGGTCGGCATCGTTTTCCAGGCATTCAATCTGGTGCCCAGCCTCACCGCGATCGAGAACGTCATGGTGCCGATGCGGGCGGCCAGGATCGGCCGGCACGAAGCCCGTGAGCGGGCGGCCGAACTCCTCACACGGGTCGGTCTCTCCAACCGGATGACCCACCGTCCCGGAGACCTCAGTGGCGGTCAGCAGCAGCGGGTGGCGGTCGCCCGAGCTATCGCCCTCGACCCGCCATTGCTGATCGCCGACGAGCCGACCGCGCACCTGGACTACATCCAGGTCGAGGAAGTGCTGCGGCTGATCCGTGAACTGGCCTCCGGCGAACGGGTCGTCGTCGTCGCCACACACGACACCCGGATGCTGCCGCTGGCCGACCGCGTCGTCGAGTTGGTGCCGCACATGTCGGCCACCGACCACGAGCCGCAGACCGTGACGCTGGCCGCTGGGGAAACCCTGTTCGAGCAGGGCACGATGGGTGATTCCATCTACGTGGTGTCAGAGGGCGAGATCGAGCTGATACGCGAACTGCCCAGTGGTGCCGAAGAACTCGCCACGACGGCCAGCCCTGGTGAGTATTTCGGTGAGATGGGGCCCCTGTTCGCCCTGCCGCGGTCGGCGACCGCGCGGGCCCGCACCGCCACCACGGTCATCAGCTACACCGTCCAGGGATTCCGCGAACTGATGGGCGCCGGCGGCTCGCGGGACATCATCGAGCACAAGCAGCTCAGCGACGCGGAACCAGACTGAGCAGCACGTCCGGCCCGATCGTCTCGACACCGTCGTACCGCCACCGCAGCGCATCGGCGATGGAGGCAACCCCGACGTCCTCGACAGCCACCCCGCGTCCACCCAGCAGGATCGGCGCCAGATACGCCAGGATCCGGTCCACCGCGCCGGCGCGCAGGAAAGCTCCGGCCAGGGTCGGCCCACCCTCCAGCAGCACGTCGGTTCGGTCCGCCAGCGCCTGCAAGACCTCGTCCGGGTTCCGGGTCCGCAGTCGCAAGGTTGGGCTGTCCCCGCTCAGCACCCGCGAATGCGGTGGGATATCTCGCCTGCCGACGACCACCCGCAGTGGCTGCGTGGCGGCCAGTCTGCCGTCGGGGTGCCTGGCGGTGAGGGCCGGGTCGTCGGCAAGCACGGTTCCCGTGCCTACCACGATGGCGTCGGCAGCGGCCCGGCGGCGGTGCACGTCGGCGCGGGCCGCCTCGCTCGTGATCCACTGGGAGGATCCATCGGGGGCGGCCGTCCTGCCGTCGATACTTGCGGCGAACTTCCAGGTCACGTGCGGCCGGCCGGTCCGCTGCCGGTGCAGCCACTCGCGCAGCGACCCCTCGGCGACTTCCGCCGCGGCGACACCGCCGGTCACCTCGACACCGGCTGCACTCAGCCGGTGCGCGCCGCCACTGGCGATCGGGTTGGGATCGTCAACCGCGTAGACCACCGCGCGAACGCCGGCGGCGAGGAGTGCGTCCACACACGGTGGGGTCCGGCCGTGGTGATTGCACGGCTCGAGCGTCACCACCGCGGTTCCCCCCACGGCACGGTCTCCGGCGGCCCGCAAAGCCACCACCTCGGCGTGCGCACCGCCCACAGGTTCAGTGGCTCCCACTCCGACCTGGTGGCCCGCCGCATCCAGGATCACCGCGCCGACGGGCGGATTGGGATAGGTGGCGCCTTTGACCTGCCCGGCGCGCGCCAGCGCGGTCCGCATGGCCGCGGCGACGGGCCGCGCCACGCTCATACGGTCAGGTGCGGCGCTGCCATGCCGGCCCGGCGGCGCAGCGCGGACACCGCTGCGGCGGGATCCTCAGTCCCGTACACCGCCGATCCGGCGACGAAGCAATCCACTCCGGCTTCGGCGGCCGCTTCGATGGTGTCTGCGTTGATGCCTCCGTCGATCTCGACGAGGATCGTCAACTCCCCGGCATCGACGAGCCGACGGGCGATGCGGACCTTGTCGAGAACTTCCGGAATGAAGCTCTGACCGCCGAATCCGGGTTCGACCGACATCACCAGCAAGGTGTCGAAGCTCCGCAGAATCTCCAGGTAGGGCTCCAGCGGTGTCCCGGGTTTGACCGACAGCCCGGCCCTCGCCCCGGCCGCCCGGATATCGCGGGCGATCGCGATGGGATTCTGGGTGGCCTCGGCGTGGAATGTGACGTTGTAGGCACCCGCTTCGGCATAACCGGGCGCCCACCGGTCCGGGTTCTCGATCATCAGATGGCAATCCAGCGGGATGTCGGTGGCGTTGAGCAGGCTCTGCACCACGGGTAGCCCCAGGGTGAGGTTCGGCACGAAGTGTGCGTCCATCACATCGACGTGTAGCCAGTCGGCACCGTCCACGGCGGCGGCTTCGTCGGCGAGTCGGGCGAAGTCGGCGGACAGGATCGACGGCGCGATCATCGGCCGCGGCGGTGTGGGCATGGAAGTCACCTTAAGGTGTCGCGATCCGCCCGGCGGTCAGAGGTTCTTTCGCAGCGCAGCGGCGAACATCGCGTCGGTTCCATGCCGGTGCGGCCATAGTTGTACGTACGGCCCGTCCCCCAACCGGTCGACGGGCGCGAACAGCGGCCGGGCGTCCAGGGCACTGACCGGGTGGCGACGCAGCGCGTCGGACACCACCCCGATCGTCTCGGCCAGGTGCGGTGAACACGTGGCATAGAGCACCACCCCGCCCGGCCGGGTCAGCGCGATCGCCGAAGCCAGCAACTCCCGCTGGAGCCGGGCCAGGGCGGGCACGTCGGCCGGGGTGCGTCGCCAGCGGGCCTCGGGCCGGCGCCGCAGCGCACCCAGACCGGTGCACGGCGCGTCCACCAGAACCCGGTCGAAGCCACCCGGCAACCCGGGCTCACGGCCGTCCGCGCGGACCACCTGGACACCCAAGCCCGCGGTGTTCTGCTCGACCATCGCGGCCCGGCGATCGTTCGGTTCCACCGCGATGAGGTTCGCGCCGTGCTGGACCGCGATCGCCCCGATCAAGGCGGACTTACCCCCGGGGCCGGCGCACAGGTCCAGCCATCGCCCGGAGTCGGGACCATCGAGGGACGCCAACGTCAGTGCCTGCGCGACCAACTGGCTGCCCTCGTCCTGGACGAGCGCCCGGCCGTCACCGACCGGAGCCAGCCGGGCTGGATCACCGCCGGACAGATAGACCGCATACGGCGAGTAACGGCCGACTTCCCCGCCCACCAGTTCACTGAGTTGCTCTGCGGCCAGCACTCCGGGCCGGGCGGCCAGGTGCACCGCCGGCCGGGCGTCGTCGGCCGCCAACGCCGCGTCCAGTCCACCGGCAGCAGACCCCAGGGAATCGGCAAAAGCCTGCGCAATCCATCGCGGGTGGGCATGGACGAACGCGCTGTGCCCCACAGGATCGGAGTCGGCCGCCGGGGCCAGATCCGCCACCCACGCCGGTTCGTCGCGACCGGCGATCTTGCGGAGCACTCCGTTCACGAAACCAGCTCGGGCAGAGTCGAATTCAAGTCCGGCCTGTTCCACGGTGGTGGCCACCGCGGCGTGCTCGGCGACCTTGGTTCGCAGCAGTTGATAGCTGCCCAGCCGTAAGAGGTCCAGCAGCACCGGGTCTATCTGGTCGACCGGCCGGTTCGCCGCGGCTGTGATCACCGAGTCGAGCAGCCCACGGCTCCGACAGGTTCCGTAAGTGAGTTCGGTCGCGAACGCGGCATCGCGACCGCTGATCCCGCGCTGCGTGAGAATCGCCGGCAGTGCGAGGTTGGCGTAGGCGTCCCGCTCGCTGACGGCCCGAAGAACGTCGAAGGCGGCCCGGCGGGCCGGATCCAGCGGACTACGGCCGGCCCGGCGGCGCGGGCGTTGACGTGGCGGACCGCTGGGCCGGGCGGCGTCGGAGTCGCGTCCTCGGTTCACTGCGCCCGTACCCCGTCGTCCAGACGGGCGCCACGAGCCCAGTCTTCGGCGGGCATGGGCTTCTTTCCCGGCGGCTGAATCCGCCCGAGCCGCACCGGGGACGAGCCGGTACCCACGCGCACTGCGGCGCGGTCCACCGCCAGCACCCCGGGCGGCAGCGGGTCCGCGGACTCATCGACGCTGACGGGCCCGAGCTTGATCCTCATCTCCCCGATCATGGTCCAGGCACCCGGAGCGGGAGTCACCGCCCGGATCCGCCGTTCCACCGCGTGGGCAGGCAGGTCCCAGCGCACTCGTGCGCCCTCGGGCGTGATCTTGGGGGCCAGGCTGACGCCCTCCGATGACTGCGGCACCGGTGTGAGGACGCCCTCAGAGATACCGTCCATCGTCGCCTCCAACAACTCCGCGCCGGAGACCGCCAGCCGGTTCAGTAGTTCCCCTGCGGTGTCATCGCTACGGATGGTCTCGGTCACGACTCCGTAGACCGGGCCGGTGTCCAGTGCCGGCTCGATCCGGAAGGTCGTTGCTCCGGTGGCGGTGTCACCCGCGGCGATCGCTGCCTGCACCGGCGCCGCACCCCGCCAGGCCGGCAGGAGCGAGAAGTGCAGATTCACCCAGCCGTGCCGGGGCACGGCCAGCAGCGACTCTCCCAACAGCGCACCGTAGGCGACCACCGCGCAGCAATCCGCAGCGAGGGCACCCAGTTCGGCAACGAATTCCGGGGAGTTCGGCCGTTGTGGGCGCAGAACCGGGACGCCGGCATCCAGGGCGCACTGGGCCACTGCGGAAGGAGTCGGCTTTCCGCGCCGGCCGGCGGCGGCATCCGGGCGGGTCAGCACCGCCACGACGTCGTGGCGGGGGGATTCGAGCAGCCGCCGTAACGAGGGCAGCGCCGGGGCCGGTGTGCCGGCGAAAACGATGCGCATCCAACCGTTCCCGGTCTACTCAGGAATTCCGCCCCGACGATGCGGGCGGGCTCACTTGGGCACCTGGTAGAACTCCCGCTCCCCTACCCCTGCCATACCGGCGACGAACATCCAGGGAATGGTGGTTCGGAGCCGATTCACGGTTGCGGCCGCGTCGTTGTAGTACTGCCGGGCGAAGGCCAGCTTGTCCTCCGTGTCCGCCAGGTTCTGCTGCAGGTTGAGGAAGTTCGCCGAGGAGTTCAGCTGTGGGTATGTGGTGCCCAAGGCCAGCACCTGGCCCACAGCGGTGTCGAATTGGCGCTCGGCGGTGGTGCGCTGAGTCACCGACTTCCCGGAGGTGGCCGCGGTCAACGCGACCTGCGCGTCGGCCACGTGCTGCAGCACCGCCTTCTCGTGAGTGGCGAAGCTCTGAACGGTGTGCACCAAGCCGGGGATCAGGGCAGCTCTTCGGGTGAGCTGCACGTCAATGCCTCCTAACGCCTCGTCGGCACGGACGTCAGCGGTGCGCAGCTTGTTGTAGCCGGCGACGAAACCGACCAGCACCGCCACCGCGGCCAGCAGGATGACAATCAGCAGCACAGTCACCATGAGCCTCCTCCTCCGCCACCGCCGCCGCCACCGCCGCCACCGCCACCCCCGCCGCCG
>JAGQTS010000294.1 GCA_020438895.1 Mycobacterium sp.
GTGTCGGAGGGGGGACTTGAACCCCCACGCCCCTAAGGGCACTAGCCCCTCAAGCTAGCGCGTCTGCCAATTCCGCCACTCCGACGTGGCCTCTCCGGGTGCGCCCGGTGAGGGTCGTCACTGTAGCGCGCTGCCCCACGTCCCCAGCAAAGGCAACCCGTCAGGCCGGGTGCCTGGCGGCAGTTGGTCCGTCTCTCTCGGTCCAAGCTCCAAGCGAGTTCTCATCGTCAGCGGCCGAGCAGAGGCAGCGCGCTTGGTCGACGACCATGAGAGGCGCCGGAGGTCGGTCACGGACTCCGTCGTTCGGTCAAGGCTTGCGGCCGATGAAGGCGAGCAGTCTCGTCTGGGCGTCGGCGCCTTCTGGTACGTCGACCTTCGGGCCGAAGTGGCCGCTCTGGCGGAGGGAGTCGTCCATGGGCAACATCCCCTCGAGCATCTGTGCGCACCGCACTGGATCCAGCGTCTCGTCCTGGCCGGTCGCCCGGGCCAGGTCCCAGCGGTGGAGGAACACGTCGGGCGTGTAGATCATGTCGATCGCCTGGGCCAGTGTCATCGACCCAAGGTGCCCGAAATTGTGGACCCGATCCGCGGCCAGCGGATCGTCGAGGAGTTTCTGAACCGACTCGCAGTGATGCCGCCAGGCTCCGGCTGGATCCTCGTCGACCGAGGGCCCGGCCGGAAACCTGATGTCGGTCTGGCCCTCCAGGAATGAGGGAAGCCATTCCACGAGGTGACGGACCACGTCGCGGGCGTCCCAGCCTTCGGGTGGAGCGGGGCGATCCCAGACCTTGCCTTCGGCGCGGTCGAGCGCATCGGCCTGTTCAACGGTGGCTGTGAAGTCTGCGGCCAGTCGCCGGTGGGTATCCGCAGGCGGGGTGATCACAGCTCACCGACCAGGGCGTCGAGCTTGGCGTAGCCCTCGTTCACTCCTGTCTCCATGCCGCTGGCCAACCAGGCGTCGCGCCCCTCGAAGCTGTCGACCAGGGACTGGGCGTGCAACCGTGTGCGGCCGTCGCCCAGATCCTCGAAGGTGAGGGTCTCCAACGACACGCCCTCTGGCATTCCCTCGTAGGTGAAGGTCTGGACGATCCGCGCCTCGCTCACCTCGTGGAAGCAGCCTCGGAAGCCGTAGTCCTCGCCATCTCGGCTGGCCACGTAGCGCCAGCGGCCGCCGTCGGTGGCATCCCAGTCGATTATGCGGGTGTTCATGCCGTCGGGGCCTACCCAACGGGCGAACAACACAGGGTCGGTGTGAGCCCTCAGCAACTGCGCTGGCGTGGCATCGAAGTCACGGGTGATCCTGATGACGGGAACGGTTGGGTCGGCCTCGATCGTGGCCTGGTAGCGGGCGGTGGCGGTCATGATGCTTCTCCTTGACTGGGTACGGTCATTTCTGCGTTTTCGTCTGCCTGCAAGTCGGCCAGGACCGCGTCGAGTCGCTCGTAGCGGGCCTGAGCCTGACGTCGGTACCGTTCGATCCATCTGGTCATGAGGTCGAACACCTCCGCCTCGAGGTGACACGGGCGGCGCTGGGCTTCGCGGTGCTGGGTGACCAGGCCAGCGTCAGCCAGCACCCGGATGTGCTTGGACACGGCCTGTACCGATATGTCGTAGGGCTCAGCCAGGTCGCTGACCGTGGCATCACCGACTGCGAGGCGGGCCACGATGTCGCGACGGGTCGGGTCGGCCAGGGCAGCGAACACCTTGGAGATCTGCGCTTCTTCCATTCCGACGCACACCTTCATCAACCGTTTGGTTGATTAGACCGTAGGCCCACGCTTCTCAGTTGTCAACCAATTGGTTTAGAACAGCCGATGGCAACTCTCGTACCCGCACGCTCCCGCAGGCAACCGAGGTGTCCCCGCCCGGGCAAGGCGCGCATAGGGAGGGCGAGCCGGCGTGGAGCCGACCCATGAGCTCGGCATGGTTAGAACCGAGGCGCAGCCATGCTCTGATGATCCTCACAGCGACGACGACTGGACCAATCCGCAAGGCGCGCGGACAGAGAGATCCCCGCAGTCACAACCAGGTTGTCACCGACGGTCGGTCAGGTAGGCGTGCTCATCAGCAGGCCAAGACCCAGCGAGGTGAAGCCGAAAGCAATGGCGAATGCGACCGTGATGCGGTCGAGGTTCTTCTCCACCACGGTGGAGCCCTGTGCCGCGGCACCCATTCCACCGCCGAACATGTCCGACAGGCCGCCACCCTTGCCGCTGTGCAACAGCACCAGCACCAGCAGACCGAGAGACACGATCACATGCACGACTACCAGGAAGGGGACCACGGTTGACCTTTCAGTACGGTGCCCCCGTCTCCAGGGACCGAAGCACGATAGCGGGCTGACCGCTCCGAGCCGACATCATCACCCGCCGCCAAGGCGCCCACTCGGGTCTCCACAACCGGAACGGTGGGCCGCAAGCAGCTACAGCAGGCCGAGCTGGAGGCGAGCTTCTTCGGACATGCGGGCCACCGTCCACGGCGGCTCCCACACCAGGGTCACGTCCACCTCGTCCACACCGGGCAGAGCAGCTACCGCCCGGCCGGCATCGGCCCGCAGGACATCTCCCATTCCGCACCCCGGTGCCGTCATCGACATGTCGATCTGGATATGTCGCTTGCCGTTGTCGTCGATGATCTCGTCGCACCGGTAGATGAGGCCGAGTTCGACGATGCTCACCGGAATCTCCGGGTCGTACACGGTGTGGAGGGCCTCGGTCACCCGGTCCATGCTGAACTGGCCAGCGGTGATCTGTACCCGGCGCTCAGGGGCCTCGAGCCCGAGAGCGTCGCAGTCGGAGCCGTCGATGCGCAGCAGGGTTCCCATCTCGGTGCGCACGGTGAAGCTTCCACCCAGCGACTGTACGAGCGTCACCACCCCGCCGGCCGACAGAGACACCCGCTCACCTTGGGGGACGGTGGTGGCCAGGCAGTCCCTCCGCAAGGCGACGGTCTTGCTCCGGCCCTTGCCCTCTGACTGTTCGGTTGCGGCTGCGGTCATTCTGAATCTCCAGTGTGGGATCCGAGTTCGGGCAGAACGTGACGAAGGTGCTCGCGTACCTCGGTCTGGTCCACCATCTCCACGATCTCGCCAGTGAAGGCATCGATCAACAGTTCCCGTGCCGTCGGCTCGGGGATGCCCCGGCTACGGAGGTAGAAGAGGGCGTCGTCGTCGAGACGGCCCACGGTGGCGCCGTGGCTGGCCCGCACGTCGTCGGCCAAGATCTCCAGCCACGGCCGGGTGTCGGACCGGGCCGACGAGTCGAGCAGGAGACTGCGATTGGACTGCTGGGCGTCGGTCTTGACCGTACCGGGGCGCACGATCACGTGACCGGTGAACGAACCGCGTCCGCCGGCGCTGACCACGCCCTTGAACCGTTGCGAGCTGTTGCAATGCGACGCGGCATGCTCCACCGTCACAAGGTGATCGTGGTGACGGCCCGCGGTGGGCAGGTACAGGCCGTCGATCTCGGCGGTGGCGTGCTCTCCCGCCAACCTCACCAGCGTGGCGGCCCGCGCCAGCGTCGCACCGGCAGTGAAGCTGGTCGAACGCAGGTTGGACCCCTCGGCCAGATCGAACTCGGTTCGGCCCAGGTGCGTGGTGGCGGCGTCGTCCAACTCGATGCGGTGGTGGTGCACGGTGGCACCCTCCCCCGCCCCGACCGTCGTCGACGCGTTGACCAGCAGTTCGCCCGGTGCGCTCAGGTAGGTCTCGATGACGGTGGCCTGGCCGCCCGCGCCCACCGAAACCTCGGTGCGGGGACTGGCCACACCGGGGGCACCGTCGGGTGCATCCCCCACCGTGACGTGGACGACCTGGATGGGATCGGCGGCTACGCCGGCGCCGATCTCGATGCGTACCACGCACGGAGCGTGCAGCCGGTTGAGGGCCTCGAAACCGTCGGCCGGATCCCCGGCGTCGCCACCGGAGGAAGGTCCGGGTTCGCTGCGCCACGACACTCCCGGCTGCGCGGTCGCCCGGGACAGCGAATCGCAGACGACCCCGTTGACCGTCACCACCAGCGGGCCGGCCAGCTCCGCGACTAGCCGCCCGATCAGATCAGCGGCCAGCGCCTCCTGGGCTTTTGTGGCACCGCCCACCCCGGCTACCTCATAGGGCACGCGGGTGATGGTCGGTACCGACACGTAATGCCAGGGCTCGTCCCGCTTGGTCGGCAGGGCTGGGGCGTCGTCCCAGATGGTCACGACACACCAGCCGCACGGGAGCTGTCGGCCACCGTGGCGGCGTAGCCCTCGTCTTCCAGTTCGTAGGCCAGTTCGGGGCCGCCGCTGCGCACGATCCGACCCGCGCTGAGCACGTGGACCACGTCGGGCTTCACGTACTCCAACAGCCGCGGGTAGTGGGTGATGATCAGCATCGATCGCTCCGGGGACCGCATCCGCTGCACACCTTCGGCCACCACGCGCAGGGCGTCGATGTCGAGACCGGAGTCGGTCTCGTCGAG
>JAGQTS010000018.1 GCA_020438895.1 Mycobacterium sp.
GTCTTGCCGTGCGTACCGGTCACCAACAGCGTCCGGTTCCCCGCCATGAGCTTGGCCAGCACAGCCGGGCGTAGGACGACCGGAATGGCCCGTCGGCGAGCTTCGACCAACTCGGGATTGGTCTTCGGGATCGCCGCGTAGGTCGTGATGACGGCGGTCGGACCGCCGTCGAGCAGGTCGAGGTTGGCCGCACTGTGCCCGATGGCGATCTGGGCACCACGGGCTCTCAGTGCCGCCACGGCTCGCGATTCCTTGGCGTCCGATCCGGACACCTGACCGCCGCGGTCCAGCACGATGCGGGCGATACCCGACATACCGGCCCCGCCGATGCCGACCATGTGCACCCGGGCCAGTTCCGGCGGTAACGGGGCCATCGGCGTCACCGGCCCGCCTCGGTGCGCGTCCGGCCCGCGCGGGCGACGTCGAGAACGACCTCGGCCACCCGGCGCGCGGCCTCACGGTGGCCCGCTCCGGCGGCGGCGGCCGTCATGGTGGCCAACCGGGGACGATCGTTGATCAGCGGCACCACCTGCGCCGCGACGAACTCGGGGCTCAGGTCGGCGTCCTCGACCAGCAGTCCCCCGCCGGCGGCCACCACCGGTTGAGCGTTGAGCCGCTGCTCGCCGTTTCCGATCGGAAGCGGAACGTACACCGCAGGCAGGCCGACCGCGGAGACCTCGGCGACCGTCATCGCACCCGAACGGCAGATCGCCAGATCCGCAGCGGCATAAGCCAGATCCATCCGATCGAGGTAGGGCACCGCGAGATAGGGGGGATCACCGGGCCGCGGTTCCGGCAGCGTCACGGCGTTCTTGGGGCCGTGGGCGTGCAGCACTGCCACCCCGGCATCTGCCAGCGCCTCGGCCGCGCCCGACACCGCCCGGTTGATCGACGCCGCGCCCTGCGATCCGCCGAACACCAGCAGGACCGGCACATCCGGTCCGAAACCGAAGTACTGCCGTGCCGCGGAGCGCAGCCCCTCGCGATCCAGTCCGGTGATCGAGGCCCGTAACGGCATGCCGACCACCTCGGCGCCACTCAATCCGGAGTTCGGAACCGCAGCCAGCACCCGGTGCGCCGTGCGGGCACCGAGCCGGTTGGCCAGGCCTGCCCGGGCGTTGGCCTCATGGACGACGATGGGTACAGCCCGGCGGGCAGGAGCGAAGCGACCCGGGGACGACAACACGCCCCTTCCGGCGAGGTAGGCCGGCACCGCGACATACCCCCCGAAGCCGACGATCACATCGGCGTGCACGGCGGCCAGCACCTGCCGGGTCTCGACGACCGACCGCCGCAACCGCCATGGCAGCCGCAGCAGATCGGCAGTGGGGGTGCGCGGCAGTGGCACCGGGGTGATCAGTTCCAGCCGATACCCGCGACTGGGCACGAGCCGGGTCTCCAGTCCCCGCGCGGTGCCCAGCACGGTGATGCGCACCTCCGGGTCGATCGCGGTGAGCGCGTCAGCCACCGCCAGCGCAGGCTCGACGTGCCCGGCAGTGCCGCCGCCGGCCAGCACGACCGACACCGCCCGACCAGACCGACTCACCCGTGACGCTGACCTTCCAGGCTTCGGGACCGCCGGACCTCGACACTCCCGTGCTGCGCGCGGCCCTGCGCCCCGGCGGCACGCCTCGCAGCCGAGGCGCCTCCATGATGCCTTGAGCGCGCCGCGCCCTGACGCGTCGACCCCGATTTGGCAGCGGCGCGACCTTTCTGCCATGAGCCTTGTTCCGCTCGGGCGACGCGGTTGGCCGGTACCCGTTCGCGCGAGCGCGCGGACCGGCTGGTCCGCTGCGGACGTCCCGATGTGGCCAGCTTGGACTTGGCAGCCTCGGCAGCCTTGGCCGGCTTGGCCGACTTGGCCGACTTGGCGGTGCCGGCTTCCCTGCGGGTACCGCGATCGGTGCGGAGCCGGTCTCGAAGCGCCTCGACCCGGGTTGGCGCATAGGGCTCCGGTAACGGCAATCTCAGCAGACGGTTCATCCGGTCGTCGCGCCCGGATCGCAGTGCAGCCACCGCGGCGGGCTCGTGCCGGGCGGCGTTGGCCATTAGACCCACCATGAAAAGTGTTGTCGCCGTTGACGTCCCACCTGCCGAGATGAGCGGGAGTTGGATTCCGGTGACCGGCAACAGGCCGATCACATAGCCGACGTTGATGAACACCTGGCCGATGACCCACGCGGTCGTCGTCGCGGTCAGCAGCCGCAGAAACGGATCGGCGGAACGCTTGGCGATCCGCATTCCGGTGAAGGCGAACACCCCAAACAGACCCAGCAGACCGGCCGCCCCGATGAACCCGAGCTCTTCGCCGACGATGGCGAAGATGAAGTCATTGTGAGCATTGGGCAGATAGTTCCATTTCGCGGTCCCCTGCCCGAGCCCATCACCAAAAACACCACCGTTGGCCAGGGCGAACTTCGCCTGACGCGCCTGATAACCCGAACCCTGAGCGTCGGAGCCGGGGTCCAGCCAGGACTGCACCCGCGCTGAACGATAGCCGGCCGAGACCGCGAGAACGGCGGCCGCTGAGACCGCGGCGATCAGGGAGCTGACGAACACCTTCAACGGCAGGCCGGCGAACCACAACAAGGCGAGCAGGATGATGCCGAGCGACACCGTCTGGCCCAGATCCGGCTGAGCCACGATCAGCGCCAGTGCGATCACGGCCGCCGGCAGTAGCGGGATCAGCATTTCCCGCAGGCTGGCCCGTTCCATCCGGCGAGCGGCCAGCAGGTGTGCACCCCACACCGCGAAGGCGATCTTGGCCAGCTCAGAGGGCTGCATCGACAGCCCACCGACGACGAACCAGCCCCGGGTGCCGTTGGCGATCTGACCGATACCGGGAATCAGCACCATAACCAGCAGGACGATCGTCACGGCAAACCCCGAGAATGCCGCGCGGCGCAGAAAGCTGATCGGTAGACGTAAGGCGAACCAGCAGGCGAACAACCCCACCGCCGCCCACATCACCTGGCGGCCGAAGATCGACCACGGCGTGCCGTCGCGGTCATAGGCATGCACACCGGACGCCGACAGCACCATGATCAGGCCGAGCGTGGTCAACAGCGCTGCCACGGAAATCATCAGGTGGAATGACGTCATCGGCCGCGAGAGCCAGGCACCCATGCCGCGAAGTGGGGCGATCCGGGCGGTCAGGCCCGCCGACGCGGCCCCCTCCGTAGCCGATGCCGCCGAACCGGCTGCCTCGTCGGGCCCCGGGTTGTCACCGTCCGTGGGGGAAGCGCTCCGGCCCCGCAGACCGGCCAGCAACGCGCGCATCATGTAGCGATCCCTACCGGGCCGCGGCGCGCACCGCGGCGGCGAACGCGTCGCCGCGGTCGGCATATCCGCTGAACTGGTCGAATGACGCTCCGGCCGGGGCGAGGAGAACGGTATCCCCAGGCCGGGCCAGACTCGCGGCCGCAGCGACGACCTCGCTCATCAATCGAGATCCCAGACCGGGCTGCGCCCCATCGACGATGCGAGTCCCATCTGCCACAAGCGACCCTTTTGTCTCATGCACCCCAGCATCCTCGCGCGTCACAACGTTGATGACAGGGACATCGGGCGCGTGTCGCGATAACGCATCAGCAACCTCGGCCCGGTCCCGGCCGATCAGGACGGCTCCGGCCAGTCGGCCGGCGATCCGGGGCACCATGTCATCGAGCGAAGCACCCTTGAGCAGGCCGCCGGCTATCCACACCACCCGCGGATAACCCCGGATCGAGGCCTCGGCAGCATGGGGATTGGTGGCCTTGGAGTCGTCCACGTAACGCACTCCGGAGATTTCGCCAACCAGCGCGGCACGGTGCTCCCCCACCCGAAAGTCGGCCAGGGCGGTGGTGATCGCTGCCGGCGGGACATCCACCGCTCGAGCCAGTGCGGCTGCGCCCAGCGCGTCGAGCACTCCGATCGGACCGGTCACCGGTATCGACTCAACAGGCGCCAATTCCAACCCGCGATCCGCCGCGAACGCCCGGTCGACCAGCATGCCCGACCGCACTCCCAGTTCGCCGGGCCTCGGTTCGCCCAGCCGGAAGCCGACCCGCAGCCGGGCAGGCGCGGCGGCCAGCAGCGCCGCTGCCGGCGGATCGTCCAGTCCGGCCACCGCCACATCACCCACCAGGGCACGGGCCTTCGCCGCGGCGTAGGCCGCGAAGGTGCCGTGCCAGTCGAGGTGGTCTTCGGCCACGTTGAGCACCACCCCGGCCCGCGGCCGCAGCGATGGAGCCCAGAACAACTGAAAGCTGGAGAGTTCCACGGCCAGCACATCGGCCGGGCGGCTCAGGACGTCGAGGACCGGTCGGCCGATGTTGCCGCACAACACCGACGTGCGCCCGGCGGCCAGCAGCATGGCATGCAGCATCGAGGTCGTCGTGGTCTTGCCGTTGGTGCCGGTGACTACCAGCCAGGTCCTGGGCGGGCCATACCGTCCCGCGGCGTCCAGCCGCCAGGCCAGCTCCACATCGCCCCAGATCGGCACGCCGGCGGCGGCCGCGGCGCCCGGTACCGGGGCGTTGGGCGGGAAGCCCGGGCTGGTGACCAACAGATCGAACTCGCCGATCCGACCGATCGCCTCGGCCGGTTCCAGCGTGCGGGCGTCCGCCGCCGCCAGCGCCGCGGCGTTGTCGTCGCACAACCACGCATCGACACCAACGACGTCCAGTGCCGCCAGCACCGCGCGACCGGTGATACCGGCTCCGGCGATCAGGACCCGCGCTCCCGGAACCAGCGGTGCCAGCGACTCAGTCACCGATGGCCGACAACCACTCGCTGTAGAACAGCGAGACACCCAGTCCACACGCGATCGCCGTCAGCAGCCAGAACCGGATGATGACCGTCGTCTCCGCCCAGCCCGCCAATTCGAAGTGGTGATGGAAAGGCGCCATCCGGAAGACCCGTCGCCCGGTGGAGCGGAAGGCGATGATCTGCACCACCACCGAGGTCACCTCCGCCACGAACAGCGCACCGAGCACGACGGCCAGCACCTCGGTGCGGCTGGTGATGGACAACCCGGCGATGATCCCGCCAAGGGCCAGCGATCCGGTATCACCCATGAATATCTTTGCCGGCGCGGCATTCCACCACAGGAAGCCGATGCACGCCCCGGCTGCGGCGGCGGCGATCAATGCCAGATCCAACGGGTCACGCACGTTGTAGCAGCCCAGGCCCGGGGCTGTCGCGCAGGCGTTGCGGTACTGCCAGAAGGTGATCAGCACGTACGCGGCGCTGACCATGGCCATACTGCCGGCTGCCAGCCCATCGAGCCCGTCGGTGAGGTTGACCGCATTCGACCAGGCGCTGACCAGCAGGATCACGAAGACGATGAACACCAGCGGCGGCAAGGCCACCGTGGCGATTTCCCGCACATAGGACAGCTGCGTGCTGCCGGGGGTCAAACCGTCGGCGTTGCGGAACTGCAGGCACAGCACAGCGAAAATCACCGCGGCACTGACCTGGCCCACGGTCTTGGCGGTCTTGTCGAGCCCCAGGTTGCGAGATCGCCGGATTTTGATCAGATCATCGATGAATCCGACCGCACCCAACGCCGTGGCCAGGCCGAGCACCAACAGTCCAGACGCCGTCGGCCCGCTGCCATCCAGCGGCAGGCCGACGAGATGCGCACCGAAATAGCCGGCCCAGATCCCGGCGACGATGGCAACTCCACCCATCGACGGAGTGCCGCGCTTGGTCTTGTGGCTGGGCGGGCCGTCCTCGCGGATCTCCTGGCCGAAACCCTGTCTGGTGAAGATCTTGATCAAGCTGGGTGTCAAGAGGATGGAGACCGCCAGCGAGATCCCGACCGCAACGAGGATGAGCCTCATCCGGGAGGCTCTTTACCGAGCTCGTCGGCCAGCGCGCCAAGACCGGCCGCGTTGGATGCCTTCACCAGAACCACATCACCGGGTCGCAACTGAGTGCGCAACACGTCCAGCGCGGCGTCGGCGTCTGCCACCATGATCGCCTCCGATCCCCAGGACCCCTCCATGACCGCCCCGTGGTACATGGCGCTCATCGGCCTCCCCGTTCCGACGACGACGAGACGACTGATATCTAAGCGCACCGCCAGCCGGCCGATGCGGTCGTGCTCGGTTACCGACTCCTCGCCCAACTCCCCCATCTCCCCAAGCACCGCCCAGCTTCGGCGCGGCAATTCCTCGGGTTGGCCGCCGGACTGCCTCGCCATCACCGCCAGCGCCTGCAATCCGGCTCGCATGGAATCGGGGTTGGCGTTGTAGGCGTCGTTGATCACGGTGACACCGTCAGACCGGGTGCGCACCTCCATCCGGCGCCGGGATGCCGGGGCCGCTGCGCCGAGCGCCGCGGCCACCTGCTGGGGTCCGGCTCCGCACTCCAGCGCCACGGCGGCGGCCGCCAGTGCGTTGCCCACCTGATGCTCGCCGTGCACGGCGAGCCGGACCGGGGTCGAGTGGCCGGCCGCGACCAGGGTGAAGCTCGGCCTGGCCAACTCATCGAGATGAACGTCCACGGCCCGGACGTCCGCTCCAGACTCCGGGGCTTCCGCCCGGCCCACGGTCACCACCCGAGCCTCGGTGCGGGCGGCCATCGCGGCCACAACCGGGTCGTCGGCGTTGAGCACCGCCACGCCTGCGGCCGGCACAGCCTGCACCAGTTCGGCTTTGGTGGTCGCGATGAGCTCGCGCGATCCGAACTCACCCAGATGCGCGGTGCCCACGTTGAGCACCACGGCAATCGCCGGCGGTGCGATCCGGGCCAGCGCCGCGATATTTCCCGGATGCCGGGCGGACATCTCCAGCACCAGGAAATCGGTATCCCGGGTGGCCCGCAGGACCGTCCACGGGAGCCCGAGTTCGTTGTTGAACGAGCCGGGTGGGGCGACCACCCGCCCCAGTGGGCGCAGGACGGCAGCGACGAGATCCTTGGTCGAGGTCTTGCCCGATGAGCCGGTGATTCCGACGATCCGAAGGCCGCCGGCGACCAACTCGTCGGCGACCGCGGCGGCCAGCCTGGCCAATGCCGCCAGCACCGCCGCACCGGTTCCCTCGGTGTCGTGTTCGAGCACGCCGGCATGCGCGTCGGCCGGCGGCGCTGGCGGAACCAGGATCGACGGGACCCCTACCGGTCGGGCTGCGAGGACCGCCACAGCACCGGATTCGATTGCGGCAGAGGCGAAGTCATGGCCGTCGGCGCGGGCACCGGGCAACGCAAGAAACAGCCCGCCGGGCGTTACCGCGCGGGAGTCGAATTCGACCGTACCGGTGACCCGGACCGTTGCGGCGGCCCCGGAATCGATCCCGTCGATCCTGCCGCCGACGATCTCGGCGATCTGGGCCAGGGTCAGGTCGATCACGGGGCTGCTCCCAAGGTCTCCAACGCGCGGGCCAGTTCCTCACGATCATCGAAGGGCAGGGTACGGCCGGCGACGGTCTGCCCACGCTCGTGGCCCTTGCCCGCGATCACCACAACGTCACCGGGTTGCGCCCAGCGCACGGCGAATCCGATCGCCGCCCGACGATCACCGATCTCCACCACCTCGGCTCGCGACGGCCGGCCGCTCGGGCGGGTACCGGACAGGACTGCCGCCCGGATGACCGCTGGGTCCTCGTCTCGGGGATTGTCGTCGGTCACCACCACCAGGT
>JAGQTS010000019.1 GCA_020438895.1 Mycobacterium sp.
GGCAGACGCGCTAGCTTGAGGTGCTAGTGCCCTATTAACGGGCGTGGGGGTTCAAGTCCCCCCTCGGACACGTCCGGCGACACGACTTAGGTCGGCCGTCGCCGTGACTCGCTGACGATGCGGGTCGTAGTCAAGACGCAAGCCCAGGCTTGCATACACATCCGCGCGTTCTGCCGCTGTTGCTGCAGCCAGCACGGCTGACAGCCCACCCAGCTTGTCGACCAACTCGCTGATCTGTGCGGCAGACATGACGCGGGGGCGCTCAGCTTGCTCGAGGCGGGCCTTCAACTCATCACGCTCGGCTGTGCGGCGACGCAATGCAGCAGTCAAATCCTCAACGGCCACACCGGACTCCACCGCGGTGACCAACGCGGCTATCTTCCTATTTGCCTCGCTGAGCTGGCGCTGCAAGGCGGCGTAACCAGTTCCCTCTGTCGGGTCCACCTCTTGCCCGCGAGCCAAGTCTTCGGGGTCAGCAAGACTGGCGATCCAATCATCGAGCCGAGGCGTCAGCGCGTCCTCGCGGAGATAGACCGTACGCGGGTGATCACTCAGATCCACAGGTACGGAACGAGACTTACCGAATTCACAGCGGTAGAGGATGCGAGTTGTTCGCTTCCCGATGCGGGCAGCGCCCTGCATCCGCCGCCCACATGCAGAGCAGAACAACAGCCCTCGAAGTGCGTACGGCGTGGTCGATTCTCGCGTGCAGACGAGGCTAGGACCGCGCCGCGCGCGTGTGCGATGGCGCACAGCCTGCGCCAAATCGTGGGAGATCAGTGCTTCGTGCGTGCGGCGGTCTGGTGCGATCCAATCGGCCTGATCACGCCACCGCATCCGTGTCTCGTACCCGGCAGCGACATCGTCCGGGTTGACCAGGACTTCGTACTTCTCCTGCTTGCCCCAAATGCGGATACCCGTGTAGACCGGGTTGTCGAGTATCGCGCGGATCGCCGAATGCGCCCATCCTCGCGCGTCTCGATGACGGTTGCGTGCAGGGTCATGCTGGCTCGGTGACGGCACGCCATCGTCGGTGAGCTGTTGCGCAATGTAGCGCAGGCCCGCACCGTCGGCGTACATGCGGTAGATCCGCTCGACGATCGGCGACGTCACAGGGTCCGGTTCGAGGCGGTGAAGTCGCTGCCCGAGATTGGCCTTGGCGGGGTTCGGGTGCGGACCGGCATCGACGAGCCGGTAACCGTACGGGGGCCGACCACCGAGGTATCTGGACGTGTCCTGCGCGAGTGCCGACATCGCCGTACGGACGCGCATCTGGATTCGCGCGCGCTCTCCCTTGCTCATGCCGCCGAACAGAGTCATCACGAGATCGTGCGCCTCGGAGCCGGGATCGACCGCTCCGCCGACCTCAGGTACCCACAAGCCAACTCCATAGTGCGTGAGCACCGGGAAAGTGAGCGCGAACTGCGGCCCGTAGAACGCGCGAGCGGGTTCGCCGATCACCACGGCGTCGAAGCCACGATCCCTGGCGGTGACATCGGCTAGGAGACGCGACGCCTCGGGCCTGCGCTTCCACGGCAGCGAACGGCTTTGTCCCACATCAAAGTAATCACTCACGAGGACTCCACCGTGCGGAGTGATCAGGTCGATGGCGCGCCGTTTCTGCCAGCTGCGGCTCGCCTCCGGGTCTTGAGCATCCTCCGTGCTCACTCGGCCGTAGAAGGCGAACCTCAGGCTCACGCGATTCCCCTCTCCGATCCGAGCATCCGGTCCCGCACTGCCATTATGACGTGGACCAGCGCGCGGTTGGCTTCGCACGGAAGTCGATAGTCGTCAGGCAGGACAATTTCAACACCTCCCTCCGACATGGTCGGCGCATCCGCTTGAGCGCGACGCCCGGACCGAGCATGTGCCGTTCGGGGAGACTTTTCAACCATCGCTTCCCCCTGGCGGATCCCATTGTTGGTTGCGGGCTTGGCGACGGGCTTCCACGAGTCCGATGCGGCGGGTGTGGGTACGTTGGAGGGCTGCGGAGTAGACGAGGGTGCGGTCGCCGAGGCTGGTGGGGCCGGCACGGTCAAACTCCCACGCCACCAAATCATCGGTGGAGTCGAAGCCGAGATCATGTTGGTGTGCACTGCTTTTCAAACGTTGTTCACGTGTCCAGGTGGCGCGGCGTTCGCGCAGCGCGCTCATTGTCGTGGAGTAGCGGCGGGATTTGCTGATGATGTGGCCCCGGTAGCCGAGGGTGTGCAGCCACCGGCCGACACCGGCCAATCCCCTATCGGCGAGTTGGCTGATGGTGGTCAGGATCGCCCGGACGTGATCGGTGACGTCGAGGTCGGCGATGGACTCGGTGGATATGCGTCGCGCGCTGATCCCGACATCAGCTAAGGACTTGGTGACGTATTTCGCAAGATAGCGAGCTACGCGTCGGCCTGGCAGCGCCCGGCCATGTGGTGAATCATCCTGCACAGCAGGGACGTCCGTGCTAGCGTGCCGGTTGCCAACGGGTTGGGTGTCGACTTGTGTGCCGAACCTGATCACCCGTGTCGCGGTCGCTGAGGATGAATCGGTGACCGTCACGGCCACAGTTCGAGCGGCCTGTTGGATGATGGTGCCCAGTTCGGTAGCTGTGAGGGGCGCGTGCCATTCCTGACCGCCGCAGTCATCGCTGTCGCGCGGATCGAGGCGGATCAGGGCATGAATATGCGGGACGAGCCGAGCTTGCAGTTCGACGACTTTGATGAAGCTGACCCGCACCGCGTCCGGGTCGGCGCCCGAGGCGCGTAGCTCTCGGCGCAGCGTGCGTCGCAGGGTGATGGTGAAGCGTCGCCACAGTTCGGGCAGGTGCCAGGTGAACAGGACATGCCCCGTGTAGTCGTAGCAGTCTGCGCAGATCGGCTGACCCACTTGGTTGTCACCTTCGCCGTGGGTTCTGCTGCACCACAGTGGTCTTCCATGCGGACAGCGGCGGTAGCCGCCAATACGGTCGTGATCGTGGCACACCCGGTGGCGCCTATAGGCTGCACGCGCGATGGTGTGGACAGGCCCGTAGCTGGGTGCGGTGAGGGTGACGAACACCTGCGGACGATCGGCCACTGCTGCGGGGACGTCGTGGTGGCCGCCGGCGGTGCCAGCGTGCACGAGCTGCCACGTGTCGCGGGCGTACAGATCTGAGCACGACGGGCAGATCTGGGCGCGGCGGTTGTTGCACCGTGTCCACACCACCCGATCGCGGCCTATCTCGTCGGTACCCGTGAGTTGGATGGGGTGGGCGCAGAAGCCAACGGATTCCGCGCGCCGCCACCACGATGCGAACCCCATCGAGGACGCGCGGCGCACCATCTGATCCACCACCGTACTGGTGTCGATCGAGCCGGGAACCCCGGGCAACACCAGCGTGGGGGCTGTCGTTGCAGTAGTCACCGTTGACCCCGGTCGGTGTCGGTGCACCCGCCGTTGGACTGGTTGACGCGGGTCGCGGCACGCGGTGGCCGGAATCGTGCTGCCAGAGTGGCGATGTCGTGGTCGGTGACGTGAAATGCCCGTACCCGCACCGGTTGGGCCGCGCCATCGATCATCAGGTAGCCCACACCGGGAGTGGTGTCGGGGATGTGATCGCAGTCGGCCCCCGCGTCGCGGGTGCCCTGGCCCAAAACCATGGTGGTTTGGGTGGCTTCGGTCAACCGCAACCCGATTCGCACGGTAAACAGCTGCCGCACCGGCAGGGTGTCTTTGGCCGGGTCTTGCACCGCTGCCACCACCGAAATGCCGACGGCGCGGCCTTGGGAGAGCAGCAGGCCCAGCAGCTGTTCGATTTCGCTGCGCACCTTGCGGTCGGTCACATACGCAGTCAGCGCGGCGATCTCATCAATCACCACCACGAACAACGGCTCCGTCGGAGTCGGGGTGTGCAGGCGCGTCTTGCCCCGTAACCGATTGGCGCGGGCGTGCATCACCTCCACTAGTTGCCGCAGCAGGTGCAGGGTGGTGTCGGTGGCGTCGTGGGTGAACACCGTGAACATGGGTGCTCCGGCGCCCAGTTCCATGCCGCCTTTGGGGTCGATGACGCAGAGCCGCACTTGTCCGGCTTTCACGGCGGGGGCGATGCCAGCGATCAGTGACCACAACACTGAGCCTTTCCCCGCGCCGGTCGCGCCAGCCACGAGCAGGTGGTGGCCAAGCAGAGGTAGGTGCCACCAGTGGCGGGTTTCGGTGATCCCGACCCGCACCGACCCCACATCCACCGCAGTCGCCGTCGTGGGCATGGGCAGGGCAATCGGGTCGGCCAGCACGTCGCCGCGCATCAGGGTGATGCGTAGCACTCCGGGGGCGGTCGCGCGGATGGTGATCCGGTCGGCACGCCAGGCGGCGGCTAGCGCCTCGGATTGCTTGTGCCAATCAGCCAGGGAGTGGCCGGTGACCACTCGCAGCGCCAGGACGTCGGTCGTCTTGCCGATGCGCACCGACTGCAAGGTCGGCACCAAGCTGCGTTCGCCAAGTGTGGCGGTCAGGCCGTGCAGGGTGCACACCGATTGCCAGGTGCGGGTGTAGCGCGACCAGGTCAACCAGCGCCGCCGCACCGGCTCGGTGACCCATCCGTGAAACGATCGCGGGTCCAGCCACGCCCATCCCGCATACGCGGCAGCGAAAGCAATACCGATGATCAGACCCGCGCGTGAGCCATGGGTAATGGCCACCGCCACGCTGGCGATGATCGGGATGCTGATGGCCGGGAACAGGACCGCCCACCACAGCAGATACCCGGCCGCTTTGAACAGTGAGAGGATGAGGTCGGTGATCCAGTCGTCATCGTTGGATTGAGAGTTCTTGCTGTTCTTGTTGTTTGATGCCATGACAGGCGTGCCTCTGGTGAGTGAATGGTCGATAGCAGCTCACGTGCTGGGGCGCGACACCCACGAGCGCCGCGCCCCAGCAATCGCGCTATTTCTGCGCGCGGGACGCTTGATCGCTCGGCGCAGCGGCGGGGTTGGTGGGGGTGATGGCGTCGGCACGGAACGCCACGCCGCTGCGATCACCTTGAGCCCAAGGGATAGCAACCAGACCTGCGACTGAAACAGGTTGGGTTACTGTCACTTTCGGATCCCCGGCGACGGTGACGTTGAGCACTTCACCACCGGTGTCATCCAACGCCAGCAGCTGCGCGGCATACAGCGGCACGCCGGTGGCGGTGTCCACTTTTGGGCTGCCGGTCTCGAAGTTCAGCCGCGGCTCGGCCGCTCGGGTGACGATGAACCGTGTGCCTGATGTGTCGATTCTCAAACGCATTGTCCTGCTGTTCCTTTCGTGATCTGTTTTGCGCCCGTTGCGGCGCTGGGCTCAGTTCACGTGGACATCGCGGACGTAGCGAGGGACGTTGGCAGGCATTGCCGACACTGCCGCAGACATTTCGGACACGACAGGGACATGCCCGTGGGCATCGGACGGGCATCACCGCCGCGGGGCGGCGGCAGCCGCATGGCAAACTAGGAACCACGCGCTGAGGATGGACAGGGACGACACGGAAAGATGTGCGCTGAGACGATGGACGATCAGGACGGCGACGCCGAGGCCGCCACGATCCCCAACGATCGCCTCACCCAGCGGCTGCACGCCAAGGGACTCTCCCCACAGAGGTTCGCAACTGCGGTGGGCGTGGATATCAAGACGGTGCGACGCTGGCTGGCCAACATCGACTACAACGTCCGCGAGGACAACGCCCGCCGCGCCGCTAAGTTGCTTGACTGCACACCCCATGACCTGTGGCCCAACCAGTATCCGGCCCCTACCGCGAGCGCGCTGGCGACGACGTCGCTGGGTGGGCCGTTCACCGCGACGCTGTATGCAAGCCGCACCCAGTTACCGATCACCTCATGGCAGCAGCATTTCGCCGGCGCCACCACCGGCATCGACATCCTCGTCCTGGCGGCGACGTTCCTGTTCGACACCCTCGACGGATTCCTCGACACCCTGCTCGACGCCGCCGCCCGCGGCGTTGCGGTGCGGTTTCTCGTCGGTGACCCTGACACCGCCACCATGATCCTGCGCGGCGAGGAGGAAGGCATCGGCGAAGCAGTCATCGCCCGCTGCCGCACCTCAGTCGAACTGCTCGCCCCGCACGCCGGCACACCGGGGCTGGACATTCGCACCCACGACACGACGCTGTACACGTCGATCTTTCGGGTGGATGACGCGATGATCGTCAACTTCCACATCTACGGCTCACCCGGGCGCAACAACCCGGTGCTGGCGCTGTCGCGCCACCACGAACCCCGGCTCTGGGCCACTCTCGAACAGGCCTTTACCCAGGTCTGGGACCACGCCACACCCCTGACCGCGAAAGGCTGACCCCTCGATGCGCATCGACTACTACAACGACCCCAACGCTCCGGCACCTAACAGTGTCGTCCCGTCGGCTTCGGCCATCGTCACCGACGAACACGGTCGTATCCTGCTGATCAAACGCCGCGACAATACCCTGTGGGCGCTACCGGGCGGCGGACACGACATCGGCGAAACCATCGCAGACACCGCCGTGCGCGAGGTCAAAGAGGAAACCGGTCTCGACGTCGAAGTCACCGGCCTGGTCGGTGTCTACACCAACCCCCACCACGTGGTCGCGTTCACCGATGGTGAAGTCCGCCAGCAATTCTCCCTATCCTTCACCACCAAGGTGCTCGGCGGAACTCTGGCCATCGACCACGAAAGCACCGACATCGCCTGGACCAGTCAGGACGACATCCCCAGCCTGGACATGCATCCGTCGATGCGTCTGCGAATCGAGCACTACCTGCAACACCGCGACAACCCCTACCTCGGCTGACCCGCGAGCAGTTAGGGCGGCTACAGCCAGGCGCGTACCCGCCGCACCGTCGCCAACAACTCGTCGCGGCCTGCGTCGACCGCCCGATGCACCGGATCCTCGGGCCCATAGCGAGCCAACACGTCGCTCAGTCGATCCTGCGGAGGTATCGGTGACCCGTCGGGTCCGGTCGTGAGATCGCAAAACGTCAACGCATCCTGAACATCGCTGGGCGGGTCGCCGAACGCCGATAAACCCGAGATACCGCGCTCGGAGGCTTCCACGTGCGCTCCGGTATGAAATGCCACCAAGGAGGCGACCAGCTCCCCAAAACCGGCCGATCGGACAAACTCCGCGCCATCGAGCGGATGAAACCCACTTTGGCGCACCGATGGTGCGTAGCCGATATCGTGCAGCCACGCCGCCGCCACCAGACAGTCCGCTGTCTGGGCATCGAAACGCCGACTCAGCCGCTCGGCAGTCGTCGCGACACCCCGCACATGCGCCAACCGCCGAGGCTGCCCGGCCAGCCGTGCCTCGGCCTCTCGCCGCGCACGCTGCGCCAGCATCCCGCTCACAACCGCCAGCCTACGAGTCCCATCGCCATGGCGCAGACCCGTAACTGATGCTCCGCGGAGCCCCGGCCGCCACAGCCCGCAAGGAACCGGCGGCAACCTGCGGGCTTCGCTACGCTCCCTCTGCTCCCGTCCGCTGGCGCTCCCGTCCGCGCCGCTCGCTACGCTTCGCCCTCCGTCCGCCGCCACACCAGCTTGGACAGGACAACGAGCGCTTTACATCTCAACGGCCACACCACCCTGGCACCACGACAAGCCAGAGCTGTCCTCGCTCCTCGCCGCATCGAGACGCCGCGGGCAGCAGGCGCGACCAACGCCCGTCTGACCATCGCTGACCTGCGATGTGAGAACTTTCTTTACTGATATCAAGGTCAATTGCCGGGGCGCCCGACCGACCCCGTGTCATCGGGGGATCGAAGTGTAGGCCACGGCCGCGCCCGAGGACGCTGGCGAACGTGCATGGGCCACCAGAACCACTTTCCGAACAGGGCCGCCAGCGATGGCGTCATGAGTGAGCGCACCACGAACGTGTCGAACAGCAGGCCCAAACCGATGGTGGTACCGACCTGTCCGATGACGGTCAGATCGCTGACCGCCATGGAGATCATCGTGAATGCGAACACCATGCCGGCCGCAGTGACCACCGATCCGCTGCCCGCCATCGACCGGATGATGCCGGTGTTCAGGCCGGCGTAGATCTCCTCCTTCATCCGCGAGACCAAAAGCAGGTTGTAGTCCGCACCGACGGCGAGCAGGACGATGACCGCCATCGGCAGCACCATCCAATGCAGCGGAATCCCGATGAGGTGCTGCCAGAGCAGAACCGAAAGGCCGAAGGACGCACCAAGACTCAGCACCACGGTGCCGACGATGACTGCTGCGGCGACGATCGCCCGGGTGAGCACGACCATGATGAGGAAGATGAGGATCAGCGATGCGACCGCCGCGATGAGCAGATCGTAGTCCGCGCCCTGTTGCATGTCCTTATAGGTGGCGGCGCTGCCACCGACGTATACCGTCGACCCTTCCAACGGCGTGCCCTTGATGGCATCGACGGCGGCGACCCGCAACGGTTCAATGTGCGAGGTGCCCTCCTCGCTCAATGGGTCGCCCTGGTGGAACACCGTGAACCGGACGGCGTGACCGTCGGGCGAGAGGAACAGTTTGATGCCGCGCTGGAAGTCCGCCGTCTCGAATGCCTCCGGCGGCAGGTAGAAGGAGTCGTCGATCATGGCGGCGTCGAACGCCTCGCCCATCGCGGTGGCGTTCTCCTGCGCCGCCATGGTGTGGTCCTGCTGCGCTTTCTGCGCCTGGTACTGGTTGAGCAGCAGCTGCTTCTGGTTCTCCAGCGTCTGGATCTGCGCAGGCAACACAGCGGCCAGCTGTGGCGTCAAAGTTGCCAACTCTTCGACGTCGGGCACCAGGTCCTGAAAGTCGTCGGACAACGTGTTGATGCCGTCGAGGCTGTCGAAGACCGACCGCAACGCCCAGCAGGCCGGGATGTCGTAGCAGTGCGGCTCCCAGTAGAAGTAGTTGCGGATCGGCCGGAAGAAGTCGTCGAAATCGGCGAGATGGTCGCGAACGTCGCTGGTGTGCTCGGAGGTCGTCCTCATCTTGTCGGCCATTCGCCGCGAGACGTCGGCCATCTGCAAAGTGAGACTGTGCATCCGCTTCATCGCATCGATGCTGACCTGCAGGTCGTCGGCCTGCTTGAGCGTGTTCTCGAGCACCTTCTGCTGGTAATCGTTGCTCATGATCTGGCCCGTGCCGCTCTGGCTGACGACGTAGGGGAGCGACGCGTGCTCGATCGGCTTGCCGTCGGGCCGCGTGATCGCCTGCACCTGGGCGATCCCGTGCACACGCGCCATCGCCTTGGCGATCTTGTCGATCACCAGGAAGTCGACGGGGTTGCGTAGATCGTGATCGGCCTCCACCATGACCAGTTCGGGATTCATCTTGGCCTCGGAGAAATGCCGATTGGCGGCCGCGTAGCCGACGTTGGCCGGCACGTCGGGGGGCTGGAAGATGCGGTCGTTATACGTGGTGTGGTAGCCGGGCAGCGCCAACAGGCCCACCAAAGCCAAAACCACCGCCATGACGAGCACCGCGCCAGGCCAACGCACCGTGGCCGCTCCGATGCGCCGCCACCCACGTGCCCGCTTCATGCCCTTGGGCTCCAGGACTCGCCCGAAACGAGTCACGATCGAGATCACCGCTGGACCCAGCGTCAGCGCGGCGGCCACCACGACCACCATGCCGATGGACAACGGGAAGCCCATGGTGTTGAAGTACGGCAGGCGGGTGAAGTGCAGGCACGCCGCCGCGCCCGCTATCGTCATCCCCGATGCCAGCACCACGTGCGCGGTGCCGTGAAACATGGTGTAGTAGGCCGACTCTCGATCCTCGCCTGCCCTTCTCGCCTCCTGATATCGCCCAATGAGGAAGATGGCGTAGTCGGTGGCGGCGGCGATTGACAGCGTCACCAGCAAGTTGGTGGCGAACGTCGTGAGCCCGAAGACCTCGTGATAGCCCAGGAACGCGACGCTCCCCCGCGCGGAGAGCAGTCCGATGACCACCATCCCTATCGCGATCACCATCGTGACGATGGAGCGGTAGACCAGCAGCAACATGGTGATGATGACGGCGAACGTCAGAGCCTCGATCGTCCGCATGCTGGCGTCGCCGACGGCGCGCTGATCCGCCGTCGACGCCGCAGGCCCGGTCACGTAGGCCTGCACACCGGCGGGCGGCTCGATTCCGGCGATGATGTCGCGCACCGCCTGGACCGACTCATTGGCCAGTGACTCGCCTTGGTCACCGGCGATGTACACCTGCACGTAGGCGGCTTTCCCGTCCATGCTCTGGGCGCCTGACGAGGTCAAAGGATCGCCCCAGAAGTCCTGGACGTGCTGAACGTGGGTGGCGTCGGCGCGTAACTGGCGCACGATTTCGTCGTAGAACGTGTGCGCGTCGGCGCCCAGGGGTTCGTCACCCTCGAGCACGATCATCACCGAGCTGCTGGTGGTGTACTCCTCAAAGACCGCGCCGACGCGCTTGGTGGCGATGAGGGCGGGCGCGTCATCGGGGCTCATCGAGACCGCGCGCATCTTGCCGACGTCCTCGAGCTGCGGCACGGAGACGTTCAGGATGGCGACGATCGCAATCCACGCCAGGACGATGGGAATGGCGAAGGTCCGGATAAACCGTGCCAGCCGCGACCGATGCGGTTTATGCGCAGGAGGAAGGTCGTCGGTTACGCTGTCGTCGATGTGAGTCGTCATGCCGCCTTCACCAAGCAGTAAGTAGCCGCGTTCACGCCCTCAGCGGTCCTTTCGTCCTCCACTTCGCCGTCGACGGTGACCCGGCAACCGATGAACTGGCCGTTGCCCTGTGCAAGGAGATCCGGCCTGACCGAAGGGATGGTGGTCTCGAGGGTCAGTGTCCAGGGCAAACTGACCTGCCCCGTGCGTTGCGGCAACCCGTCCAGGTCCGTGTAGTTGATAACTGCGAAGCTGCCGGTGCCGAACACCTCGTAGGTGACGACCGTGGGGTTGAAATCCTCCGCGGTGTCCGAGCCCACCGGCGTGACCACGGCCCCATTCGATCCGAAGACCGACCGCAAGTAGGAAATACTGACGAAGCCGATCGCCAACGCCACCACGATCAGCACGGGTAGCCACACGCGCTTGACCACGGTGATCACGCCAACACCTGCTTTCTTGCGGGCCGGAAGTGAAGGGAGCACTGAACCATTTACATTTAGATAGCCAACCTAAACGGATGAAGTGGATGCGGTCAATCCGCTATGACAAACACTCACCGCAACCCGTTCCAGTCCGACAACGAACCACGCCCGGCGCTGCACAGGACGCGGCGCGCAGCACGGAGGCGTTCCCGATGCCCCGCGAGTTTGCTCACGGTCAGGTCAAATGATTGCCCTCTCGGATCCGAGGATTTCGTCGCTCTGTGCAGGAAGTCGCCGGCCGCACAAATGGTGAGAACCAGCACTTCAGCCCAGACATTGAGCAGAAGTGTGCCGTTGGGGTGGCTCGGCGATTCGTGCAGCAAGCGGCCCCCGCCGTCCAGCGCTCGCTTGCGGAACACCCTCATGTGACCGGCCTCCCTCATCTACGTTCAGGTCAATCCGCCGAATTGCTTATCGTGCGGTCGAGAAATTCGGCGACCGCCGCGGTGAAGGCGTCGTTGTCATCGCCCGCAACCATGTGGCCCGCGCCGGAAACGTCCGCCGCCTCGGCGTGCGGTACGACTTCGAGGAACTCCTCGACCGACTGCTGCGATGTCACATCCGAGTGGACGCCGCGGACCACAAGCGTTGGCGCTTGCACGCGGCGGGCCCCTTCGATGAGCAGTTCGCTGATGGCGCCGAACTGTTCGGCGCCGACAGCGCGGTCACCCCGCAGGAACTCCAAGTTGGAGGTTATGAAGGCCGGATCCCATCGCCAGATCCACCGACCGTCATCGCGCTGACGCAAGACTTTGCGAAGCCCGTCCAGGTTTTTGGGACGGGCGCGATGGCGGTTGTACTCGGCGATGACGTCCGCGGCGGCGTCGAGCGTTTTGAATCCGTCGGGATGGGCGGCCATGAAAGACACGACGCGGCGCGCTCCGTGAAACTCCATTCGCGGAGTGATGTCGACCAGGACGACGGCGCCCCACAGGTCGGCGGGCGCCACCAAATGCGTTCCCAACACGGTCATGCCGCCCAAGGATGCGCCGACGACAGCCGGCGGGCGGCCATCGCTGACATGTCTGCGAACGGCTAGCAGGTCGGATGCGAGTCGGTCGAGATCGTATCGACCATCAGGGTCCCACTCGCTGTCGCCGTGACCGCGGGCGTCATAGGCGACGACGGTATACCCGCGCGCGTGTAAGCGGCGCGCCGTGGTCGCCCAGGCGTGGCGGTTTTGCCCACCACCGTGCAGCAGTATGACAACTGCACGGGCGGTTTCGTGTCGGTAGATATCGGCTGCAAGGGCGGTTCCGTCTTCGGTGCGGACGCGCTCGAAGGTAGAGGTCATTTGGTGTGGCCTCGACGGTCGCGTCGGACGGCACTCTCGTTTCGCGCGCTGATCACGAGGTGCCTGCCCTCTGGCCGACGACGGTCACTGTTCCCTGCGCGGCACATACCGCGCGCCCGGCGTTGGTGATGTCGATCCTGGCGACGCCGCTGCGCTTACCCAGCGCGATGATCTCGGTAACGGCAACGCATACTCCGCTGGACACGGGCTGCAGCAGGTTCAGTTTGAATTCGGTTGTGGCGACCCATGATCCAGGAGGAATCACCGGATAGAACACCACGCCCAAGCAGTGGTCGACCATCGCTGACAGGCATCCGCCATGCAGGGTGCCGAAGGGAGTCAACACATCGGCCCGGGCATCCATTTCCACCACCAGCCGCCCGGCGGAGAACTCGGTGTGGCGGAAATCCAGGTACTTGGACAGCCCTCCCGAGGTTCCCGCCGCGTGTTGGAGCTCCTCGGCAATGTCCTGGTTGAACTGCGGGAAGTCCATGGTCAGCGCCTCGTTTCGCTCACCGGTACCGATGCCATGGCCGAGACACTACTCCGCAATTGTCGCAGTGACGCAACGCTGGGTGTCGGCCAGTAGAGCGGGAAGCAGGAATCGGCGCAAAAACGCGTCGAGGCCTTCGGGGCTGCGGTGCCGGGGGCCGCGAACCGACAGCAAGCTGAGAATGGTGCGCAGGATCCATTCGGCGGCGTCATCGACCGACATGCCGGCTTCGAGTTGGTCCCAGTGGGCGGCGAACACGGGTCGCAGGAACTCGGCGACGAGTTCGAACAGCGCCACCGATGTTCCCTTGGCCAGCCCGACGCCGGCCAGTTCATCGTCGCTGCCGAACAAAATTCCGATTATCGGTTCGCGGCGGGCCGCGCGCACCGTGGCTGCGACGAAGTCCAATATCGCAGAGCCCAAGTCGGTGTGCGCCGAGATCCGCCCGCTGATGCGGTGCAGGTAGCGTTCCGCTGCGCGCACGATGACACCGGATACGACGGATTCCCGACTCGGGAAGTAGCGATAGACCGTGGCGCGCGATACGCCCGCTTGTCTGGCGATGTCCTCCATCGTGGTGCCTGACAGCCCCTTGCTCTGCAGGCACGTTTCGGCGGCATCGAGTAGGCGGTCGCGGGCCATATCGCGGCTTGGTGCAGAAGTCGCGTCGCCCCATCGCAACGATTTTTTCGTCACGGTGCAAGTATGCCGTGCCAAACCGACTCGCTCTGTCGAATACCGGCGGTTGTCCCATGGAAGCAAGATGTGACAATATCGCAGTCATGTCGCATAGCAGGCGTCGACGATGAGCGTGACCTGACCATTGACCGTCCCGCCGCGCACTCCGGTTGTCGTCGGCGTCGGTGAGCTCACACACCGCAGCGAAGGCACCGTCGACCCTGACGGAGTTCGACCTTCCGTGGGCTCGACCCGTTTGATGGACACGGCGTCAGGCCGCTTATGCCGCCCGAGTGAGTCGGTTCCCCGTTGGCGCTGACAAGTTCAGTTGAAGTAGGGCGGTCGTGTCCTGAAACTGGTGCAAATGGGGCCAGACGTAGGTTCTGCGACCTGTTCCTGGATGCCTCGTTCTTCCGGATGCATCCGGGCTCGCCGGCCGAGCCGGTCCTGGCCGCCCGGGGGATCAACACCGATGGCAAGCCCGTCTTCGTGGGCCTGGCCCCCGGCACCGGGGCTGATTTCCTGACCGATCTGCGCGACCGGAGCTTTACGTGTCCGCTGCTAGTTGTACTTCGCAGGCAGATTGTGAACGTGGAGACGTTCGATTGGTGACTTGCCTTTGATGCCGGCGTGGGCTCGATGAGGACCTCTCGGTGATCGATGTGCGTGTGGTAACCACACCGATACCGGAAGTCCTCACCTACTTTCCTCACACCACGCCGTTCACAACCTGCCTGGTCTTTACAGCTGATATAGCTCGAGGTGGTCCTTCTCAAATGCCTCCGGAGGTGTCAGGAAGGGATCTGTAACTGATTCCTGTCGGGGTCCGTGTGTTGACGCACGTGGACCCTCCTGACACACCCCGGAGGTGTTGTTGTGCCTGTGCAAAATGCTCCAGTCACGTCGTCCACGATCGTCGTTGCCGTCGATGTCGGCAAGACCTCGGCAGTGTTCTCGGTGACCGACGCGTCGCGCCGTCGGTTGGTCGGCCCGTCGGAGTTCGCGATGAACCGCTCAGGATTGGCCGCGGCAGCGGCTCAAGCGATCGCTGCGGTGCCGCCGTCTGGGCGGGTCAAAGTCGGCGTGGAGGCCGCCGGTCATTATCACCGTCCAGTCCTCGACCACCGTTGGCCAGCTGGCTGGGAAGTGTTGGAGCTCAACCCCGCGCACGTCGCCGAGCAGCGTCGCGTGCAGGGCCGGCGGCGGGTCAAGACCGACGTGATCGACTTGGAGGCGATCACCGAGCTCGTGCTGGTCGGCCCACGGACGCCCGGTCACTGATCGCGATGTCGTGATCGGCGAACTGAGTGCCTGGACCTCACATCGGAGTCGGCGGGTGGCAACGCGTACGGGAGCTTGTCAAGATGTCTGTGTATGTGGCGGGTTTACAGGTAGGGGTTGATTCGTTCGGGGTAGGTCAGGGCGAGCGCGCCCAGTGCTTGTTTCCAGCCGTTGGTACGTGCTCCTTCGACGAGGCGTTTACTGCGTGAGCGGTCCCCGGTCTTGAGGGGGTCGTCGTAGAACTTCTGTCGTTCGCGGGCGCGTTTGTCCTCGATATTGCAGATCGCCAGCCACAGCAGTTTCACCGCGGCCTGATCGCTCGGGAAGTGACCGCGGTTCTTGATGATCTTGCGCAGTTGGTAGTTCAGCGATTCGATCGCGTTGGTGGTGTAGATGATGCGCCGCAGTTCCGGCGGGAACGCCAGGAACGGGATGAACCGCTCCCACGCGTTACGCCATGCCACCACGGTCGTCGGATTCTGCTGTCCCAGAGTCGAATTAGCGAACTCCTCGAATGCCTCAGCCGCGGCGTCAGCGGTCGGGGCGGTGTAGACGGCCTTCAGCGCTGCTGCGATCGCCTTGCGTTGGCCGTAGGACACGAACCGCATCGAGTTGCGGATCAGATGCACCACGCAGGTCTGCACGGTGACCTGCGGCCAGGTCGCCTCGACGGCCTCGGCAAACCCGGTCAGCCCGTCGGTGCACACGATCAGGATGTCCTTGACGCCACGATTGGCCAGCTCGGCGCACACACCGGCCCAGAACTTCGCACCCTCGTTGGCGGTCACCCAAATCCCCAGCACGTGCCGGATCCCGTCGAGATCGACACCCACGGCGATGTGCGCCGCCCGGTTCTTGACCTGGTGACCATCGCGGATCTTGATGACCAGGGCATCGAGGTAGACGATCGGATAGAGCTCCTCCAGCGGCCGCTTCTGCCACTGCCAGACCTCGTCGAGGACCGCATCGGTGATCTTGGAGATCGTCTCCCGAGAGATCTCGGTGCCGATCGTGGTGGCCAGATGGTGCTCGATATCGCGAACCGTCATCCCGCCGGCGTAAAGCGAGATGATCATGTCATCCAGGCCGCCGAGGCGCCTCGACCCCTTCGGGACCAGCGTCGGAGTGAAGCTGCCGTCGCGGTCGCGCGGGATCGCCAACCCCACATCGCCGACCTCGCTGGCCACCGTCTTGGGCGTAAACCCGTTGCGCGCATTGGGGAGTTCGCGCCCGATCGGATCGCCCTTCTCATAACCCAGGTGATCAGTCAGCTCAGCGGCCAACCCGCGCTCCAGAACGGATTTGACCATCTCGGGCAGAAACCCGCCCTGCCCGGTCAACTGCAACTGGCCAGCATCGATCTTGGCCAACACGTCATCCAACACACCCGAGGCCCGCAACGCCTCCACGGCATCGGCACCTGAGATTGGCTCGTCAGCGGTCACAACCATCGATACTGCTCCATTCATCCGGAGCCACAGCTACACAAACCATCTGACACGTCCGCGTACTACGGCGACGAAGAACCAACTGCTCGGTCAGCTCGACCGAGCGTTTCCCGGACTGACCCTGGCATTGCCCGACGTACTGGGTACCAGGATCGGCCGGCTGGTCGCCGCCGAGTTCTGCGACCCGGCACGCCTGGCTGCACTCGGCGTCAACCGGCTGGTCCGTTTCGCCGCGACCCGGGACCTGCAGCTGCGGCGTCCGGTCGCCGAACGTCTGGTCACCGCGGCCCGCGATGCACTGCCCACCCGAGACGCTGTGATCGCTCGCCAGATACTGGCCGCCGACCTGAACCTGTTGGCTGATCTCGACGATCAGGTCCAATCCGCTGAAACCGCCTTGACCGCCCTGCTGCCGCGTAGTCCCTACGCCACCTTGACCACGGTGCCGGGCTGGGGCGTGGTGCGGGTATCCAATTATGCTGCTGCCCTTGGCGATCCGGCTCGGTGGCCGGGCCCGCGTCAGATCTACCGCGCCTCGGGGCTTTCTCCAATGCAGTACGAATCCGCTCACAAGCGCCGCGACGGCACCATCAGCCGCGAAGGCAGCGTAGCGCTGCGACGAGCCCTGATTGATCTCGGTGTCGGACTGTGGCTCACCGAGCCGGCGGCCAAAACCTACGCCCACGAACTCAAGGCCCGCGGCAAGCACGGCGGAATCATCGCCTGCGCACTAGCCCATCGCGCCACCCGCATCGCCCACGCCTTGGTGCGCGACCACACCGGCTACGACGTCAACCGCTGGCACTGAAATCAATCCCGGACGTCATTCAAAGGAGGCACCAACACCCCTTCACAACATCGGTCGGTGATGTCAGGCTGACAGGACGGGACGAAGGGCCGGATCAGATGCCGTGAGCGCTATGGCGGACCCAACCGGAGTTACGCCGTGCCTAGCTTGGCACCCGGCCCTTCGCCTCCACGGCAGCCCGAACGACGCCAGATGACCCAACTCCCGACGAGGTCGCATACATCAGCGTGGGCGCCAGGCACCCCCTTCCCCCACCACCGACACACCGACCCCACCAACACGAACGCCCCGAACCGGGACGTAGACCCGCTACGGCCGCAGACCTACTTGACTCGACCTACAGCCAGCTAGTCGTCTCCGATGTGGCCCGCGGCCTGATCGCCGCCATCGAGCAGGTCTTCCCGCAAGCCCTGCGGCATCGATGCCTCATCCACCGAGTACGCAACGTCTTGGCCAAGATCCCGGCCGGGATGCAAGCAGAGATCCGCGACGGCTACTGGGCCTGCTTTGACACCGATGAACTCAACACCGAACCCGGCCCGCGCCTGGTGGAATCAGTCGATGCCCGCCTGATCGCGTTCGACGACCGTTACGCCGCCATCTACCCGGCGGCGATGAAGATCCTGACCATCGACCGCGAGGGCCTAACCGCTTATCTGCGGTTCCGACCGAGCATCATCACCGCATCCGGCATTCGAACTTCATCGAACGCACCTTCGGCGAAACCCGTCGCCGCGCAAAGGTTATCCGCCGATTTCCCGGTGAGACCAGCTGCATCAGCATCGCACCCTGGCCAACTGTCGAATTGTGGGCGTCGTCGTTCCCACTGGTGCGTGGCGTCGACGCAGGTCATTCGCGTCACAGATTGGTGGACCAGGCTGTCGACGACGTGCAAAACAGCCAGCGCCACATTCCGCTCGACGTCGGCGTCTTGGTGGCTGCCGGCACACGGATCTGCAATGCCAGTAGCTCTACCCTGGGTCATCTGCGCCTTCCCACGACGAGCCCGGCCGACTTGGACAAAGGCGAACCTATTTCCTTAAGGATGGCGATGCTTGGGGATGCAACTCCGGTCGAGGTCGGCATCTCCACGCGGGTATTCGGGTCTGCAACCACACTCGGCTGGTGCGTGACCCCCATCGGTCATCGAAAACGTTGTGCAAGTGGGCTCATTGGCCATCGGGCTCCGACAAGCCGCGGTGTCCGAGGCTGGGCAGTAGCACCTTGTCTACCAGAGTGCGAACCGACTTCAGGGTCGGCGGGCGCGCCGATACGAGAGCCCGGAAGACCAGGTATCCCGGGAGCAGATCGTAGATCTCATCGTTGATCGCCGTGGCGTCGATCTCGCCGCGCCGTACGGCCTCAGCTAGGACCTCATCGATCACCAGCTTGCGCTGATGGACGAACTCGTCCTGCATAGCCTTTCTGAGATCAGGGTTGTGCGACATCTCGTTCAGCACGGCTCGCATGGTGCTCGCGTGCTCACACGCCTGCTGGCACACCGAAGCTCCTACTGTCAACAAGTCGTCCCGCAGTGAGCCCGTCCGCGGCGGCACAGCGGCGAGCCGGGTACCTTCGACGAACGCCGCCAGCACCAGATCCGACTTCGACGGCCACCGCCGATACAGCGTTGCCTTGCTGGCCTTCGCTTGTGTGGCCACGGCTTCCACGGTCAGCCGGTCATAGCCGTGTTGTTGCAACTGCTGCAACGTGATCGCCAACAGTTGAGCTTCTCGCGCAGGCCGCCTCGACTTCAACGGCGCACTAGGCGGATCGCTCCTCGGATCGAGGACCACGCACACCTCAAGTCATTCCTCATTGCCGCTTTCCGCCTGCGAACTCCGCGCAGGGGGCTCCGCTTCGGCGGTTGCGCTGGGCAGTACGGTACCATACCGTTTCACAACGGGCCACTCGGCTGCTCTCGATCCGTGCCTCAGGACCTGATCGTGTCCACCGGACATCGAAAGGCTTTCAGGTGAGCGGTTTTCGGTCGGCAATGTAGCAGGGCGACGGTGGACGGCCATCGTGACCGTGGTCGTCGTCGCGGTGGTCGGGGCTTCAGCACCTACCGACTGCACGGCATCTTCGGGTCCAACAACATCGTGTCGAGACCGGGCGCTGACGCTCTCGAGAACACCGGCTACAACCCCAAACGGGTTCTGTTCGAAGTCTTCGGTTCACCTGGATCCGTGGCTACCATCAACTACCTCCACGCGGATGCCTAACCCCAGCGCGTCGACGATATGCCACTGCCGTGGTCGCGCACCTAGACCACCGATGACCCGACGCTCTTCGCCGACCTGCGCGCGCAAAGCGACGGAACCACCATCGGTTGCGCATCACCGTCAACGGAGTACTCACCGACGAAAGGTTCACCACCAACGTGAACGGATACATCTTCTGTCTGGACAAGACCGCGTGAGCGAGCCTCGAGCCGGCCAACTGTTACTACTGGGAGAGTTGTTGAATCGGGTCGCTGGCAACAGAACGCCAATGAAGGCGATCGCCAGCAGTCACCGCACATAGCCCCTCAAGCAGAGAATTCGAAAGCTCGTTGGCGCAAGCTGATAGGCCATGAGTGAGTCACTGGGCGGATCCTCAGAGGAGGTCCGGTTCAGAGGAGGCTACTCATGTCGGTGTTGGAGGTTGCGCTCGATCCGGCGACGGTGATCGTCGCGGTAGATCCTGGCAAGGCATTCAATCGGGTGTGGATCAGCAATGGTGCAGGTCTGCTTGCTGACCCGATGTCGTTGTCTGTCTCGCGCGGAGGCATCTCCCAGTTGGAGCTGGCGCTGAACAAGCACGGCCCCGGTGCCCCCGTGATCGCGATCGAGGCGACGGGCAGCCTCCACCTACCGTGGGTCACCGAGTTGGAACGTCGCCATCCCGGTTCGGTACGGCTGTTCGCGCCGTCGGAGACGAAATCTGCTCGTACTCAACTGGGTTCAGGCAGGTTCAAGTCCGACGACCGCGACTGTGCGGCCTTGACATACATGGCCCGCCAAGGTGGCGGTCGACGCTACGGCCAGCAGGCCTCGGTGGAGGCACTGCGTGCCGCGGTCCGGCATCGACGCGGGCTGGTAGCTGACCGCAAGGTCGCTCAGCAGCGGTTGCACGACCAGCTCAATGTCCTGTGTCCTGGATTGTCAGCGCCAGCGGGGCACGGGCGATCACTGGCGCTAGAAACTGCGACTGGTCTCGCGGTGCTGTCGTGTGCTGCGGCGTTTTCAGGACGGGCACCGCAACTACGATCCCTGATGTGCCGGGCACCTGGGCGCTTGTCGACGGCGACCGCCCACTACTGGCTTCAACGTTGGCGCGGATGTCTGCCTCCGCCGGCAGATGCCGCTCAACGTGCTCATCGGTTGGGCCGCGATCTGGACCGGTACCGACGGCTCCGAGCCGACATCGACGCCATTGACTTCGAAATCGTGGCGTTGCTGGCAGACACGGAGGGTCAGATCTTGACTACGTTGCCCGGTGTGGCATCGATCCGTGCGGCAGCTTTCGCCGCACACAGCCTTCCCATCGAACGCTTCCCTGATGCTGAACATCTTTATTCGGCAACAGGTTTAGCGCCCGCGCTCTATCAGTCGGCCACGTTGCACCGTCGAGGTCGGATCTCTCGCCAAGGACTGGCTGAGCACCGCGATGCGCTGATGGGGATCGCCTGGGGACTGGCGCAAAACTCACCGTCGTTCGCTGAACGCGACACCCAACTGCGGGCGCGCGGCATGGCACCGATCCAGGCCCGCGTCGCGCTCGCCCGTCACGCATGCCGCCTGGCATACCGACTGCTCCGAACCCAACAACCCTTCGATGAACAGCGCTATCGTCAAGGAAGGCTCAGCGGCGAACGGTGACGGCTTTTCTAGCTATGCCGCACGACGGCGCAACCTAGCTTGCCGCCCGCTCGCCCTGGGCCGCCATCACGGCGCACACGAAAGCCTGCCGCTCACGGCGACTAATCAGCCTGCCGGAACACGACGGCCCACCGACCTCACCGAGGCACTCTTCATCGCGTCAAAGCCGAGCATCCGCCCGGCCGATCAACCACGCCCACCCTCACCCTTGACCGCCAGCGCGAAAGCTAGACCCGGCGTCCGACACCGAGGCGCTGCCGTCGCCATGTAGCTGACCACGAACGCCAGCTGCGCCGAAGTCCCACCGGGGACGGCAAACACCGTCCGCCGCAACACCTTCGGATGCAGCTTGGACGGAAGGCGACCAGCCACTATGACATCGACCGTCTCGCCGTCACCAGCACCACGGACGAATCGGTGTACCGGCCCGTTGCCGACCGCGCCTCCGGCTTCCGCAGGTCAATCTCTCCGGTCGTCGTTGCCGCCCTCGGTCGTGTTATGTACAAATCATGGTTCAGTGAGTGTACAGTTCACGGTGTGGATGTATCTGTGACCGAGTTGCGCGCGCACCTCAGCGATTGGCTCGCTCGAGTTCGGGCTGGTGGTGAGGTCGTCATCACCGACCGCGGGATTCCGGTCGCGCGACTCGCTGCGCTGGACAGCGCAGGCACCTTGGAGCGTCTCACGGCCGAAGGCGTGATTGGCAAGGCCACCGCGCAGCGGCCCGTCGCTGCGGGTCGGTCCGGACCCCGACCGCGGCGGCCGGTGTCTGACCGGGTCAGCGACCAGCGGCGCTGACCGGTGCCGCTCGTCTACTTCGACGCCAGCGCCTTCGTCAAACTTCTCACCACCGAGACAGGGAGCTCGCTGGCGTCCGCTCTATGGGACGGCTGCGACGCCGCATTGTCCAGCCGCCTGGCCTACCCCGAAGTCCGCGCCGCACTCGCCGCAGCAGCCCGCAATCACGACCTAACCGAATCCGAGCTCGCCGAAGCCGAGCGTGACTGGGAAGACTTCTGGGCCGCCACCCGCCCAATCGAACTCACCGCAACGGTTGAACAGCACGCCGGCCACCTCGCCCGAGCCCATGCCTTACGCGGAGCCGACGCTGTCCATCTGGCCAGCGCGTTGGCTGTCGGCGACCCCGGCCTGATCATCGCCGTCTGGGACCGACGCCTGCACACCGGAGCCCAAGCCGCCGGGTGCCGAGTCGCCCCCGCCCAACTCGACCCCTAGCCCGACCGCCCGACATAAGAGTGAGTCAACCCCAGCACGGACGACGATCAGGTACCGATTCGCCAGGTCTCAATCCGTGTCGTAGGCGGGCAAGTCCCCCCTCGGACACACATAGATAGACTAACTAAATCGACCGGAACCCGCTCCATCAGCATCGGAGCGGGTTTTTTCGTTTGCCGGGTTGGTGGGCAGTGTCGGTGGTGGTAGTCGAATAGCCCTCCGACACCAATGTCATCACCTCCCTCTTCAGCGTCGAGTGGGCACAGAATCCGCGAGTGTTCACGGGCATTTCCTCTCCTTCCACTTACCGGCCCGCGGCGTGCTCTCGGTGGCCAGCCGCACCGGTCGAGATATCGATACTCCTGATTGTCTGGGCCGGAGGATGCTGGTGCTACGTCCCTGGCTTACGGAATTTTTCGGCCACTTGAACCCGGCGTGTGGGCAGCCAGCCTCCGAACGGTTCTCCGAAGAACAAGCCCGAGAAGATCGTGGCTGGTTTCGAAAGATCTCCCTGGCACCGTGGAGATGGCGGCGCTAAGTCGTCGACTGCTGCGGCGAACCTGACCAGGAGCTACGCCGAGGCCACGGGGCCACACCGTGCTGATGGGCTACATCGTCCAAACCACCGTCTCCACCGCTGGGGCTGACGACCTCGGTAATGAGGTGGCGAACATCATTCACGCGGTCGCTGACTTAGTCGCCGCTATTACCGGCCACGGCTGATTGGTGCGACGGACAACGTGAAGTCGGGCCGGGCGCGGCCCCAACACCGAAGCACACAGCGATTTTTACCCGAAAACGAGGGAACCCCGGCCGCATCATGGCTCAAGGCCAGAGAGGCGGAATCCGGGGACTTCTGGTAGCTATATTAGCCCGATCCGAGAAGGAGGTCCAGTGCCGGAAACACCCGAGCACGCTGAGAGCCGCCGCGCTAACGCTCTGGTCCGGGCCATCTCGACACCACGGTACGCGTCATATCTTCGTGCTGCCGGCCAGGACGACGACCTCGCCCGCCGCATCTACATTTGGGACCGCGACCTGGCGACAGCAATCCTGGCAGACCTCGCGATCGTCGAGGTGGCCCTGCGCAACGCCATGCACACCGCACTGAGCACCACATACGGGCCGGCGTGGTACGAGCAGATACCCCTCGATGACCGTTCTCAGGGGCAGATCGCAGGAGCTTGGCGCCATCTCGTCAACCCCATCCAGAGCGACCCCGCGACGCCAGGGCGCTTGGTCGCCCAATGCATGTTCGGCATGTGGGTCAATCTCCTCGACGCCGGCGGATACGCCGGGAAGCCGCCCCGACGCAGCCATGCCAACTACGAACATCTATGGCGGTCAACGCTCAACACTGCCTTCCCCGGGGGACGCACCGAGGCACGAAACGACGCCGACCCCAACGCGCGATTCACCCGGGCGTGGGTCCATTCGATCGCAAGGACCGTGAGCATCCTCCGCAATCGCGTTGCACATCATGAACCGCTTCACAACGGATTCCCTCTCCCCGGCCAGCAGACGGGCCAGCACCAACAAACTCGTCGTCTTACCGCGGCCGAAGGCATCGAGTCGTACATGAAACTCACACGGATGATCGATCGCGACCTCGCCGAATGGATCGCCCACAACACCCGTGTTCAGCAACTATTAGCTGACCGTCCGCGATAGCGTCCGAACGTGGGCCGGCGTCTGCCGTGGATCGGTGTTAATCCGTCGACCTTCGACGCTGCATCCCTCCCAGTTGACGACGATTACATGTCGCGCCGGTGGCTGGTCCCCGCGGGCAAGAGCAGTAATAGCGCTGTCGTGTCGGTGTACGCAACTATCGTGACCCTCGATCATCGACAGCGAGGGCGGGAATTCATGGCAAAGCGCGCAGACAGGGTAGCCGCCAAGAGGCGCGCCCAAGAACGGGAGCGGCTCCGCCGCCAAACCAGCGATGCCCAAGAGCCCGGGCCCGAGGAGTTCGGATTCAAGATACCGCCCAAGGCCCGACCAGGTGAACGGCAGCAGCGCCCCGACTTCTCGGGGGCTGACTGGGACAAACTGCAAAAGGCATATCCGCGGGACGCAAAGCGGTTGAAGCGTGCCATGTACATCGCGTTCGTCGGCGAACGCCGGCGCACGCGCATGCCTTCATGGAGTGGGGCTTGCGGCCCAACCCAATCCACCCGGAAAGCCGGCTCGCTCACGACAACGCCGCGGTAACCCTTGAATACGAGCCGACCCTGATCAGTTCGACCGCCCGCTATCCCACCATGAACGCGAGCGAGCACCTCGTTGCCGCGGCCGAGGTGATCTCGCTCGCGTTGACAAGGGGCCAGATGCGCACATCGGCGATAGCAGCACTATGCCGAATCGCCATGGAATCGGCGGCGAAGACCATCTGGCTCATCAGCGAAGCCGACACCGAGGAGCGGCTACGTCGGTGCTACGGATTCACCAAGGCCGAGCATGGATGGCAAGACAAGTTCGATGAACTTGAACACCAGGCACTTTCAGCCCGCACTGATCCGCTAGTGGATACCCAGCGAGCGAAGTTCGAGCAGCATCGTCTGCGGTTCGCCAAGAAGATCGCCCAGATTGACGCACTGCCCCCCGATGCACGCATGGGACCTCCGGGGCCGATGGACATCGTTGGCGAGGCGGAAGATTGGATGAACGAGAACCGACCGAGAGAGCCAGATCACGAGCTAGACAAGGTAATTCACCCGCGCAGCGCGAAGAGTTTCTACTCGCTGGGATCGGGATTCGTTCATGGATTCAAGTGGATGAGCGGCTACCTGTTTGACCCGTCAGGCAAGGAACTGGATGACTCGGGCCTGCTGGAGGTCACGCTAGTCGCGTTCGGGAATGCTATCCGCATGACGGAATGCGCGGTCGCGTTGTTCGAGGCGCAGTCGGTAGGCCCCCAACCCGCCCCTCGGCGGACCCGCAATTGCCCAGCTGGCATAGCCGACACCGTCGCCGAGTGGGCAGCGCGATTCCGGATCGCCAGCCCCGACGGACCGAAGATTTACACGTAGGTCCTGTGTGCGATCCCATCCCCCGCTGCCAGCTGCCCGCATCGGCACGGTGGGGTCGAGGTGGATGCCGAAACGCAAGCTGGCGCAGTCGTCGAACAGCGGACTCTGCCGGTCGAGTACGACCTCATAAGCGGGACTGTGCACGCGAATATAGCAGATCTGCTATCGTGTTGGAGTGAGTAGTTACGGCGGTGACCTTGTCCGCGAAGCGCGCAAGCGCGCCGCGCTGACTCAACGCGAACTGGCCGAACGCGCGGGCACGGTGCAGCCCGTCGTGGCGCGCTGGGAATCGGGTCGTACCGCGATCAGCCTCGACGACGTTCGCCGCCTTGTTCGATTGTGCGGCTTCGACCTGGAGATCATGCTGGTCCCCGCTGATGACAGCGATGCGGCGCAAGCCCGCCGCCTGGCCGGCCTCACCGGGCAAGAGCGCCTCGACCGCCATACCCGGCTCGCGCGTCAGCTATCTGCATTGCGCGCCACGAACTGAGCAGCAATGGAACTCGACCTCGAACGTCTGCTGCAGGTGCTACATCGCCACGGCGTCGTCTACGTCCTAATCGGTGGGCTCGCCGCCGTGTACCACGGCTCGCCGTTTCCCACCGAGGACGCCGACATCACCCCGCAGACCGATCACGCCAATCTCGACCGGCTGGCCGCAGCGCTGCGAGAACTCAACGCTCGGATCCGGACCGAGACTGAGCCCGCCGGCTTGCCGTTTGCCTACGACGCCGCATCGCTGTCCGCTGCGCGTACCTGGAACCTTGTCACCGACGCCGGTGATCTCGATCTGAGCTTCGAACCCTCAGGTACGCAGGGCTATTCGGATCTTCGACGAGACGCTTCGGATGCGCAGCTCTACGGTGTCATCGTCCAGATCGCGTCGCTCGCCGACGTAATCAGGTCCAAGCAGGCCGCCAATCGGCCCAAAGATCAGCGCGTGCTCCCCACGCTGCGAGCGATCCTGGCACAACCCGACTCGAACTGAACTCGACCCTTCGGCGTGACGGCCCCTCCGTAAACTCGCTGGTCAATGACTGAGTTGAAACGTCGCGAGTCGTGTCGTAAATGGACAAGTCCCCCCTCGGACACTCACTTGGCCTTGGCGGTCCGCCGGCCGGTGACCACCAGGCTGGCCACGGTGGTGACCACCAGAATCGCCGTGATCACAGTGATCGACATCTGGGTGGAGATTTCCGGCACGTCGACGTATTCGCCGCCGTTGATGAACGGCAGGGAGTTCTTGTGCAGGGCGTGCAGCACCAGCTTGATGCCGATGAAGCCCAGGATCAGCGACAGGCCCGCCGACAGGTAGATGAGGCGGTCGAGTAGTCCGCCGATCAGGAAGTACAGCTGCCGCAATCCCATCAGCGCGAAGGCGTTGGCGGTGAAGACGATGTACGGCTCCTCGGTGAGACCGTAGATGGCCGGGATGGAGTCCAGGGCGAACAGCAGGTCGGTGAATCCGATCGCCACCAGCGCCAGCAGCATCGGTGTGGCCGCCCGCCGGCCCCCGACGCGGGTGAGGAACCTGTCGCCGTGGTAGTCGTCGGTCACCGGGACGACGCGGCGGACCAGCTTCACGATGCGGCTGTCCCGTTCCTCCTCCGCGTCCTGCTCGTGGCCGGCCTCGCGGGCGAGCTTCACCGCGGTGAAGATCAGGAACAACCCGAAAATGTAAAAGACCCAACTGAACCGGGCGATGGCCGCCGCGCCGATCGCGATGAAGGCCGCCCGCATCACCAAGGCCATGACGATGCCGATCAGCAGTAGCTTCTGCTGGTATATCCGCGGCACGGCGAAGGTCGCCATGATCACGGTGAACACGAAAAGGTTGTCCACCGACAGCGCCTTCTCGGTCACGTAGCCGGCGAAGTACTCGCCACCGTACTGCCCGCCCCACTGCCACCAGATGAAGAACCCGAACGCGACGGCCAGGCCGATATAGAAGGACGACCAGACCGCAGATTCTCGGAATGTCGGCTCATGGGCCACCCGCACATGGGCGAAGAAGTCGAAGACGAACAGCCCGAGAATTGCCAGGCAGGTGATCAACCAGACCTGTGACGTGACGCCCATCCCGGCATTATGTCCGACCCGACGTGGGGGCGCCCGCCGCGAGGGGACGGCGGCCGTCGGGCAAGGCTGACACCCAGCAGTACCCAGGACGCAGCCGCCGCGGCAAGTGCGAGGTTCCGGGCCAACTCGGAGGCGTCGGCCGGGTAGAGCACGCCGGTGATGTAGTGGTCGATGAAACCCGCTGTACCCAGCGGCGCCATCCCGGCGTGCCCGCGCGCCCACCGTTCCGCCTCGGTCAGCGGGCACCAGAAGTTCAGGGTCACACTGCCGACCGCCCAGGCGGCGGCGGCCACGTGCAGCGTGAGGGCCAGCCGCCAGCCCGGACGGTGTGCCCTGCGCAGGGCCAGCGCCAGGAACCCTCCCGTCGGGAGGTAGAACACGAAGACGAAGTGCGCAGCCGCGATCAGGCACACCAGCGCGGTGAACACCCATCGCATGCCTCACGGTACCGCCGCTGTCGTAGCGTGAGTGGGTGCCGGCACGGGTTCTGTTCCTCCGTAACGACCCCACCGCGCCGGAGGCGATGCTCGGCGAGGTGTTCGCCGAATCCGGCTTCGATATCAGCACCGTCGATGTGGTGGGGCCTCGGCAGTCCGACTCCCCGCTGGTCGAGGTCGACTTTCCCGACCCCGGCGACTTCGACGTGATCGTCCCACTCGGGGCCCGCTGGGCCGCCTACGACGATCGCCTGCCGTGGCTGGCGACGGAGATGGCCATGGTCCGGCGCGCGCTGGCGGGTGGCGTCGGCGTGCTGGGAGTGTGTTTCGGGGCCCAGGTCGTGGCGCGCGCACTGGGCGGCGCGGTCACCCGAGCGCCTGAACCGGAGATCGGCTGGCACCACGTCACCAGTGGCGATACCGACCTGGTTCCGGACGGCCCATGGTTTCAGTGGCACTTCGACCGCATCACCGTTCCGCCGGGGGCGCGGGTGCTGGCCCGCACCGATCGCGCCGTGCAGGCCTTCGGCCTCGACCGCGCGCTGGGGGTGCAGTTCCACCCGGAACTCGACGAGGCGCTGCTCGAACTCTGGATTGCAGACGATGCCGACGGCGACCTTGCGCGGCTCGGGATCAGCGCCGAGGACCTGCGCTCGCAGACCGCCGGCCTCGTCGACGACGCTGCCCGTCGCCTACGTCTGCTGGTGCGGGGCTTTCTCGGCGTGCTGGGCGAGGATGTCCACCACGGTCTGCACCGCCGCGGGTAGCGCAGCGCTCACGGCGGGACTCAGCCCGACGCCGTGACCGGTGTCGGCGACGTCGATGCCGACCACCAGAACCGACGCCGGGGCACGCCCGAGAGCCACCCCCAGCCGGTAGGTCTGCGCCAGGTTCAGATCGTGCGAACTGACGGACCTGGGCTCGGCCAGATCCTCCAGTAGCCGGTACTGCACCCGGCCGGGCGGGCCACCGACCTCCGCGTCGACCACCACTGCCAGGTCGGCGCCGGTCCACCCGTCCAGAATCGCGGTCGGCTCGGCCGGGCACCGCAGCACCCGGACCCCGGCCAGTCGCAGCCCGGCAACCTGATCGGCTACCGCCGGGCCCACGCCGTCATCGCGCCGGTGCTCGTTCCCGACCCCGATGACGACCACGCTCAACGACGGACCACCGTGAGATTCAGAAAGTGCGTCGCGCAGGAGATGCACGGGTCGTAATTGCGGATAGCGCGCTCGCACAGCGTCGTCAGAGCGGCATCGTCAAGGTCCTCCCCGGCCGCCAGCACGGTGACGAGGTCGGCTTCGATGGCGGCCTGATTCTGGGAGGTGGGCGGCACGATCACCGCGCCACCGATCCGGCCGTGCTGATCGATCTCGTAGCGGTGATACAACAATCCACGGGGGGCTTCGCTGACGCCGTGACCCACCCCGGCGCGCGGCTCAACGTCGAGGTACGGGCGCGCCGGCCGTTCGTAGTGCTCGATGATCCGCAGCGCTTCCTCGACCGCGTAGACGACCTCGACGGCGCGAACAACGATGCTGCGGAACGGGTTTCGGCATTCGGCACCGAGCCCCGCGGCGGCCGCGGCCTGCTGCGCCAGTGGCGAGAGCAGGTGATGGTTGAGCGCGTAGCGTGCCAGCGGGCCGGTGAGGTGCCGACCGCCGTCGAGGGTGGCGTGCAAGGCCGTCGAGTGCGGCACCTGCGTCTCGCGCACATGGTCGCTGAACTCTGCGACAGCGAAGGCTGGGCCGTCGCTACGGGCGATCGATCCGGCCTCCATCGGGTAGCGGTCACCGGTCAGCGCCAGCAGTTCGGCGTCGATGGTCAGATCCGGGAACTCGAAGCCGGCCACCCACTCGACGGTCGCCAGCGCGTCATCGAGGGCGCGACGCAAGAGTTCGGCCATCGGTGTGAGGTCGGCTCGGGTGGGAACCGAGTAGAAGCCACCCACCCGGACGTTCACCGGATGGATCGACCGGCCACCGACGAGCTCCTGCAACCGGTTTCCGGCTTTCTTCAGCGCCAGTCCGCGCTCCACGGCTGCCCGGTGATCGCGGGCGACGGTGATGACGTCGGGCGCACCGAGGAAGTCCGGTGCGTGCAGCAGGTACATGTGCAACGAGTGGCTGTGGATCCACTCGCCGCAGTACAGCAGCCGGCGCAGGGCCACCAGTTCGGGGTCGAGGGTCACCCCGCACGCGTCCTCGATGGCGTTGCAGGCGCTGGTCTGATAGGCCACCGGGCAGATGCCGCAGATCCTCGCGGTCAGGTCGGGTGGTTCAGTGTATCTGCGACCGCGCAGGAAAGCCTCGAAGAACCGGGGCGGTTCGTAGATGTTGAACTCCACGATCTCCGGGACACCGTTGCGCATCTCGACGTGCAGCGCGCCTTCGCCCTCGACCCGGGTCAGCGCACCGACCCGCAGGGTTCGCGCACCGCCGGGCTCGGACCGGCGGGCTGAATCAGTCACGATTGCTCCCCGTCATTACCCTCCGTCATGACCCTCCGCCCGGAACTGGGTGACGTTGAACGTGCCGAACACCCGGTCGACATCCCCTCCGGACATGCCGTCGCGGTGCAGCAGCGGGATCATCGCCCCCATGTTGGGAGTGGCCGCCGGTCCGAAACAGCCGTAACAACCCCGGTGATGGCGCGGGCACAGCGCCCCGCAACCGGCGTGGGTGACCGGCCCAAGGCAGGGAATCCCGTCGGCCACCGTCACGCAGGTCACCCCGGAGCGTTTACATTCGGTACACACCGTCGCGGCGGGCAGTCTGGGCTTGCGCCCGACGAGCAGGGCGGCCAACGTCTCCAGCAACTGACCTCGGTCGATGGGGCAGCCTCGCAGTTCGTAGTCCACCGTGACGTGATCGGACGCCGGGGTGGAGGTGGCCAGCGTCTGGATGTATTCGGGATGGGCGTAGACCACCGAGGTGAACTCCTCGACGTCGGCGAAGTTGCGCAACGCCTGGATGCCACCGGCGGTGGCGCATGCGCCAATCGCCACCAGAACCGTGGATTGCGCGCGAATCTCGCGAATCCGACCGGCGTCGGAGGGGGTGGTGATCGAGCCCTCGACCAGTGAGATGTCGTACGGACCGGCGACGATCGCGCTGGAGGCCTCCGCGAAGGCCGCGATCTGCACCTGCTCGGCCAGGGTCAGCAACTCGTCCTCGCAGTCGAGCAGGGTGAGCTGACAGCCGTCGCAGGACGCGAACTTCCACACCGCCAGGGTGGGCATTCTCACAACTCCCTGCAGTCGAGCAACGGGGCCGCGACGTCGTAGCCGACCACCGGTCCGTCCCGGCACAACAGCAGCGGGCCCAACTGGCAGTGCCCGCACCACGCCAGGCCGCACTGCATGTTGCGTTCCAGCGATACCCGGATATCTTGGGCGGCAACGCCTTTCCGGATCAGGGCCATCGCGCTGTGGCGCATCATCGATTCGGGCCCGCAGAGGAAGGCCACGGTCTGACCCGGATCCAGGCTGAGCCGACGCAACGGCTCGGTGACCAAGCCGGTCTCCCCGACCCACCCATGGATCGGGACATCGACGGTCTGGTGCATTTCGAGTCGCGGATCCTGTTGCCAGGCAGCCAGTTCGGCGGCGTACAGGAACTCGCGCTGGCTGCGGGCACCGGCGATCAGAATCACCCGCCCGTAGCGGTCACGGTGTTCCAGGGCGCCGGTCAGCACCGGCCGCAACGGCGCCAGACCAACCCCGCCGGCGACGATGACCAGATCACGGCCTGCCGCCGAGTCCAATCCCCAGGTGGTCCCGTACGGTCCGCGCACGCCCACCGTGGATCCGGGTTCGGCGGCGCACAGCGCCGCGCTCACGGCCCCGACCGCCCGGATGGTGTGCAGGATTTCCCCGGGCCGGCCCAGCCCGCACACCGAGATCGCGATCTCGCCCACCCCGAAGGCGTGCAGCATCATGAACTGGCCCGGCGCGGGCGGCTCCAGCGGCGTTCCCACCGGTTCCAGACGCAGCGTCACCGAATCGTCGGTCTCCACCACCCGGGAGCGGACAAGATGCGGCAGCGGCGCCATCGCGGAGGTCTGTCCCGGCGGCCGCACCGCCATCTCCGTCATGACCGGCCCTCCGCGCCCGGTTCCGCAGCATGCTCGGCGTCGAAGGCGTGCATCTCCTCGGTGATGTCGATGCCGGTGGGGCACCAGGCGATACACCGTCCACAGCCGACGCACCCGGACGTGCCGAACTGGTCATGCCAGCTGCTGAGCTTGTGGGTGAGCCAGTGCCGATACCGCGACGCTCCCGATCGGCGCACCGGACCCTCGTGGACGAAGGTGAAGTCCAGTTCGAAGCAGGACGCCCATTCGGTCCATCGCTCGGCATGCTCGCCGGTGAGGTCGGTCACCTCGACTGAGCTGGTGCAGAAGCAGGTCGGACACACCATCGTGCAGTTGCCGCAGGTCAGACACCGGTTGGCGACGGAGGCCCAGTGTCCGGACTCCCGGGAGTCGACGAGCAACCGGCGAAGGTCGGTCTCCGGCATGTGTCTGCCCATCGCGCCCGCGGCGGTGGCCACCTCGGCCGCGGCGGCAGCACACTCGGCCGGACTCGCCGGACGGCGGGAGACGGCATCGAGCACCTCGGCGCCGATGTCGCTGCCGACGTCGACCACGTAGCTGACCGACTCCCCATCGAACCGTTCGGTCAGCGCGAGGTCGTAGCCGGGTCCACAGCCCGGGCCGGTGCCCATCGACGCGCAGAAGCACAACCCACCGGGCTCGGTGCAGTTCACCCCGACGATGAAGGCGGTGGATCGCCGCCCGGCGTAGGCGCCGTCGGGATGGGCGGCGCGGGCCAGCACCCCGTCGAGGACGCCGATGGCGGCCAGGTCGCAGCCACGCACCCCGAGGAATGCATAGCGCGGCGGCGGATCCGGTTGCGCCCCGTCCGACGACCACACCCGCTGACGCTGGGGATGCAGGAATTGTTTCCAGGACTGCGGACCGGCGGAATGCCCGAAGGCCGCGTCGTCGGTGCGCCGACGGAGCCGGTAGGTTCCCGGAGCGACGTCGACTCCCCAGCCGTAGGGCAGCTCGCCGGCGCTCTCCAACTCGGCGAGCACGATGGCGTTGTCCCGTACCGTCGGCCCGACGACCGTGTAGCCGCGCCGACGCAACTCATCAACCAGGTCACGCAGTCCTGCGCTGTCGATTACCCACGCATCGACCGGACCCATGAGTCCATCGTGCCCGAAGCCGCGCCGCAGCGCCCGGCGATTGGACCCGTGCTACACGACCCCCGGCGCCGGGTCGTGACCAAGCTGGTGGGCCAGGGCGTCGGCGACGGTGGGGTGCCGGAACCGATGTCCCCGCTGGAGCAGCTTGGCCGCCAGCACCCGTTGGTTGGCTTCGGCCAGTTCGACCGCGCCCTGCTGACCCAGCAGCAGCCGCGGACCGAATGCGGGTACCGGCAGCAGCGCCGGGCGATGCAGCGTCGCCGCCAGTGCCGCGGTGTACTCACTGTTGCGAACCGGAGCGGGCCCCACCGCGTTGACCGGGCCCACCAGCCCGGTGTCGTAGAGAGCGCGATAGTAGATGTCCACAAGATCGTCGATGCCGACCCAGGACAGCCACTGCCGTCCACTGCCCAGTCGGCCCCCGAGCCCGGCGGCGAACAGCGGTCGCAACAGCCGTAGCGTTCCCCCGGCGGCGGCCTGGACGATGCCGGTGCGCACCGTGACCACCCGCACCCCACCGTCGTCGGCGGGCGCGGTGGCGGCTTCCCAGTCCGCGACGACGTCGGCGAGGAAGCCGTCGCCGCGCGGACTGCTCTCGTCGAGTTCGGTATCGCCGCAGTCATAACCGTAGTAGCCGATCGCCGACGCGCTGACGAAAGTGTGCACACCCGCGGCGGCGGCCACGGTGGCCAGCCGGCGGGTCGGCTCGATTCGGGACTCACGGATCGCTCGCCGGTGGGCGTCGGTGAACCGGCCGGCGATGGATTCACCGGCCAGGTGGACCACCGCGTCTACCCCGTCCAGCAGATCGTCGGCGGGTTGCTGCGGATCCCAACGTCGGGAATCGCCGTCGGCGGGAGTTCCGCGGACCAGGCGGATGACCCGATGGCCACCGGTGCTGAGGAACGCGCACAACGCGGTGCCCACCAGTCCGGAGGAACCGGTGACCGCGACGGTCAGCGGGCCCGCCTCCCCGCGGGCGGCGGCGGCGTCGGCATGAGCGTCGAGGTCCTCGGCAAGCTGCCGGTGCCGGTAGGCGAAGGTGGACCGCAGCGCCGCGCCCGGCACCGTGGTGTCGACGATGTCGTGCACCCGGGTGGTGCCGTTGCCGGCGTCGCTGTAACGGTGGGTGTGCCGCCACCACCCGACGAGCCGGGGCGGCAGCGTCATCAGTCCACGCAGCCCGTCGTTGCTGGTCAGTACGTCGAGGAACTGGTACGGCGGGTCGTAGCCGGCCGGGTCGTGCTGGGCGACCCAGCGCAGTCCGCCGGGAAGTCCCAGGATCGCCTGACCGTCGGCGAGCGACTCGGTTTCCTTGACCACCCGCATCGGTTGCCAGGGCGGCACCAGTCTGCGCATCGCGCCCGGCCGGGTGTGCCAATCCCAGACCCGGTCGAGGGGGTGGCCGACGACGCTTGCGTATTCGATTCCCATGGCCCCGAGGCTAGCCGGAGTTTCAGCGCTCCCCGGTTGCGTCGCTGTCCGGCTCCCCCACGGTGTGCATGGCTGATTCCTCCGCAGGCGGCGGGTACTCCGGTTCGTCGTCGCTGAAGGTGTCGAACTCCGGCTCGTCGTGGATGACTTCTTCGGGGTGATCCTCGGCAGAGAGCTCCGGGGCCGCATCCACGTCGCCCGCATCCGGTGCCCCGCCGTCGATCTCGGCAGCGACCTCGGCCTGTTGCTCGGTGACCGGGTCGGTGCCGACCGTCACCGTTTCGGTGGTGTCGTCACCCTCCGCCGTCACCGCTTCGGTGGTGTCGCCACCCTCCGCCGGCACCGTGGCGACCTCCGGCACTTCAGCCAACGTCGGAACCTCATCCGGAACGACATCCGGAACCACATCGATTTCGGTTGTCTCCGTGGCGGTTTCGGCCGCCGCGGCGGCCGTGGTGGCGCGGCGCTGCCGGTCTCGAACGGCATCCACCACCAACAGGATCACGCCGAGCGCACTAGCCCCGATGCATACCCACGCCACGACCTCATTGCTGCTGACGACCGCCGTCACCAGCGCGGCCAGGCCGATCACCGCCAGTACCAACGCCACGATCAGCATCGGCCGGCCTCCTGGGGTTGTGAACGGCGCCTCGACAGCCCGGACTGGGGACTATTGGTACTGGTTGAAACCGGCCTCGCCGGCATCCACCGGGGCGGCTGAACCGCGCTGACCAAGCTCCTCGAGCTGAGACTCCAGATACGTCTTCAACCGGGTCCGGTATTCGCGCTCGAAGGTGCGCAGCTGTTCCAGCCTGCCCTCGAGCACCGTGCGCTGCTGGTTGATGGTGCCCATCACCTCGGCGTGCTTGCGCTCGGCATCGGCCTGGAGGATGTCCGCCTTCTCCTGTGCCTGACGCAATTGGTTCTCCGAACGGGTCTGGGCATCCGCCAGCAGCGCGTCGGCGCGCTGGCGGGCCTCGTTGACCGTCGTCTCGGCAATGTAGCGAGCCTCCGACACGATCTGGTCGGCGTTGGCGTGCGCATCGGAGAGCATCTTGTCGGCTTCGGCCCGCGCACTGCCGGTGAGGCGGTCGGCGGTGTCCTGGGCCAGACTGAGAACCTTGGCCGCCTTGATCGCCTGTTCCTCGGACAGCGACTGCCGCGGCTCGTCGGCGGCCGGGGTGGGGGCGGCGACGGGCTCGGGTTGGTACTGCGGGATCGACTGAGTGGCTCCGCCACCGCCGACACGAGCCGAGGCGAGTTCGGAATCAAGTTCGCTCACCCGTTGGCGGAGATCGGCGTTCTCCTCGATCAGACGGGCGAGTTCGGTCTCCACCAGGTCGAGGAAGGCGTCGACCTCATCCTCGTTATACCCGCGCTTACCGATGGGCGGTTTGCTGAAGGCCACATTATGCACGTCAGCCGGTGTGAGTGGCATTCGTCTGCCCCTTCCGATCTTCAGGCGGTGGAAAAGATCCGCATAGCAGTCCAAAGCGCGGTCGTCCGTTGATCCGCACCGTAACTGGCGCCCATCCTGTCACACCTGACCCGCCGGTTGCACCAGTCTCTGGCGAATAAGACCGATTTTCAGATTATCGACCCCGCTGCAGCCGCAGTTGATGCGGCGGCCCCCCAGGCCGCCGTCCAGCCGATGTAGACGACCAGCAGGAGGATCATGATGGAGAAATCAATCCGCACGGCACCAACGGTGAGCTGCGGAATCACTCGTCGGAGAAGCTTCACCGGCGGGTCGGTGACCGTCATGATGGCTTCCAGGATCACCACCGTCACACCCCGCGGACGCCAATCGCGGCTGAACGACCGGATGAACTCGACGACGATCCGGGCGATCAACA
>JAGQTS010000295.1 GCA_020438895.1 Mycobacterium sp.
CCGTAGCCGTTGGCGGCCATATTGCCGCTGGGGTTGAAATTGGGCCGGCCCTGGGCGATGACCAGGATGGTCAGCCCGGCCAGCAGGCCGCCAAGGACCTGGGCGATCCAGTACTGGACCACGGCGGCCCATTCGACCCGCTTGGCGATGGCTGCGCCCAGTGTCACCGCGGGGTTGAAATGCCCGCCGGAGATGGTGCCGAAGGCGTACACGCCGGTCAGCACGGTCAGGCCGAAGGCCAGCGAGACACCGAGGTAGCCGATACCCACGGAGTTGTCGCCGGCCGGGTTGGCTGCGAACACCGCGGCTCCGCAGCCGCCCAGAACCAGCCAGAACGTTCCGATGAACTCTGCCGCCAGGCGGTGAGTCATGGTGGGAGCAGTCACGGGGGCACCTTCATATGAGAGTGGAGGGTAGGAGAAAAGTGTCCCACCGGGGCGACGCCGCCGCAGGGCGTTCGGCAGTCCCGGGCGAACATGTCGTTTCTGCCGGCCGAGGGGTTTTACAGCAGAGGTCTGGCCGGCTGGCATATCCCCGCCACGGCGAAGTCGAGCAAGGACTCCAGCGCGTCGGTCCGCGCGGAACCCGACGGGACACGCGCGGCGCCGTCCAGGCACAGCCGGGCGAAACCGTGAACGGTGACCCACGCCTTGAGCTCGGCGCCCGGCCGGCCGGCCGGGGCGAGAACACCGCTGGTGACCAGAGCATCGAGGGCCTCGCCGAGCAGGGCGTAGGTGCCGGCCTCGCCCTCGGCGAGGTCCCTCGGCGCGAGGCACTGTGCCCGGAGGCGGCCAAACATCACGTCGAACAGTTCGGGGTGGGCCAGGGCGAACTCGACATAGGCGCGGCCGGTGGCCTTGAATCGGCGGACGGCCCGTTCGGCAGGATTGGTGCCGGCCCGGGTGGCGCGCATTGCTCGCCGCATCCGCTGGGCCAGTAGGTCGGATCCGTGCTGAGCGACGGCGGTGAGTAGGTCGGCTTTGTCGCTGAAGTGCCGGTAGGCGGCGTTGGCCGAGACGCCGACCTCGCGGGCGGTGGCGCGAAGGCTGAACTCGCCGAGCCCGTCGTCCTCGATGAGGCGCACGGCCGAGAGGACAAGGGCATTGCGCAGATCCCCGTGGTGGTAGGTGCTTTTCGCCGCCGTCACAAACTCCATGTTGACATTGTGAACACCTTGAGTAAAGTTCACGCTGTGAACATAAGCCGGAGGATCGGCCTCTCGATCACCGCGGCCTCGGCCGCGCGCTTCCTCCTCGCTCAGGCGACATCCGGCGAGATCGTCGAGTCGACGCCGAGCATCAGCAACTGAGGTGACGTGGTGGAAACACAGAACATCTATCTGCAGGGAAACTTCGCTCCGGTCGACGGCGAGGTCACGGCCTTCGATCTGGAGGTGATCGGCCAGATCCCGGTCGAACTGGAGGGCCGCTATCTGCGCAACGGTCCCAACCCGGTGACCGTGGAGAAGCCCGAGCAGCACCACTGGTTCGCCGGGCCGGGGATGGTCCACGGTGTGCGGCTGCGCGGCGGACGCGCTGAGTGGTATCGCAACCGCTATGTGCGCAGCCGTGCGGTGTGCACCGCCCTCGTCGAACGGGACACCGGCGCAGATCCGCCCGGTTCGCCGAACACCAACGTTCTGGCTTGGGCCGGGGCGACACTGGCGATCGTCGAGGGCGGCAGCCCGCCGGTGGAGCTGGGTTACGAACTCGACACCGCTGCGGCGAGCACGTTTTCGGGATCCCTGCCCGGGGCCTTCACCGCACACCCCAAGGTCGATCCCCTCACCGGCGAGCTGCACGCGATGTGCCACTCCTGGGCCCAGTGGTACGACCACATCACATACGTCGTTGTCGGCTCCGAAGGCCGGGTGTCCAAGACGGTCGACATTCCGCTGCCCGGGATGGTGATGGTGCACGACATGTCGCTGACCCGCAACTATGCGGTGGTCTACGACCTGCCGGTGACCGTCGACGTCGATCTTGTTGCAGGGGGACGTTTTCCGTTCCGGTGGAATCCCGACTACACGCCGCGGGTAGGCCTGCTGCCGCGCACCAGCAGAGTGGCCGCCGACATCATCTGGTGTGAGCTGGACCCCTGCTACGCCTACCACCCGATGAATGCCTACGACGCCGAGGACGGCACCGTCGTCATCGACATTTGCCGCTACAACGCGATGTTCGCCCGCGACCTCCTCGGGCCTGCCGGGGACTGCCTGCCGAGTCTGTACCGCTGGACCGTCGACCCAGTCCGCCGGACCGTGCGCCAGACCCGACTGGACGACCGCACACTGGAGTTCCCCCGGGTGGCCCCGGCGGTGTCTTCGGGCCGGCACCGCTTCGGCTACGGCGTCGGCGTCGACGACGGATTCTCGCCCGGCGACATCTACAAGCACGACCTCGAGAAGGGCACCGTCGAGATGCACACGCTCGGTGCGGGCCGTGGCTCCGGCGAGGCCGAGTTCGTGGCGCGGGAGAACCCCGTCAGCGAGGACGACGGCTGGCTGATGAGTTACGTCTACGACGCGACGACCGACAGCAGCGAGTTCGTCATCCTCGACGCCCGTGATCTCTCCGAGGCTCCGGTCGCCAGAGTCATTCTGCCGCAGCGGGTTCCGTTCGGCTTTCATGGGAATTGGATCGGCGATCACACCGTTCGGACAGTGCCATGACGGGAATCAACAACCGCGTCCCGACCCGCGTCGGAGAACTGGCCGTGGCCGACAGCGGTCCGGGGGAGGGCGGCACCCCGGTGGTGCTCTGGCCGTCGCTGTTCAGCGACCACCGCCTCTACCGCTACGTCACCGCATTGCTCGGCCCACAGTGGCGGACCGTCTGCGTGGACGGTCCGGGCTTCGGGCGCAGTGACGCACCCGGCGGCGACGTGCATCCCCACCGTTATGCCGGGGCGGTCGTCGACCTCCTCGATGAACTCGGGATCGAGACAGCCGTGGTGGCCGGGTGCTCGTGGGGCGGGCAGGTCGCCGCACACACCGGCGTGCAGTTCCCGCAGCGCACCGCCGCAGTGTTGATGATGAACACCCCGCTGGCATCGAGTCAGGGCGGGCACCGATTCCTGGTCCTCGGTACCCGGATGTTGGGATCAACAGCGTTCTGGGGCAAGGGGGTCGCCCGATCGATGGTCGCGCCACCTATCAAGAAGACTCACCCGGAGCGGCTGGAGGAGTTCGTCGCGGCGTTCGGGTCCTTTGACCGCGCCGCGGCGGCGGACACCGTGCGCACTGTCTTGGCCCGCTCGCCCGGGCTGGCCGCAGTGCTGCCACAGCTCCGGGTACCCACCACCCTCATGATGGGCGCGCAGGACGCGCTGAATCCGCCCGATACGGCGTTGCCGCTGGCTCGTCTGGCGCCTGGCGCCACGATCGAGGTGGTGCAGTCGTGCGGGCATCTCGCCCCACTGGAGGCCCCCGAAGTCGTTGTTGAAGCGCTGAATTCGCTCGCTCGGAAGTTCTGAGCAGGGAACGAGACCGCTACCTAATCGATCGAATGATTGCGCATCGATGCCATCACCCGCGCGAGGACGAGGCTGCGAACACTCCGGGGAAGTGTTTTCAGCGCGCCCGTCATCACCTTCGCCTGCAGTCCCGGCACGACGGTCACCCGTCTGCCCAGGCCGGCCCATGTCGCGGCGGCAACGACATCGGGAGTGGTGGCCGATGCGAACGTCATGCCGGCCCGTGCGGCGAAGCCGGTATGCACCGGCCCCGGTGCGACACACAGCACATCCACACCCTGCGGCTTGAGTTCACTGTGCAACCCCTCCGCGAGGGCCTGCACGTAGGCCTTGGTGGCCGCGTAGTTGGCCTGTCCGGGCACTCCCTGCCAGCCGAGGACGGAACCGAACAACACGATGCCGCCGCCACCGCGCGCGGTCATTCGCTGGGCGAAGGCCTGAGCAAGGTGTGCCACCGCGGTCACGTTGACCGCAACCATCTCCAGTTCATCGGTGGTGGAGGTATCGGCCAGCGGTCCGATAGTCCCGAATCCGGCGGCCAGCACGGCCAGGCCGACGTCAAGGTCGTCGATCGCATCGAGAAGCGTTGTGGGACCGTCAGGCTGGCTGAGGTCCACCGACACGACGCGGGTCTGCACGCCGTGCGCGCGGCTGAATTCGGCCGCGAGGTGCTCGAGTTTTCCAGTGCTGCGGGCCGCCAGCGCCACATTGAGGCCATCGGCGGCCGCTCGCGTGGCGATCGCCCGTCCGATGCCGTCACTGGCGCCGGTGATCACCGCCCAGGGTCGGTACCTGTCGTGATTTCTCATACGAGTTCAGCTTTCGCGGGATGGGCGGGCAGGAATGCCAGGACGAACAGCGCTCCGGCCAGGCATACCGCGGCGGCGGTCAGGCAGCCGGCGTGCAGGCCGGACATGAACGCGTCGCTGACGTTGTCACGAAGCGCCCCGGCGATCGGCGGCGGTGATTGCGCGGCCACGGCGAGGCCCTGGGCGAGGCCGTCGCGCGCGGTCGACTGGGCGGCGTCCGGAAGTACCTGCAGGACCGTACTGTCCGACAGTCGGCTGATGTAGAGCGTGGAGAAGATACTGCCGATCACCGCGACCCCGAGCGTGCCGCCGATCTGACGGGTCGCATCGTTGACTGCTGAACCCGCGCCTGCCTGTTCGGGTTTGACCACACCCATGATCGAGTCGGTGGCCGGTGCGGTGGTCAGCCCGAGACCGCCGCCGAGTAGCACCATCTGCACAGCCACCTCGAAGTAGGAGACATCCACGCTGACCGTCGCCACCCAGGCGAATGCCGCGGTGAGCATCAACAGCCCGACGAACACCACGGCTTTGGTGCCGATTCGCGTCACGGCCAACGCGTTGCCCAGCACCGAGCCGATCGCGATCGACAGGGCCACCGGCAAGATCCGAACCCCGGTCTCCAGCGGCCCGTAGTTCTGCAGCAGTTGGAAGAACTGCGTGATCAGGAAGATGAAGCCGAACAGGGCGAAGAACGCCACGGTCACAGCGCCGCTGGCCGCACTGAAGCGCAGGTTGGCGAACAGGCTGACGTCGATCAGCGGATCGTCCTGGCGCCGTTCCCACCACACGAATGCGGCCAGTGCCACCAACGTGATACCGAATCCGGCGAGGGTCCGCGGCGCCGTCCAGCCGTGGGCGGGGGCTTCGATGATCGTGTAGACCAGCGCCCCGAGCATCACCACGGACAACAGCAGGCCACCGCGGTCCAGTCGCGTGCCTGCTTCCGGTGTCGACCTCGGGATGAACGCCAGCGCTCCGATGACCGCCAGCAGAGCGATCGGCGCCAGCGACAGGAACAGGCTGCCCCACCAGAACGACTCCAGTAGCGCACCGCCCATGATCGGGCCCAGTGCCACACCCAGACCGGTCACCGCGCCCCACACTCCGATCGCCGCGGCGCGCTGCTTGGGGTCGCGGAAAGTGTCGGTGATGATCGCCAGCGTCGTCGGGTAGATCAGCGCCGCAGAGATCCCCATCAGCAGGCGCATCCAGATCAGCGCTTCGGTCGAGGTGCACAGGGCCGCGCCCACGCTGGTAGCGGCGAAGAACACGAGTCCGACGATCAGCGTGCCGCGCCGGCCAAACTTGTCACCGATCGTCCCGCCGGCCAGTACCAGGGCCGCGAACGCGAGGTTGTAGGCGTCCACAATCCATTGCAACCCGCGGGTGGAGGCGCCCAACTCCGAATTCAGCGTCGGCAGCGCCACGTTGACGATCGTCGTCTCCACATTGATCGCCAGAGCGGCGACCAGTACCACCGAGAGGATGAGGACGGGCTGTGTCCGCGGTGGCGCAGCATGCCCGGTCGGGCGGGTCGGAGCGGTGATACTCATCGGCGTTCCTCATGTTGACGGCATTAACATCGGAAAGCATGCCAGCCTGAGTTAGCGCTGTCAACATAGGCTTACGCCGGGCTTCGGCCGTAACCTGCTTCGTTCATAGAACCTTCCGTCGATGAGGTCAGTCCCGGCGCCAATGACCTCAGCGGACCCGATGCTGCTGTCGTGCCGGGCGGCGCCCCGGCCGTAATCTCCACCAAGCCGATCTCGTCTCGGTCCCGGAGCGCCTCGCAGTCCTGCAGGAGGCGTTCTTCGCACCGGGTAACGACGCCAGTGTCTGGCTGGACGGCTGGTATCCGCAGACCCTGTCTATGCAGCGTGCTGCTGTCGAGAGCGTGCCGTTGCAGGGATACTGGCGCTGCGGTTCAGTGCCGTTGCTGGAAGTGATCCCGGACCACGACGCTTTCAAGCCGAAGGAGCACTGGGGGGAAATGCGGGAGGATCTCGGTGAGCGGGTCACAACCGCGGTAGTCGAGGGCGCGGGGCATGCGCTGTTCCCCGAGCAGCCTGAAGCGGCGGCCGATGCGATCCTGTCGTGGGCAGGGCGATTCCGTTGACAACCGGCCTGCGCCCCGCAGGTGATGGGCATGTGCGTCAAGCGCTTGCGCCTGGCCCTGCGGTCGGCGCGACTACCCCTGACCCAGACTCGGCCGGTAGTGAGCCGCCTCAGTCTCGGCAGCTAGCAATGCATCCAGCTCGCCCTCCTGCTGGGCAACAAACACACCGATGACCTGCCGGCATACCTCCGGGACGCTCACCCCACGCATGTCCGCAATACGTTTCAGCCCAACCAGCATTGACGTAGAGACGTGAAACTGCACAGCGAACTGACCGCACGAACCATCTTCAGGCGGCAACCCCGGACCCACCACCACGGGGTCGTCCACCCCGTACTCGCCCACCTCAGCACCCCGAGCTCGCTCAACAACCCCACCGCTAGAGCCGCCGCCAACGCCGTCAGCTGGGTCCCGAGACTCCTCATGACTGAACAAACCCATTCCGCCCACGCTAGACCTCGTGGTCGGTGCTCCATCCGGCCGTAGGCGCTGAGTGTGGCGTCAACACCGGCCTGGATCGGCGCGCATCTCGGCGTTGCGCATCGGCATGCCGTCGATCACGGCATAGATCGCCGGAACATCTGGTACCTCGTTGATACGCAACTTCTCGCCCCCGTCTTTACCTATCAGCACCGCGCTGAAAGCATTCGCACCAATCCCAAACTCCGACAACAACGTTTGGGCCTGACTGGCGTCGACAACGTGACCGTCGAGAGTGCTGGTGCCTTCGGCGACGATCAGGCCGAGCACCATGTCGCGATCTAAGAATTCACATCGACTGGCCTCGATTTGGCGCACCGTGTCAACGAGGCGGGGGTCGCCCTTCGCGGGCGCGAAAAGCAGCAGAGGGCGGCGCTGCCACAGGTAGTCATCCAGTTCCGCTGCCGCGGCCGCAGCCGGTACGAGCGCAGCGCCGGCCGCCAGGATGATCACGGCGAGTGCGCCCATGGCGAATTGCCGGCAAAGGTGAGCCATAGTGCCTCCCAACTCTATCGTGACCACCGAACGGCGGTGTCGGCTGCAACGAACGATGAGTCAGTCTCGGTCGACGTCCGCTGCCGGCCGCTTCCAGCCAACGGCAGGAAGACGTCGCAGGCGCATTGGCGGGTTCGCGACGCCGATGGCGTTCTCGGTATAACGTCCAGCACGCGGTCAAGGCACCGGCTGTGCAGATGGGAGTTTCAACGATGACGCCGTCGATTGTCCGACGTGTCCTGTGCTCGGCGCTGGTGTTCGTCGTCACCGTGTTTGCAGGACCGACCGACCCTGCGGGGCCAGTCAGAGTCCTCAGCACCGAGACGGCTCCACGGTTGGTTTCTGTACAGTTCCCGCTGCAGTCTGCCGCGCAGCAATGCACGGATACCTCACTGGGCCGGTGCGATCCACGCTCGTCTCGCGTTGCGCATGTCGTTGCTGCATCGGTGCCATCGGTGGCCGACGTCTTTGCTCCGCTCCTAGCGGACAGGTGTGGGCTGATCTGCAATGGAGCCAACGGCGGACCCGGCCAAGACGGTCAAGCCGGAGGCTGGCTGATCGGTAATGGCGGCGCCGGCGGACACGCGACGGCCGAGGGGCAATCCGGCGGAGCCGGAGGAGCCGGCGGCCTCTTGTTCGGAAGTGGTGGCGCGGGTGGTGCCGGCGCCGGGGTAACCGGCGATGTCGGCGGCAGCGGAGGCAATGGCGGTGCCGCCGGACTATTCGGCAATGGCGGAGCGGGCGGAGCCGGGGGCGGCGCAAGCGGCAATGTCGGCGGCAGCGGAGGCAGTGGCGGTGCCG
>JAGQTS010000296.1 GCA_020438895.1 Mycobacterium sp.
GAACAGCGGCTTGCCGTCCTTCCACAACGACTGATGGGCGTGCATGCCCGAGCCGTTGTCGCCGAACAGTGGTTTGGGCATGAAGGTGACGGTCTTGCCGTTCTGCCACGCGGTGTTCTTGATGATGTACTTGAACAGCAGCACATCGTCGGCGGCATGCAGCAGAGTGTTGAACTTGTAGTTGATCTCAGCCTGACCGGCGGTTCCGACCTCGTGGTGACCGCGCTCCAGGGTGAAGCCGGCGTTGATCAGATTGGTAGCCATCTCGTCGCGCAGGTCGACGTAGTGGTCATACGGCGCAACGGGGAAGTAGCCGCCCTTGGGGCGAACCTTGTAGCCACGGTTGGGGCTGCCGTCAGCCTCGAACGGCTCGCCGCTGTTCCACCAGCCTGACTCCGAGTCCACCTCGTAGAAGGTGCCGTTCATCTTCGAGTCGAACGCCACCGAGTCGAAGATGTAGAACTCGGCCTCGGCGCCGAAGAAGCAGGTGTCGGCGATGCCGGTGGAGGCCAGGTAGTTCTCGGCCTTACGAGCCACGTTGCGTGGGTCGCGGGAGTACGGCTCCCGGGTGAACGGGTCGTGCACGAAGAAGTTGAGGTTCAGCGTCGTGGCGGCCCGGAACGGGTCGATCCGGGCGGTCTCGGGATCCGGCAGCAGCATCATGTCGGATTCGTGGATCGACTGGAAGCCGCGAACCGAGGAGCCGTCGAACGCCAGGCCATCCTCGAAAACGCTCTCGTCGAAGGCCGAGGCCGGGATCGAGAAGTGCTGGACCACGCCGGGGAGGTCGCAGAACCGGATGTCGACGTACTCGACCTTCTCGTCCTTGATCAGCTTGATGATGTCGTCGGCGGTTTTGTGCTTCGCCACGTAGTTGCTCCTTTGTGCAAGCCTGCAGGTGCGCTCTCTGGAGAGAGGTGGGGCTTTCCCTGACCCGCGGCTGACGCTAAGGAGCCGATGTTGCACGGCCGTCAAGCGAATGTTGCGCGGACGTTACGCGTCGGGACCGTCCACCCCGTTGCCCGGCGCCCCACGACGGCGGTCCAGGCCCGCCTATTCTGGGCCTATGGCAGGAGGAGAGATCGGCTCGTGGCTGTCCGGGCCGGAATCGACCGGATCCCCCGGCTACCCGGGGCAGCGCCTGGGCCTCCCGGAATCCGGGCCGGGTTCGCAGGCCCGGATGGGGCGACGGGCGGCCGCACTGCTGGTGGACTGGCTGATCGCCTACGGCCTGGCCGGGCTCGCGCTGACCTCCGGCCTGCTGACCATGCGGTTTCTGTCCCTGGCGGTGCTGGTCATCTGGTTCGCGGTGGGCGTACTGGCGGTGCGGTTGTACGGGTTCACCCCCGGTCAGTACCTCCTCCGGCTCCGGGTGGCCTCGATAGACAACCGGTTGCACGTCGGGACTGGACGGGCCGCCGCCCGTGGGCTGTTGATCGCGCTGGTGATTCCTGCGCTGTTCACCGACAGCGACGGCCGAGGCTTCCAGGACAGGCTGACCGCGACCGCCGTCGTGCTGCGCTAGCGAGATTTCGGCCTCGAGCGCCCCGCCTCGCAGAGATTTGATGCGTTTCCTCTGCCGGAGGGGGCACTCGGCGCGGGCTGTGGAAGGCGGACCGGCCGCTCGGGCCACATCTGGCACGTTGTCGCGCTATGAGCGTTTTCCTCGGCAGGGAGGCGTTGGAATCCGGCGCGGTCACGCGATACGAGCTGGCTGCCCACCACCGGCGCCTGCTGCCCGGTGTCTATACGCCGCGAGGGACCGAACTGTCCCTGCGGGACCGTACCTCCGCGGCGTGGTTGTGGTCGGGACGTGAAGGAATCATCTGTGGGCTTGGCTGCGGCTGTGCACGGTGCGCGGTGGATCGCGGCCGGCATTCCCATCGAACTCAGAGTCGACCGGCATAAGACCCCGTCGGGGGTGATAGCGGTCAGGGACACGCTCCTGGACGACGAGGTTATCCGGCCCGGGGGGAGGGGCGGTGTCCAGTTCGCGCTGACGAGTGTCGAACGCACGGCATTCGATCTTGCCCGCAAAGGCGGATCCCGGATCCAGGCGATCGAGCGCCTCGATGCCCTCTGCCGCGCAGCGACGTTCACCGTCGACGACGTCCTCGCCGTAGCCGATGAGCACCCCCGGGTGAGGGGACGGCGGCGGGTGCCTGAGCTGCTTGATCTCGTCGACTCCGGGGCGCAGTCGCCTAAGGAAAGCTGGTTGCGCATGGTTCTGATCGAGGCGGGGTTTCCCCGACCGCGCACTCAGATTCCGGTTCCCAGGCCGAACGGCTACTCGCGGTACTACCTGGATATGGGTTGGGAGGAGTTGATGGTGGCAGTCGAGTACGACGGGGAGCAGCACCGTACCGATTCCGGCCAATTCCGTTCCGACGTGCTCAGGGCCGAGTATCTGGACGGCCTGGGCTGGCGACGGCTTCGGGTGCAGGCCGGTGACCGTCGCGCCGACATCGTGCGCCGGGTGGAGCGGGCGGGAGTACGCCGAACGGTGTGAGTGCCCCGTACGTCAGGCGGTGAGTGGCAAATCTGCTGTCTGAGGGGGCACTCAGCGCGGGAGCTAGCGTCGACGTACGGTGCGCTGAACACCACGCATCTTCGCCTGAGCGGGCAGCGGTCCCTTGGGCATGGCGGCCGGCCCGACCCGGCTGCCCAGGGCGACCAGCTTGTTCTCCAGGATGTCCATCTGCTTGACGGTGATATTTGCGGGCAGCCGCGTCAGATGGCGCTCCAGCTTGGACAGCGGCACCTCACCCTCGCCCGCGCCGACAATGACGTCGTAGATCGGAACCTCCCCGATCAGGCGAGCAGTTCGCTTCTTCTCCTGAGCCAGCAGCGATCGCACCCGCGCGGGCGACCCCTCGGCGACGAAGATGACCCCGGGCCGTCCGATCACCCGATGGACGGCATCCAGATGGCCGTTGGCCGCGACGCCGGGTGTGACCCGCCACTTGCCGCGCAGGTTCTCCAGCGCCCAGGCCGCCGCCCCGGTTTGGCCCTCAGCCTTGCGGTAGACGTTCTTCTGCGCTCGGCGACCGAACACGATGAACGCCACCAGGACTCCGAGGATTACCCCGAGCACCGGCATCAGGTAGACGGAGAACCCACCGGCCCAGATCCCGAACGCCACCGAGACGGCCAGCGCCAGCAGGAATGCCAGGACCATGTAGGGCAGCAGTCGCTTGTCCTCTTTGCGCTGGATCTTGAATGCCTGCCACATTTGCACGCGGCGCTGTTTCGATGCCGCCCTGCGGTCGGCCTTGGCCCGGGCCTTGGCGGCCTTGAGCTCAGCGGGGGTGCGGGACTTCGCCATAGCTGTCCACAATACGTTCGGCGCCGCGCGCCGATGCCGCCCGCTGATAAAGCCGGCCTGCCCGGTAGGACGAACGCACCAGCGGCCCGGCGAGCACGCCGGCGAAGCCCAGACTCTCGGCGTAGCCGGCCAGGTCGGTGAACTCGTCGGGATGCACCCAGCGCTCCACCGGATGGTGGCGGGGGGAGGGCCGCAGGTACTGGGTGATGGTGACGATGTCGCACCCGGCGGCATGCAGGTCGGCCAGCGCGGTGTGAACCTCATCGACGGTCTCGCCCATGCCGAGAATGAGATTGCTCTTGGTCACCAGGTCGGCCTCGCGGGCAGCGCTGAGTACCTCCAGGCTGCGCTGGTAACGGAACGCCGGGCGGATTCGCTTGAAGATCCTCGGTACCGTTTCCAGATTGTGCGCCAACACCTCCGGACGGGCCCCGAAGACCTCAGCGAGTTGTTCGGGATTTCCGTTGAAGTCGGGGATGAGCAGTTCAACACCGGTGGCGGGATTGAGCGCCTTGATCGCCCGGACCGTCTCGGCGTACAGCCACGCCCCGCCGTCGGGCAGGTCATCACGGGCCACACCGGTGACGGTGGCGTACTTCAACCCCATCGCAGCGACGCTTTCGGCGACCCGTCGGGGCTCGTCCCGATCGAGGTCCGCGGGTTTGCCGGTGTCGATCTGACAGAAGTCGCAGCGGCGAGTGCACTGCTCACCACCGATGAGGAAGGTCGCCTCGCGGTCCTCCCAGCATTCGAAGATGTTGGGGCAGCCGGCCTCCTCGCACACGGTGTGCAGACCTTCGCGCCGGACCAGGCCCTTCAGTGCGGTGTACTCCGGGCCCATCCGGGCGCGGGTCTTGATCCATGGGGGCTTGCGTTCGATCGGGGTTTCGGCGTTGCGCACCTCAAGTCGCAGCAGTTTGCGACCATCCCGATCCACGGTCATGCCTGCGATGGTACGAGGTTGCCGTCGAGCGCTGCGCAGACGGCGCCAGCGACCTGGTCGCGAAGCTCGTCCACGCCGACCCGCCGGCCCAGTTCGGCGCTGAGTGAGGTGACCCCGGCGTCGGAGATCCCGCACGGCACGATCGCCGAGAATGCCGTCAGGTCGCAGTCGCAGTTCACGGCGAAGCCGTGCTGGGCCACCCCGCGCGCGACCCGGATCCCGATCGCGGCGATCTTTCGCTCGGGTCGCCCGTTCGCGGCCGGTAGCCACACACCCGACCTGCCGGCCACCCGAATCGCGTCCAGGCCCAGTCCCGCGCACACGGAAATCAGTGAATCCTCAAGACGGCGAACATAATTGACGACATCGAGTGGCTCGGCGAGGCGGATCACCGGATAGCCGACCAGTTGACCAGGGCCGTGCCAGGTGATCTTTCCGCCGCGGTCGACGTCCACGACGGGGATGGTGGCCGCTGGACGCTCGGCCGGGTCGGTGCGCTTACCCGCCGTGTATACCGGCGGATGCTCAAGCAGCAGCAGCGTGTCCGGCCCGCCGGACAACCGAGCGTCAGCCAGTTGCCGTTGTAACTGCCAGGCGCGTTGGTAGTCGATACTGCCCAACTGGCGAACGTCGATCTGTCCGGTCTCGAACCGCACCGACTGCGCCACGTTCCCGACCGTACGCCGCTGGGCTGGCGGATGCTCAGTTTCTCAACGCGTAGGCCAGCGCCTCGTCGATGGTCTTGTGCTGGAAGTCGAAGCCGGCCCGCTCCAGCGCGCTGGGAACGGCGCGTTGCCCACCCAAGATGCCCTCGTCGGCGAACTCGCCGAGCAGGGTGCGCAGCGCGAATCCCGGTACCGTCCAGAGTGCCGGACGGTGCAACGCCCGGCTCATTGCGCCGGTGAACTCGGCGTTGGTGACGGGCGCTGGTCCAGTGAGGTTCACCGGCCCGGAGAGCGTCGGGGTGCTCAGCGCGAACATCAGTGCCCGCACCTCGTCCTCAAGGCTGATCCAGGGCATGTACTGACGTCCGCTGGCCAGCCGACCGCCCAGACCGAGAGCGAACAGTGGCCGCAGTCGGCTCAGCAACCCGCCGGCCGGGGACAGCACGAGACCCGTCCGGGCCAGCACGACGCGGGTGCCCGCCTGCTGGGCGGGTCCGGTGGCGGCCTCCCAGTCCGCGCACAACCCGGCCAGGAATCCGTCGCCGGCGGGCACCGATTCATCGATGACACGATCCCCGGTGTCGCCGTAGAAGCCGACCGCGCTGGCGTTGACCAGGACCGGGATCCCGGCTTCGGCCACGGCCGCGGATATCACCTCGGTGGGGTCGATCCGGCTGTCCCGCAAGCTCTGTTTGAAGGCCCCGGACCAGCGGCGGTCGCCGACCCCGACCCCGCAGAGGTTGACCACCGCGCCCACGCCGTCCAGATCGTCTGGATCGAAGTCGTCGTCATCGGGATGCCACTCCAACTCGTCACTGTTGGCCGCCGCCCGTCGCACGATTCGGATGACACGATGGCCCTCCGATCGAAGGGCGGCGACCAGAGCGGAGCCGATCACGCCGGACGAGCCGGCGACGGCGATGGTGTGGGGTTTGGCGGCTCGGGACTTCCGGGCCACCACTACAGCCCGAGTTCGGCTTCGAAAGCGCCTTCTTCCAGCCGTCGCTTGATCGTGGTGACGAAACGACCGGCGTCCGCCCCGTCGATGAGCCGATGATCATAGGTCAGCGGGAGATAGCAGACCGACCGCACGCCGATCGACTCGTTGCCGAACTCGTCGACGATGACCCTGGGCCGCTTGACGATCGCGCCGGTGCCCAACATCGCCGCCTGAGGCGGCACCAGGATCGGGGTGTCGAACAGGGCGCCTTGGCTCCCGATATTGGTAATGGTGAAGGTGCCGCCCGACAACTCATCGGGCTTGAGGCCGCCGGAACGCGCCCGAGCCGCGATATCGCTGATCGCTCGGGCGAGCCCGGCCAGCGACAGGTCTCCGGCATTGTGCACCACCGGGGAGAGCAGACCCTGCTCGGTGTCGACCGCGAACCCGAGGTGTTCGGCGTCGTAGTAGGTGATCTCGCCGGTGGCCTCGTTGTAACTGGCGTTGACGTTGGGGTGCGCCTTGAGGGCGTCGATCGCCGCGCGGGCGATAAACGGCAGATAGGTCAGATTGACGCCCTCACGCTCGGCGAACTCCTTCTTGGCTCGCGCGCGCAGACCAACGATCTTGGCCATGCCCACCTCGTGGGTCTGGGCGCGCTGGGCGGTGGCCTGCAGCGACTCTCTCGGCTTCTTCGCGGTGAGCTGACGGATCCGGTTGGCCTT
>JAGQTS010000297.1 GCA_020438895.1 Mycobacterium sp.
TCTGGTGGGTGTGGGCCAGCACGGAGTCCGCGGCGGCGTGCAGGGCCCGGTTCTTGACCGTGGTGTTCAGCGGGGCCAATGCGCGAGAGGCCACCCGCGCCCGGCGCGCGGCGTCGTGCACGATGCCGCGGAGATCTGCACTCGCGCCGGCGACGGTGTCAACGCTCATCCGGCCAGCGTATCGGTTCCCGCCCGGGGGCGGTCAGATGCTCTGCCGACCGATGGGGCCGAAGGACGCCGCCAGCGCGCTGGCGCGGAACACCGCACGTGCATCATCGGTGATCGACCGCTGGAAGGCCGCACCCACTGGCTTGTGCAGCGCGGGCAGAAGGTCGGTGACTACACCGGCATCGAGCTGTACCGCGGGGTTGTCGCCGAACTCCGCGAAGCCGTCGAGGTCCAGCCCGAAGAACGGATCCGGGGTGAACAACCGGCGCCGCAGATGCCCGGGGACGTTCGTCGCACCACCGGTGAACGACGCATAGCGGAAATTCAGCCAGCCGCGTTCATGGGTGAAGGTCGCCGCGCCCTGGACACCTCGGATGACGGCCCGCTCGCCACCTACCGACAGCGGTGCCATCAGAGCGGGCTCGATCCAGCGGCTCCACCCGCGCACGTCGGCCGGCGGGTCGGGGACTCGCACCTCGTTGATGTAACGCAGTCCCACCCTGGTCACCATCGGTCGCACATCAAGGCCGGTGAGGGTCCGGCAGGCCTCGACCAGTACGCCGCTCACCGCATCGAATCCGCGGTAGTCGGTGGTTTCGTAGGTCAACGAGGTCGGGCTTGCGGTCAGCGATTCGGTGCTGTCGGCGTTGCGCAGCACGACCCCACGCCGCTGCGCCAGTTGGGGTTTGGTCCCCGGGCCGGTGTTGACCAGGCTGACGCCACCGAGTGGCCCGCTGTGCGGGAACCGCCGGTCGAAGGCGATCGCCACAGCGTCCAACGTTTCCTGCTGACGCAGGCGCGGGGCGTCACTGAAACGAATCTCGGCGGTCACCAGCACCAACGGCGGGTTGGCGAAAGTCTCGTGGTCGGAATACACAGTCGGCGAGCCTAGCCCCTGCCTATCCACGGGGGATGACGAACGGCCCCAGCGTGCCGCTGTCGGAATCGGTGATCGAATCCTCCAGCGGAATGTTGATCGGGATCGGTTGGACGATGAACGGACCGAACGCCTCGCTCAAACTGCCCGACTCCACCGGGATGGTGTCCCACGGAGGTACGACAGTGAAGTTCGGCCAGCTGCCGTTCTGGTTGAACAGACCGACGTTGCCGAAGACACCGTTCGGTGTGCAACTGCCGACGATGCAGTAGCCGATCTGGAGCATGGCATCCAGCAGGTACGGGATGTCGGCGGCGAACTCGTCGGCGTCCAGTTGCCCGGTGGTTCCGGTGATCGGGATGTCCAGCCCGGCCATCAGGTCGTAGAACCACGGGAAGGCCGGGATGGTGATCGGCGCATCGGGATCGGACAGCACCGACCACGGCAGCGGGATCACGATCGGGCCGACGCCGGCCTGACCGGTAAGCCCGATGCCCTTGTCCGGGCCACCGATGACTCCGGTCAGCGCCTGTCCGTCGATGAAGGCCAGTTCGACCGGGCCGGCCGTGATCGGCCCGAGGGTGCCGCTGAGCTCGGCTTGACC
>JAGQTS010000298.1 GCA_020438895.1 Mycobacterium sp.
CGCCAGAAACGCATCCCCATTGGTGGACTTGACCACGCAGCCCTCGGGCAGGCCGATCACCGCGTCGTGCTGCAATGCGCCCCGGTGGGTGTGAAACTCCGCACCCGGAGTCAGCACCATCGTGTAGTGCCGGCCCTTCGCGTCGGTGAGTTGCACGCGGTCTCCGGCAGCGAACGGGCCCGTTCGGCGTGGGACCGACGGCGCATCCCCGGGCTGGTGAGTCACAGCGGACCAGCCTGCCACAGCATCGGCGTCGCCCGAACCAGCCCGGTGGATCGGCTCAGGCCCCGTTGCACACCCCGGAGTCGCGGATCACGCTGCCGTAGACGTTCATCGTGGCGATGTTGGCGTTGATCTGACCGGCCGGGCGCTGTTTGGCGATCTTGTCGCTGATCTGCGTGAACTGGTACCACAGGTGGTAGAAGGAGTCACCGTTGTAGAGCGGCGAGTACATGCTCTGATCGGGATAGTTGGTGATGTACAAGGTGTGTACTCGGGGGTCCAGGAACGCAGCCGACTGATCGAGGTTGGCCTTGACCACACTCGCCAGGCCCGGCACGCCCCCGGCCGACCAGTCATCGGTCCGGTCAGCGAGATAGTTCTGGAAGCCGAACACCTGAGTCCGCAGGGTGTCGTACTGCGCGTTGAACCACTGGCACGCGTCTCGCTCGGCGGTGAGCTGCTCCGGTGTCACCCGCAATGCCCACATGTTGTAGGGGTACACCGAATAGTTCGGCGCCCAAGCGGAGGGATACGGGACGAATACCGGCAGCACGCCGTCATAGTCGTCGGCTCCGGCCGGCGCCGCCTGCAGCAGACCGAGGCCAATCCCGGCAGACACCAGGATGGCCCCGATCCTGCGAAACGAGAGGTGATGCGCAACCATCCGACGATTATTTGCCACTGGTGCCGCGCCGGCGGCAGGAATGGCGATACGGGTGCCGAAAATTCGTCGGGCCTTTCGAATCGTGGTCATAGCACGCTGGTCAGATAGGCGACCGCCACGCCGGCGGCCGCCGCGAAGACGTCCTCGCCCAGTGCCACCGGACGGTCTCGGCCCCCGTTGGCCGCGACCAGATGAGTGCGGACCGTGTACCCTCCGACCGTGCCGAGCACCGCGCCGATCATCCCTGCCCCCAGACTTCCCCAGCGGTAACCCCACGCCGTTCCCAGCACCGCCCCGGCGAAGGCTCCGGTAGCCAGCCGAACCAGGAACTGCGGGGCGGACTTTCGGCTCGGCATACTCGGCATCTGGTCGCTCACCAGTTCCGCCACCGCCAACACCGTCAGGAGCACGACGGTGATCCAGTGGCCCATCCACGACGCCCAGGTGTCGTCCAGGTTGACCCAATGCAGCATCGCCGCCCAGGCCATCACTGCGGGCGCGGTGAAGGCGCGCAGACCGGCGACCACCCCGATCGACAGGGCAAGGAGCAGAACGAGCGCGTGGGTCATAGCAGCCGACGCTAGCACGCCCACCGACGGTTTCCGCGGCGCTCAGAACCGGCAAAACCTCACGTCAGAGGCCAGGATCGCCTTCGCGCCGATACCGGCGAGGCGGTCCATGATCGCGTTGACGTCGCGGCGGGGCACCAGTGCCCGGACCGCGACCCAGTCCGGGTCTGCCAGTGGGGCGATGGTGGGTGACTCCAAGCCCGGGGTGACCTCGGTAGCCTCCGTCAGCACGCCCCGTGGGCAGTCGTAGTCCAGCATCAGATACTGCTGACCGAACACCACCCCCTGCACCCTGGCGGCGAGTTGGTCGCGCGCGGCCCGGTCCGCCGAGTCGGCATCGGAGCGCATCTGTTCGTCGTCCCGTTCGATCAACACGGCCTCCGAGTCGCACAGCGGATCCCCGAACGCGACCAGGTTGTGCAGCCGCAGCGTCCGGCCGGAGCCGACGACGTCGGCGATGGCGTCGGCCACGCCGAGCTGCACCGAGATCTCCACGGCCCCGTCGAGCCGGATCACCTGCGCGTCAATGCCCCTGGCCGCGAGATCGTTGCGCACCAGATTCGGGTAGGCCGTCGCGATCCGCTTCCCGGCCAGATCTGCGACCGTCCAGCTCTGACCGTCAGGAGCTGCATACCGAAAGCTGGAGGCCCCGAATCCCAGAGCCAACCGCTCCCGGATCGGGGCGCCGGATTCAGCAGCCAGATCACGTCCGGTGATACCGAAGTCGAGCTGACCGGAACCGACGTAGATGGCGATGTCCTTGGGACGAAGGAAGAAGAACTCCACCCCATTGACCGGATCGATGACGGTGAGGTCCTTCTGATCGCTGCGCCGGCGATATCCGGCCTCGGCAAGGATGTCAACGGCCGACTCCGACAACGCCCCCTTGTTGGGGACCGCGACACGCAACATGGTCACAGTCTCCGGTAGACGTCGTCAAGGTCGAGGCCGCGCGCGACCATCAGCACCTGCGTCCAATAGAGCAGCTGGCTGATCTCCTCGGCCAACGCCTCGTCGGACTCGTGTTCGGCCGCCAACCAGACCTCTCCGGCCTCCTCGAGGATCTTCTTGCCGATGCCATGCACGCCGGCGTCCAGCGCCGAGACGGTGGCACTGCCCGACGGCCTGATGCGGGCGCGCTCGCCCAGTTCGGCGAACAGCTCCTCGAAGGTCTTCACGGCCAGCGATTGTTCCATGCCGGTCCGCCGGCATCCTGCGCTGCACCGCCGCAGCGGCCCTCACCCACGCTGCAGCAGCAACTCCAGGTGACTGAGCATGCGCTCGGCGCGAGTGCCGTCCCGCCCCAGCCCCCAGCCGATCTGGAATGCGCTTCCCCACAACAGACCCGTCAGCGCATCGCTGATCGCCTCGGGGTCTACTGCTCGGCTGATCTCTCCCCGCTGGATGGCACCGGCCACGGCATCGGCCACGAAACGCTCGACGTGCTCGACGACCTTGGTCTGCCCGCCGGAGTGTGGCGGTCGGGCGGCTTCGATCGCCGACTGAACCAGGAACTCGGCGAGCCCGCAGTTCGTCCCGTTCCCGTCCCCGATCAGTCGAAGAAACACCACGAGTTGCTGGGACAGCGTGGCAGCGGCCGAGGCCTCCCGGACCGCCTCGGCAACGGCGTCCGCGGCGCGACCGGCAACCTCGGCGTACAGGGCGGGTTTGCTCGGGAAGTAGTTGTTGATCGCCGGTCTGGTCAGTCCGATCTCGGTGGCGATGGACTGGAACGTCGCCGCGTCGTAACCGGACTCGGCAAATACCTTCCGGGCCGCCTGCAGGATTCGTTCCCGGGTCACCGCGGAGTCGCTGGCCGGCGGCCGGCCGCGCCGGCGAGATTGCCCCGCCGTCTGGGTCGATTCGGCGAGCGTCGACGTGGCATCGGTCATCGGGATTCCCCCTGGCTCGAGTTTCCGTCGTACAGGTCGTTCTGGGTACTACCCCGCTTGCCAGGTTTAAAACATCCGATTGGTTCAGGCGTGCATGTCCTCCAGATGCCGGCCCTTGGTCTCCCGAACTTGGGTCCACACGAACAGCAGCGACAGCACCGCGCACAGCGCGTAGAAGCCGTAGGCGAGGCCGAGGACATCCCGCAGGCCGGGGAAGGTCACGGTGATCAACCAGTTCGCGGTCCATTGGCCGGCAGCCGCGAGGCCGAGTGCCGCCGCCCGGAGCCGGTTGGGGAACATCTCACCGAGTAGCACCCACACCACCGGTCCCCACGACATGCCGAACGCCACCACGAACAGGTTGGCTGCGACGAGAGCGATCGGACCGGTGACACCGCCCAGATGTGGACTGCCGTTGACCTGCTCGGCGGTGCCGAAGATCACCGCCATCGTCGTCAACGTGATGGCCATTCCCGATGAGCCGATCAACAACAGCGGCTTGCGGCCGATCCGGTCGATCAGCGCGATCGCGACCAGGGTCGTGGCGATGTTGACGATCGAGGTGATGACGGTGATCAGGAATGACTGGCTCTCGTCGAAGCCGACGGCCTCCCACAACACGTTGGAGTAGTAGAAGATCACGTTGATTCCAACGAACTGCTGGAAGATGGACAGCCCCAAGCCCACCCAGACGATGCCGTAGATGCCACCGGTGGGTTTGCGCAGGTCACGCCAGGATGGCCTGGTCTCCCCCGCCAGGGTGGCCTGGATCCGGTCCAGGGTGATCTCCAGGTTTTTCTCCCCGAGCAGCAGCGTGAGGACCTTTCGGGCTTCCGGTATGCGGTGTGTGGCCACCAGGTACCGCGGCGACTCCGGGATGGTGAAGGCCAGCACTCCGTAGATCACTGCCGGCAACGCCATCGCGAGGAACATCCACCGCCAGGCCTCCAGCCCCAACCACAGGTCCTTGGCCGCTCCCCCGGCAAGGTGGGCCAGCAGGTAGTCCACTGCCAGCGAGGCGAAGATGCCGGTGACGATGGCCAATTGCTGCAGTGATCCCAGCCGGCCGCGGATGTGCGGCGGTGAGGTCTCGGCGATATAGGCCGGGGCGATCACCGACGCGACGCCGACGCCGACGCCGCCGATGATCCGGAACAGCACGATCATCCACACGCTGGTCGCCAGTCCTGCGCCGATCGCACTGATGAAGAACAGCACCGCGGCGATTTTCATGACCGCGATACGTCCGATGTGGTCGGCCAGCCGGCCCGCGGTCATCGCCCCGGCGGCAGCCCCGAGGAGCGCTGAGGCGACCGCGAAGCCCAGCGACGCGTCGCTGATGCCGAAGTGGCCCTGGATGGAGGCGACGGCACCGTTGATGACCGCGCTGTCGTAGCCGAAAAGCAGCCCACCCAGAGCGGCGACTGAAGCGATGCGCACCGCCGTGCGTCCGGAGCTGAACTCGTTGTCGTCGAACACCGACGGTCCATCGGCGATGGGTCCCTGACCGGCCATCTGTCATCCTCTCCAGCCATGGTTGGGAGTCCCACGATGTCAGAAGCGCGGGGTGACCGCCTGCAAGTCGGCGAAGATACTTCGAAGGTGGGCAACGTCAAGACCCGCCAATGATTCGACCTGGCGGCGACGCACCGAGCCGGGGACCTCGACATCGTTGGGAACCACCACGACCGGACAGCCGGCAGCTTCCGCTGAGGCGGCGCCGGTCACGGAATCCTCGATGGCCAGGCAGTCCCCGGGCGCGAGGCCGAGGAGCTCGGCACCACGAAGGTAGGGATCCGGATGGGGTTTGCCGTGCACCACTTCGTCTCCACAGACACTGGCGGCGAAATACCCATGACCGATGGTCGCCAGAGCCCGTTCGGTCAGCGCCCTGCGGGTGTTGGTCACCAGAGCCATCGGCACCTGAGCGGCCGCCAGCGCGTCGAGTAGTTCGCGGGCACCCTCGCACCAGGGCAGGCCGGTGTCGAACAGGTCACCGGTCACGTCGTGCAGCCAGTCCGCGGTGGCTGCCATCTCCACCGGATCGGGAAACAAACCGAGGTCGGCGTACACAATGCGGATCACGCTCTCAGCCGACCCACCGACGGTGGACTCCCGGACCTCCGGAGTCAGCACCGCGTCGAATTTGGCGTAGAGCTGGTGCATGGCGACGTCCCAGAGCTTCTCGGAGTCCACCAGAGTGCCGTCCATGTCGAACAGCACCGCCTTCATGGCGACGATTGTGTCATGAGCCGGGCACCGCGTCGGACGCGATCCCGTCCTGGCCTGCCGGAATTGTCGGTGGTCTATGTGACGATGGGGTCATGTCGTCGTCGGGTGTGGTGGAGGCGAATCCTGTTGAGCGCCTTGGGGTGTTGTCCGAGGAGTTGGCGGAGTTGACGGGTCAGCGCAATGCGATCGACGGCAGGATCGTGGACATCGTGGCTGAGATCGATCGTGACGGGATCTGGGGTGCCACCGGGGCGCGGTCGGTGGCCGCGCTGGTGGCCTGGAAGACCGGCACCTCGCGGGCCAACGCCGCGGCGGTCGCGGCCGTCGCGCATCGGGTCGGGGAGTTGC
>JAGQTS010000299.1 GCA_020438895.1 Mycobacterium sp.
ACCAGAACCCGATCAGCAGGTACGAGGCCAGACCGACGCCCTCCCAGCCGAGGTAGAGGCCGAGGTAGCTGTCGGCCAGTACCAGCACCAGCATGGCGGCCACGAACAGGTTGAGATACCCGAAGAACCTTCTGCGGTCGGGGTCGTGCGCCATGTAGCCGATCGAGTAGATGTGGATCAGCGCTCCCACTCCGGTGATCAGCAACACGAAGCACATCGACAGGGCGTCGAGTTGCAGCCCGAAATCCACCCGCAGTGCCCCGACCGGAACCCAGCTGAACAGCGTCTCGTGCACCACCCGGTCATCGGCGGGCTGTCCGAGCAGGTGGGTGAACAGCACGACGCCGCAGCAGAATGCGGCGATCACGGTCACGCAGCCAAGCAGATGTCCCCAAGCGTCGGTGGCCCGGCCACCGAGCAGCAGTACCGCTGACCCGGCCAGCGGCAGGGCGATGGTGAGCCAGAGCAGTGTCGTCATCGGTGCCCCCTCAATTCCGGAGCAGGTGGGATTCGTCGACGTCGGCGCTGCGCCGGGTCCGGAAGATGGTGACGATGATGGCCAGCCCGACGACGACCTCGCAGGCGGCCACGAGCATGGTGAAGAACGCCACCATCTGACCGTCGAGTTGCCCGTGCACCCGCGCGAAGGTCACGAACGCCAGGTTTCCGGCGTTGAGCATCAACTCGACGCACATGAACATGACGATCGCGTTGCGCCGCAGCAGGACCCCGGCCGCACCGATGGTGAACAACAATGCCGACAGGTACAGGCAATACGACGGGTTCATCGGTGCTCGTCCCGCCGGCGCAGGATCGGGCTGACCGAGGACAGGTCATCGGAGCCGTCCGGGAGGCGCGCGGGTGTGTCGACGGCGTTGCGCCGGGCGTAGACCCCGGGGTTGGGCATCGGGGTCGGGCGGCCGCCCCCGCGGAAGCGCTCGATGGCCAGCTCGCGCTGGGTCTTTCGGTGCTCGAAGCGCTCCCGGTGGGCCAGCACCATGGCGCCCAGCGCGGCGGTGATCAGCAGGGCGCTGGTGACTTCGAAGGCCCACAGGTTGCGGGTGAAGATGAGCACCGCAAGGCCTTCGACGTTGCCCTCCCCGCCGGGGGAGGTGCCTTCGGCGGCGGGTCCGGTGTCGTCGGTGACCGCTGCCGCGCCGATGCCGGCGATCAGCAGGATGCCGAAGCCGAGCCCGGCCAGCAGGGCGGAGATCCGCTGGCCGCGAAGCGTCTCGACCAGCGACTGCGCGGAGTCCACACCGATGAGCATCAGCACGAACAGGAACAGCATCATCACGGCGCCGGTGTAGACCACGATCTGCACCACGCCGAGGAACACCGCATCCTGCGCGACGTAGATGATCGCCAGCGCGATCATGGTCGAGGCCAGGCACAACGCGGAGTACACCGCCTTCGGGGCGGCGACGACGCCGATCGCCCCCGCCACCGCGACCGCGCCCAGAACCCAGAACGCGACGGCCTCGGGATTCACGACGCTCCCTTCGGGTCGTCGGCGGGAGCGACCCGACCGAGGTAATAGTCGTCGTCCGTCGTGCCCGGCGCCATCGGGTGCGGTGGGGCGGCCATACCGGGTTGCAGTGGCGCGAGCAGTTGGTCCTTGCCGTAAATCAGGCCGGCCCGATTGTCGTCGGCCATCTCGTACTCCCCGGTCATGGTCAGGGCTCGGGTAGGGCAGGCCTCGATGCACAAACCGCAGCCGATGCAGCGCAGGTAGTTGATCT
>JAGQTS010000300.1 GCA_020438895.1 Mycobacterium sp.
AGGACACCGCCGAACACACATTAAGGAATGCCCCCCGAGAAATCGGGGGGCATTCCGCTATCGTGAGCTGATCGTCTCGGGGTCGACGAATTGGCTGAATTCAATGAGTTCGAATAGCGGAATCACCCGATCGGTCTTGGATTGATATTCGCCGAATCCCGGCGCCAGGTCCACCACTTTCGCGTATGTCTGGTCCCGTTCCTCTGGTGACAATTCGCGGGCGACGACGTCGTAGGACTCGGTCCCGACTTCGACGTGGGCTCTCGGGTTCGCGCGCAGGTTGTAGACCCAGTCCGGATTGGTATCGGAGCCGGCCTTGGAGCCGACGATGATCATCCTGCCGTCGATTTTCAGGTACGCCAATGGTGTGAGCCGGGGCTGCCCGGACTTGGCGCCGGTGGTGGTGAGCAACAGCAGGGTCGCTCCTTCGAACGGGCCGCCGACCTTGCCGCCGTTGGCCCGGAACTCGGCGATGATCCCCTTGTTGAAATCGCGCATCCCCGCTGCAGTGACATCCACGACGTGTTCCTCCTGGTTTTTTCGACGGGCTAGGCGTGGGCTAGGCGAATAACACCGGTTGGGCAGGAACATCCCGCTTTTCCAGATCGAGAAGCGTGCGTTTGCGATCGAGACCGCCGCCATATCCGGTCATCGCACCACCAGACCCGATCACCCGATGGCAGGGCACGATGATGGCCACTGGATTGCGTCCGTTGGCCGCACCCACCGCCCGCGACGCCGCAGGTGCGCCGACCTGCTCAGCGATCTGGCCATAGGAGCGGGTCTGTCCGTACGGGATCGTCTGCAGTTGAGTCCACACACGGCGCTGAAATTCCGTGCCGGACAGGCGGAGGTTGACGTCGAAGTGGGTCAATTCGCCGGCGAAGTAGGCATCGAGTTGCTCGATCACGTCCTGGAAGGCCCCGCTGTCGGCAGGTTCCCAGTTCGAGCGGTCCGGCTCGTGGGTTTGGACGGCCATTCGCAGGTGCATCAGCGTTGAGCCGATGCCGGCGAGGGTGAGGGGACCGATAGGACTGTCCACGATGCGGTAGCGCAACGGTGTCATGTTCCCGATGGTTTCACAGCTGGGCATCCGTCGCCGAGGTGGTCCCGGCCCGGCCGCGATGTCATCGTATCGTTGCGCATATTCCTGCGCAGAGTACGAACGTCCCAATACGATTCCCTTGCGCGATACGATCCACCTGCACGTCCGCATACTTGTGAAGCATTCGAGGAGGAATTCATATGGCCAAGGAGCCCGACACCGTCGTTCCCGGCGTGGCTGGCAAGTTGGAGTGGCTGCGCGAGTCGGTGAAGGCGCATCCTGAAGGCGCAGCTGACTCGACCTGGGCGTGGATCGATGACTTGTCCAAGCGGTCCGCCACCGACGCGTCCGGCGCCGATTCCGACCTCAACGAGTTGTTCCGGCTGGGTACCGCGCCGACCGACCTCCACGGCGCCACCGAGGGCATGTTGGTGATGACGACGACCAATCCGAAGTTCGATGCCGTGGTCCGTGCGATCACCGCGTTGTGGATGCCCTGGCAGGGCAAACGCTTCGACAAGCAGGCCGCGACCGGTGACAACCGCCTGACCAAGAGCACGGGTCTGGTCGGGCGCCTGCTGTGGCCGCTGTATTCGATGAAAGACCACGCCGACGGCAAACTCGCCTTCGACTTCAAGACCTATGTTGAGCCTGGCAAGGAAGATCCGGACGTCAACGTGATGGTGATCGACTACGCCGAGATCGAGAAGAACCCCAAGCTGGTCATCCGCAAGATTCGTGACGAGTTGGTCGAGCTGGTCCAGGGTGTTTACCTCGGCAAGATCCTCTACAACACCGGATCGGGCTTCTACAAGCTCGGGTACTTCGCGTTGCGCATCCCGCGCTGACGGCAACCTGGCACGCGACCCGTTCACAACGAAACGTCTAGACAATCAGAGCAAAGGAATTTGGAGTCATGAGCGACCGGCAATGGTACGAGTACCCGTCGTTGGTGTTGCAGATCAAGGAACTGTCCCATCTGCGCGACGACCTCCGCGAGAAGAACCTTTTCGAGGCCAAGGACATCAGGCCCTCGGAGGATCTCGGTGCACCGTCCGAGGAAGCGAAGCGAGCACGAACCCCGGATGGAACGTTCAACGACCTGTCGGATCCCTGGATGGGTGCCGCCGGCACCGGTTTCGGTCGCAACGCCCCGCTGAACAAGACCATCACGCATACCAAGAAGTTGCTCGAACCGGACCCCCGGCTGATCAGCCGGAAGCTGATGGCGCGCGACTCGTTCAAGCCGGCCGGCATCGTCAACACCATCGCCGCCGCCTGGATTCAGTTCGAGAACCACAACTGGTTCTTCCATGGCCACGGTGAGCCGGACAAGGTCATCGACATCCCGCTGCGCCCGGGCGACGACTTCCCGGTCAACCCGATGCAGATTCGCCGGACGATCCCGATGCACGGCGAAATCCGCGACGGTGAGCCGGCCCCGCCGTTCGCCAACACCGAGACCCACTGGTGGGACGGCTCGCAGATCTACGGCACTGGCAAGGACAAGCAGTCCGAGGTCCGCACCTTCAAGGACGGCAAGATCAAGGTGCAGGACGACGGTCGGCTGTACAAGAGCGACAAGTACCCCGGCATCGACCTGACCGGCTTCGAGGAGAACTACTGGGCCGGCGTCGGCCTGCTGCACACGCTGTTCTCCCGCGAGCACAACGCCGTCTGCGACGCGCTGAAGAAGGCCTACCCGAGCCTGGATGACCAACGACTATTCGAGCTCGGTGTGCTGGTGGTCTCGGCGCTGATCGCCAAGATCCACACCGTCGAGTGGACTCCGTGCATCCTGCGCCATCCCGCACTGCAGATCGGAATGAACGCCAACTGGTATGGCGCCCTCGGTGAGACCTTCAAGGATAGGATCGGCCGGGTCGGCGACAGCGAGGCACTGTCGGGCATCGTCGGATCCACCGCTGATCACCACTCCGCGCCGTTCTCCCTGACCGAGGAGTTCGTCACCGTCTACCGGCTGCACGGGCTGATTCCGGACGACTGGAACTTCTTCTCCCTCGAGTCCGGCGAGCATCTGTACAACAAGACCTTCACCGAGATTCAGGGCAAGTACACCCGCGACTTCATGGACAGCCTGCAGATGGGCGACCTGTGGTACTCGATGGGGATGGCCAGCGCCGGTGCGGTCTGCCTGCACAATTATCCCAACGCGCTGCGGAAGCTGGAGCGTCTCGACGGTCAGGTCACAGACCTCGCGACCCTGGACATCGTCCGTGACCGCGAGCGTGGTGTGCCCCGGTACAACGACTTCCGGGAAATGCTCAGAATGCCGCGGCGCCGGAGCATCGACGAGATCACCCCGAACAAGGAATGGGCCAAGGAGATCAACGAGATCTACAACGGTGACGTCGACCTCGTTGACGTTCAGATCGGGATGCAGGCCGAGCAGCCACCGAAGGGCTTCGGATTCTCCGACACGGCCTTCCGGATCTTCATCCTGATGGCGTCTCGCCGGTTGAAGAGCGATCGCTTCTTCACCAACGACTTCAATGCCGAGACCTACACCCAGGTTGGTTTCGATTGGGTCAACAAGACCTCGATGAAGGACGTCATCCTGCGTCACTACCCCGAACTCGAACCCGTCATCGGAGACACCGAGCGGGTGTTCGCGCCATGGGCGAAGCTGGGCGCGCCGGCTCCGGATAAGCCGAACCGCATCGTCCAGCTGGCGGACACCGTCCGTGCCTACATGCCCTGGGGCTGAACGGACTGTGGCACAGGACTTTCCGCACGCTTCGCTGCTGGAGGGGATTCGGTTCACCGCCCAGATCGGGCTTCCGAATATCGTTCAGGGTCTGTTCAACAAGAGGGAGCTGCCGACCAAGGTGGCTTCCCGATTCGGGACGGACTACCTCGGCTACCGCCTGGTAGAAGGTCTGGTTGACAGTTATGGGCCGGGTCCGTTCTACGTCCGTGTGGCGAAGGACGAGGCTCTGCTGGTCCACCATCCCGATGACGTGAAGTTCGTCTTGGGTGGTTCTCCGGATCCGTTTGCATCCGACCCCGAACCGAAGGTCAAGGGCATGGCGGCGTTCCAGCCGCAGGCGCTGACCATCTCCCGCGGAGACCTGTGGGCACAGCGTCGGGAGTTCGCCGACGCTGTGCTCGAACCGGGCAAGCCACTCCACACGCTGGCAGGCTCGTTCCTGGCGGTGGCGGCCGACACCGCACGGGCGCTGATCGGAGGGGAGGTCGACTACCGCCGAATCGACAGCGCCTTCCAACGGATGACCAGACGGGTGGTGCTCGGCGACCAGGCCGCCGACGACACGCGGTTGATGGAACTGCTCGGCGATTTGATGTCTCAGGGCAACAAGATGCCGGGTGAGCCGGGGCCGCAGTATCCCGAGATGATCCGCCTCATCGAGAATCACCTGGCCAAGGCCGAACCCGGCAGCCTTGCCGCCGAGATCGCGAAGTCTCCCGAACCTCCGGGCGGCGCCGCCGGTCAGGTGGTGCACTGGCTGATGGCGATGGGTGACACGTTGTCGGCCAATACGTTGCGAGCGCTGGCTGTTCTGGCAACTCATCACGAACAGCAGGCCGAGGTTCGGAAAGAGATCGCCGCGGCTGACATCACCACACCGGAGGGAGTCACGTCGCTGCGGTACTTGGCCGGCTGCCTGCTCGAGGCGATGCGGTTGTGGCCGACCACGGGGCTCTTCGCCCGGGTGGCCACGCGGGATATCGAATTTCCCAGCGGCGCCGTCCTGCCGGAGGGCCGTCAGGTGTTGATCTACAACGTGTTCAACCACCGAAACCGGAAGCGGATCCCCTACGCGGACCGCTTCTCGCCCGGAGAGTGGGTCAGCGGGTCGGCGGCAGAGGACTGGTCCTTCAATTTCATGAGCCACGGACCGCAGGTCTGCCCTGGTTACGGTATGTCGGTGTTCCTGGGTCAAGCGGTGATGGCCAACCTGCTCAGCGCCGGGAGGCTGTCACTGAGCGGGGCCCGTCTTGACCCCGGCAAGCCGATGCCGCACAGCCTCGACTTGTTCGGCTTCGGGGTGCAGATCAGCGGAGACGGCTAGGCCGGCGCCGGAAGTGACATCCCTGGCTGAAACGTCATGGCGTGCCGACGTGGTGGGCTATTAATGGGCTATGACGATTACCAGCGACAACCTGCTGCTGGCTCTTGACGGCCGCTGGCACGACACCAAGACCCTCATCCGGCAAAAGCTCTCACTCGAGATCTTCCGGCCACACTTCACTCCGACCAAGTCGATCGCCCGGGCCCGGGTCAACGAACAACTGAGAATCATCGCCGCCGCCGGCGCGGCCGAGGACGGTTTCCAGAAGGACCATGGCGGCAGCGGCGAAGCCGGCGCGGCGGTGACCAAGATCGAGATGCTGGCCATGTCCGATCTTTCCCTGATGGTCAAGGCCGGTGTGCTGTGGGGGTTGTTCGGCGGCGCCGTCGAGAACCTGGGAACCGAGCGCCACCACGAAGCCTACGTGCGGCCGCTGATCACGCTGGATCTGCTGGGTTGTTTCGCGATGACCGAAACCGGCCACGGGAGCGACGTTCAGCACCTTGAGACGACCGCCACCTACGACCCGACGACCGAAGAGTTCGTCATCACCTCTCCCACACCGTCATCGCGCAAGGACTACATCGGCGGTGCCGCTGAGAGTGCCACCGTGGCAGCGGTGTTCGCCCAGCTGATCACTAGGGGTGAGAACCACGGCGTGCACTGCTTCGTGGTGCCGATCCGAGACGCCGAAGGCGATGACCTACCCGGTGTGCGGACCTGGGATTGTGACTACAAGGGCGGACTGCCCGGCGTGGACAACGGCCGGATCATGTTCGATCAGGTACGTGTTCCTCGCGAGAACCTGCTGAACCGGTTCGCCGACGTCGCGCCCGACGGCACGTACAGTTCGCCGATAGAGAACCCCAACCGGCGCTTCTTCACGATGCTGGGAACGTTGGTCCGTGGCCGAGTCACGGTCGGCGGCAGCGCCGCGCAAGCCGCCCGGGTGGCCCTCGACATCGCTGTGCGGTACGCATTGCAGCGTCGACAGTTCACTGCTCCCGGTGAAGACCGTGAAGTGTCGATCATGGACTACCTGGTGCACCAGCGTCGGCTGCTGCCCTTTGTTGCCCAGTCCTATGCGCTGCAGTTCGCGCAGAACGAACTGGTATCGGCCTTACACGATCAGGAGACCGCTGCGGTCCGCGATCTCGATGCCCAGCGGGACCTCGAGGCCCATGCGGCAGGGCTGAAGGTGGTCAGCACCTGGCA
>JAGQTS010000301.1 GCA_020438895.1 Mycobacterium sp.
CGGTAGGCCAGGCGGTACACCCGGTCGGCATGCTGACGGACCAGTTCCTCCCATGACGGCATCGCCGCCGGGTCCCCGGTCGCGTCGAACGCCGCAGTCCCACCCAGCTCCTCAGGTGCGACCACCGGTACGTCGGCATCGGCGTGGGCCTGCGCCTCATCGAGGAACAGGGCGGATGCCGTACTCGCGTGGTCCGTCACGATGGTCGTCGGAGCCTCCTGATGTCGGTGCGCGATGCTCTCGGTTCCGGAGTGGGCTGCCTCATCACGCGCGTTACTCAACGGAACACTTCCCGATCGCGGCGTATTCCCCATCCGGCGCGCCACTGTGTGCATGACTCCTACCGTTCCCTACCGCAGTTAAGAAGCAATGTGAGCAAACTGTGTGTCGGCTGTGAAAGATATCACTCCATGCTTTCTAACTGGGCTTTTGTCATAGAACGGTAATTTCTCAGCAATCCCTTAGAGGTGCTACCCACTTCGCTGGTCACGGCGGCCCGCCGGGCTGTTCACGACGGCCCGCCGGTTCATCTACGCTGCTCAGAATGGCCAACAACGACCAATCGGACACCGCCGATCGAGCTGAGCGGCTCCTGGCCCACGCGGAGGGCTCGATCTCCGAAGACGACATCGTCGCGGCCGCCCGCGAGCGGGCGATGGACTCCGGGGCGGGTGCGGTGACACCCGCTGTCGGCGCCCTGTTGAGCCTGCTGGCCAGGCTTTCCGGGGGCCGAGCGATCGTGGAGGTCGGCACAGGTGCCGGTGTCAGCGGCCTATGGCTGCTGTCGGGCATGCGCGACGACGGGGTGCTGACCACCATCGACACCGAACCTGAGCATCAGCGGCTGGCGAAGCAGGCCTTCGCCGAGGCAGGTGTCGGCCCGGGGCGCACCAGGCTTATCGGGGGGCGGGCCCAGGAGGTACTGACCCGGCTCGCGGACGACTCGTACGACCTGGTTTTCATCGACGCCGCTCCGGTTGATCAGCCGCACTTCGTGGGCGAGGCAGTACGACTCCTGCGGCCTTCCGGCGTGATCGTGGTGCACCGTTCCGCCCTCGACGGCCGGGCCGGGGACCCAGTCGCCAACGACGCCGAGGTCATCGCAGTGCGTGAGGCAGCCCGGTTGATCGCCGAGGATCAACGGCTCAGTGCGGTCCAGGTACCGCTGGGGGACGGGATTCTGGTGGCGACCCGGGACGCTGAGTGAACTCGGGGGCACTCGGCCTGGCGCTTGGTCGCAGCGCTCGGCAGGTGGCGGTCACCGGGACTCGAGGGCGAGTAACACCCGCTTGCTGGTGAGGCCGCCGACATAACCGGTCAGCCCGCCCGTTGATCCGACCACCCGGTGGCATCCCACGACGATGGGAACGGGGTTGCGCCCGACGGCGAGCCCGACAGCGCGAGCCGCCCCCGGTGAGCCGATCTGCGTCGCGATCTCGGCGTAGGAGCGGGTCTGACCGTGGGGAATCTCCCGCACCGCCGCCCACACCCGGCTCTGGAATTCGGTGCCGGCCAGGTTCAGGTCCACCCGGAATTCAGTCAGGTCCCCCGCAAAGTAGGCCTCGAGCTGGGCAACGGCCTCCGCGAAGGCCCTCTCGTCGACGCGATACCCGGAACGATCTCGGGTGCGTCGCTGCCGCCCGGCGAACTCGAGGCTCAGCAACGTGGAACCGGCCCCGGCAAGTGTCAGGCGGCCCACCGGACTATCGATGGTGCGGTAAGTCAACTCGTGAGCCGTCATGATGCCCTCTCCGTCGGCGGCCAGTGGTTGACCGGATGATCCAACGTGGCCCAGAGATGTTGGGTCACGTACGAACGCCAGGGTCGCCACCGCTCACCGTGGGAGGCCAGGTCACGGGCCCGGGCGGGTAAGCCGCACATAGCGGCGGCATGCAGCACACCCAAATCGCCGGCGGGAAAGGCGTCGGGATCTCCCAGTCCGCGCATCGCGATCATCTCGGCAGTCCACGAACCCAGCCCGGGCAGAGCCAGCAGTTGACGGCGGGCCTCCTGCCAGTCGGCGCCAGGGTCCAGCCTCAGGTCACCGTCGGCGAGCGCGGCCACCATCGTCAGCAAGGAGGTTCGGCGCGCCAGCGGCAACGCCAGGTGGCCCGGGTCGATTTCGACAAGTTGTTCGACGCTTGGGAAAAGATGCGTCAGTTCCCCGGTGGGGTCTGCGATCGGCGTCCCGTACCGCTCCACCAACCGGCGGGTGTGGGTGCGGGCTGCAGCGGTCGACACCTGTTGGCTCAGGACCACACGAACCGCCAGTTCGGCGGTATCGACCGTTCCGGGGATTCGTTGCCCCGGCGCGCCGGCGACGACCGGCCGTAGTGCCTCATCGGCGCAGAGTGCCTCGACGACCGCCCGCGGGTCGGCGTCGAGGTCCAGCAGCCGCCGGCACCGGCCGATCGCGGCTGACAGATCGCGGAGGTCAGCCAGTACCAGTTCGCACCGGACGTGGTCGCGCCGGGGAGTCAGGCTGACGATCCCGGTTCCGAACGGCAGCCGCAGCGCGCGACGATACCCACCGTCTCTGACCTCCTCGCACCCCGGTACCGCGGTGGCCGCGAGGTGGCCGAACACCCCTTCGTAGCCGAACGGTTCACGCACGGCCAACCGCAGCGAAACGGTCTGACCGGTGCCAGCGCAGGCGCGACCGGGGCGACCGGCTCGACCACGGGTCCTGCGACGCAGCTCCGTCGGCGTACTGTCACAGGCCGCCCGCATGGTGTCGTTGAACTGGCGGATACTGGCGAACCCGGCAGCGAAGGCCACATCGCTGAAGGGCATTGACGTGGTCTCGATGAGGATTCGCGCGGTCTGCACCCGCTGCGCACGGGCCAGCGCCAGCGGGCCCGCCCCCACTTCACCCTGCAACAGCCTTTCAAGTTGCCGAGTCGTGTATCCGAGCCGTGCGGCCAGGCCGCCGACCCCCTCACGGTCGACCATGCCGTCGGCGATCAACCGCATCGCGCGCGCGACGACGTCCCCTCTGAGATTCCACAGCGGCGAGCCCGGCGAAGCGTCCGGACGGCAACGGCGGCAGGCGCGAAACCCGTCACGCTGGGCCGCGGCAGCAGTCGGGTAGAAGCGCACGTTACGTGCCAGCGGCAGCCGCACGGGGCAGCTGGGGCGGCAATAGATCCCGGTCGTCAGGACGGCTGTGAAGAACCAGCCGTCGAACCGGACGTCGCGGGACTGCACCGCCCGGTAACACCGGTCGAAATCGTCGTGCACGGGTTCCAACATGCCAGCAGCAGCGCACGGTAACTGGCGGAAATGCGACACCGAGCCTGCTCGCCACGTCATTCTGTAGGCGGAGTCGCTGTCGACAACGGGAGGCCGCGTGGAACTGATGACGGGTTTCGGCCTGGCCAGCGCGGCAGGCCTCAATGCCTACATCCCGTTGCTGTCGATCGGCCTGCTGAGTCGGTACACGAACCTGGTGCAGTTGCCCTCGGGCTGGTCCTGGTTGGAGACCGGGTGGCTCCTGGCTCTCGTCGCGGTACTGCTGCTGATCGAGATCGTCGCCGACAAGATCCCGGCGCTGGACTCCGTCAACGACGCGGTCCAGACCTTCGTCAGGCCCACCTCCGGTGGCATCGTGTTCGCATCCGGGACGGCCGCTCAGACCGCGGCCATTTCCGATCCCGGCGAGTTCGCCCGAACCGGCCAGTGGGTGCCGGTCGCTATCGGTGTCGTCACCGCGTTGGTGGTGAGCCTGACCAAGACCACCGTGCGGCCGGCGGCCAACGTGGCCACCGGAGGCGTAGCCGCACCGGTGCTGAGCACCATCGAGGACGCCGCCAGCGTCGGTCTGACCTTCATCGCGATCCTGATTCCGGCGATGGTGATCCTGATTCTGATCGCGCTGGTCTGGGGTGCCGTCCGGCTACTTCGGCGCCGGCAGCGCCGCCGCCCGACCTAGATCCACACCCCTTTGCCGACCGCGACAACGCCGCCGGCGCTGATCGCGAACCGTTCCCGGTCCCTCTCCAGGTCCACCCCGACCATCTCGCCGGGGCCGACGACGACGTTCTTGTCCAGGA
>JAGQTS010000302.1 GCA_020438895.1 Mycobacterium sp.
GCCCGAACCGCTGCTCGATCCGGTTGGGGTTCCAGGGAAGGTCGTAGTTGATCATCAGATGGGCGGCCTGGAGATTCAGCCCTTCCCCGGCGGCGTCGGTGGCCACCAGTACACGCACCTCGGAGTCGTGGGTGAAGGCCTCCCGGATCACGCGGCGCTCATCTCGGCGGGTACCTCCGTGGATGGTCACCACCGCATCACCCCGCCCGAGAACGTTGCGGATTTGGCGGGTCAGATAGTTCAGGGTGTCACGGTGCTCGGTGAATATAATCAGCTTGCGGGGGCCGGTGTCGCTCTGCAGCAACGGCTCATCGAGCAGCAGGGACCGGAGCTCAATCCACTTGCGGTCCTCACCGCTGTCATTGACGGACTTGGCGAGATCCACCAGCTCGGACAGTTGGGCGATCTCGATGTCCAGTTCAGCGACCGTCTGGGCTGCGGTGGCCGCATCGACGACCGCCTCTTCGAGGTTCTCGGTTTCTTCGGCGTCCAGCTCGTCGGGGTCTTCCAGACGCGACCACGGCAAGCTGGCCATCGCGTCTTCCATCGGGGAGAAGCGGGGGTTGAGCATCTCCTGGCGTTTAGCTTCCAGCCGTTCACGCCGGCGCTGCAGAGAGCGCAGGATCGCCGCCGTGCTGGAGGCCAGCCGGCGTTGCAGGACGGTCAGGGCGAAGCCGACGGTGCGGGCGCGGGGGTTGTCGGAGCCCAACCGTTCGGCCCGGTTCATCTCCTCGCGGACATACCGGGTGACTTCGTCGTAGAGATGCTTCTCCCCGTCGGAAAGTTGGTAGGGCACGGTTTCGGCGATGCGTTCCGGGAACAGGGGCTTGCCCTCGAAAGTCAGCAGCTCCTCTTTGACCATACGGCGCATCAAACCGGTGGTGTCGGTCGTGTGGGCACCGGAGCGGTACTCGCCCTCGAAACGGTCCGGGTCCAGCAGCCCCATGAAGGCTTGAAAGCTTGACTCGCTGCCGGCGTGCGGGGTGGCGGTCATCAACAACAGATGCCGGGTGATCGCACCGAGTCGCTGACCCAGCTGGTAGCGGCGGGTCGTGTCCAACTCCCCGCCGTAATAGTTCGCCGACATACGGTGGGCTTCGTCGACCACGATCAGGTCCCAGTCGCTGGTGTCCAGCAAGGCCAGCAAGTCATCATTGCGGGCCAGCTGGTCCATGCGGGCGATCAGGACCGGGTAGCGGGCGAACGGATTGCTATCGACCAGGCCGCTGATCATCTCCCGGGACATCAACTCGGCGTTGATCCCGAACTTGGTGGCCAACTCGTCTTGCCACTGTTCAACCAGGCCGCCGGGGGCGATGATCAGCATCCGGGTCAGGTCACCGCGCAGCATCAACTCTTTGGCGTACAGCCCGGCCATGATCGTCTTCCCGGCACCTGGGTCATCGGCGAGCAGGAACCTCAACGGGGTGCGCGGCAGCAGCTCCCCGTAGACGGCTTTGATTTGGTGTGGCAGCGGGTCCACCGCGCTGGAGGACACCGCCACCATCGGGTCGTGCAAGCCCGCCATTCGGATCCGCAACGCCTCAGCCGCGAGACGAAACTCAGCCGGGTCGGCGTCGAACTGCCAGCGGCTGGCCGGGGTCTCGATCCTCAACGAAGGCTCGTCGGCGCGGTAGAGGAGACGCTGACCCAGGCCGCCGTCGCCGGCCTGGTAGGTGACGGTGACCGCGTCCGGGCCGTGGGGCAGCACAGCGAGGATCGTTACAGGCTGAGGCAGCAAGCCGGAGAGCCGCAGCCCCTCGTCAAGATCTTCCAGACGCGCGCCCACGTCACTGCTTATCAGCGCTGAGGCCGCACACGCGCCAGCAAGCATCAGCTAGCGATGAAAGTGCAATTCCACACATTGCCGACGCGACCCTCCCCCTGTGGCGCCCGTGTCTCCGGGTCCGTCCGAGACTAGTTGTCGGTTGGCTCGGGTTGTCGCCAATTTGTCAACGCGGCCCACCGCGTCGCCACCCTCCGTCCTGTGCTCGCGTGCGACCAAAGCGAGCCCACGGCTACACTGCGTTATGGACGCTCGCCGTCGGCGACGATTTCCGGCGGTCGAGCCTGTCCGAAAATTCCTCGTAGTTCGTCACCTCTGATGTATGCAGCGTCCTGGCCCGCCGTCAGGCGCCTGGCCGCGACCCTGTTCTTCGACGGCCGGATCGGACACCCCGAAGTCTGCACCGCCCTGGGGTTGTCCGACGAGGGTGGACCCGGCAGCGCTGAACTCGCCGGAATCAGGGCCGGGCTGCGCGAGGTCGGCTAGGGCGTCCCTAGTCGCCCCGGTATGGAGTCTCGGAGACTTTGACCTCGACGTGGGGATATATCAGGTTTCCCACCTTGTCATGTGTGGTGTCGAGGTAACACCTGACCGAGAACTCCCTAGCTTCCATGTGCAAGCCGGGACCGATCCACACTTCTTTTACGCACGATGGGTCGAACGAGAACTCGACACGTGGAACAATTCCCATTTGGCTCGGCGAAAATAACGCGGGGTAGGGTATGTCAAAAGTTGCGAAGCGGTACTCATTTTCCTGCTTAAACCCCGGATTTTTCATGCGCATCGCGATGATGGTCAGTCCATCAAGCAACGACAGCAAGATCGCGTCTCGGTCCTCCTCAGTTCGCATGTTTCTGATATTGTCCGAGTGCGCGATTAGGTGCTTGATCAGAAAATTCTTAACGACTAGATCATTTGATTTGGAGTCGTAGTCCATTTTAATAAAATGCGCCTGGCCGATTGGGTACGGGAAGTCAATTTGTTTCTTCTCAACTACTTTTATGTACCCTTCTCTCTTTAGTCTGACCGAATTGAACAACCCCTGCGGGTCGAAACGAATGGCGTATCCGCCACCCCTGCCATACCCACGCCACTGGCTGAGTTGATCGCGCTTCGTTGACAGGCACGTTACAAACGGACCTAGGTGATGGCGTACGACTAGCTTCTTTTTTTGAAATTCGAGGGCAAGCCCCGCAAGGCTTACCTTGTCTAGGACTTGGACAAGGAAGCGCAGCAGATCGTCCTGGCCACAAGCGTCGATGAGCTCTTGGGGTGTTTCCCGTCCCAATTCCTTGAGTTGGTCGATTCCGACCTGCATGCCGTACAGCGTCTCCTGGGAGTCGTTGAGGTATGCCACGTGCGTGGCGTACAGCTTCTTGGACTTCAGAATGCCGTGTAGTCCACCCACATCGGTGTAGTGGTACAGGCTCTCGGGCAGGTCATCATCGCGAATTTCTGGCACGGCCGTCAGCCTAGGTCGGAGCACCGACAAAACACCGGCTGAGCCGTGTTTGCTGGGATGCCCGAAAGCGAACGGATGTTCGAGGATTGCAGCCGATCCGGCCGGATCTGTTCGAACACCCGTCCGGTTGGCTACATTTTGGCTACAAACTTTCTTAGACCTGGCTAATCCCGACTAATCACGATTCATGTAAAAACTGTCATTGACCTGCTAAGAAAGCATGTTCGAGCAGGTCGAAGCAAACGAAGATTAGAGTTCGAATCTCACCGAGGGCACTCGCAATTTCAGCGCTACGTGTGGAACTCTCGGCGTTCTGCTCGGACCCTCACCACCGGGTCCACTCGTTCGTCCGCCACATTAGCAGCGCCAGCGCTATTAGGGGCCGCCTGCTCCACCGGTCCCACCAGCGCCGCCGGTGCCGCCGGTTCCGCCGGTCGGACCGGTGGCGGACGTTCCGGCGGATCCGGTGAATCCGGGGTTTCCGGCGGAGCCGGGCCCACCGCTGCCGGTTCCGCCGGCCCCACCGGCGCCGCCGGTGCCGCCCGCGCCGCCGGTGCCACCGATGGCGCCGGATCCGCCGGTGCCACCCGCTCCCCCGGCGCCGCCGTTCCCGCCGTCGTAGCCGGGCCCGCCGGCGCCAGAACCGGGGAAAACCGCGTTGGTGATCCGGAAACTGAGGACGATCGTGGGACCGAACTGAGCGCCGACAACATAGAAACCGAACTCATCCCCGGCCTCCAGTACGTGGCTGTACATCCCACTGTCCCCGGCAGCAGACGCCAGGTTCTCGAGTGACTGATTGATGAAGAACCCGGCGTCGGTGAACCCGACAGTTTGGTTGAGGAGGGTGTAGTTGAAGGTGACGGAGCCGTCGCCTGCGGCAGAGGTGGAGTAATAGAAGCCTTCCCCCTGTCCGGGCACAACGCCGGTGATGGTCTGTTGCAGCTCGATGGCGTCGGGGGCGATTTGCGTGACAGTTCCTGGGATCGGTGCAGCGGTGAAGTTATTGACCGTCCAGTTGGCGAGGGCGTAGGGCCCGACGAATCCGTCGTAGGTACTCGGTGTTCCGCCGGTGTCTCCGTTGCCGCCGGTGCCGCCTGCGCCTCCTGATCCGCCTGCGCCGCCGTTGCCGTCGGTGCCGGGGGTGTCGCCGGTGCCGCCTTTGCCGCCGGCACCGCCGATGCCGCCGTTGCCGCCCGCGCCTCCGGTCAGACCGGGTCCGCTGCTGCCGGCTGCCCCTGCCCCGCCTGCGCCTCCGGTTCCGCCGGTTCCGCCGTCACCACCGTTCCCTCCGACGCCTTGACGCCCGCCGGTCCCGGTCCCGGCGGCTCCCCCGACGCCGCCGTTTCCACCGGCACCACCGACTCCTTCAGTCCCGCCGAGACCGCAG
>JAGQTS010000303.1:0-511 GCA_020438895.1 Mycobacterium sp.
AGTTCGAGGGCACCTACCCGCTGCCGGAAGCGCAATTGGACCGTTTCGCCGTCCAGGTGACCTTTACCCAACTGTCCAAATCGGAAGAGGCCGCGATGTTGCGTCGCAGGCTGGACCGGGGTTCGGCCGAAGCACGGCTGTCAGCGGTCACCGACGCGGAGCAGCTGGTACAGATGCAGAATTCCGTCGAGCAGGTGACCGTGCACGACGACGTCCTCGGGTATGTGGTGTCGCTGGCCGCGGCCACCCGCACCCACCCCAAAGTCGTGGTCGGGGCGAGTCCCCGCGCCGAGCTCGACCTGGTCCAACTGGCCCGTGCCCGGGCCGTTCTCGAGGGCCGCGACTACGTCCTGCCCGAGGACGTCAAGGCCCTCGCGGTGGCCGCGATCGGCCACCGGATCAGCCTGCGGCCGGAGATGTGGGTACGCAGCCTCCGCGGTGTCGACGTCGTCGAGCAACTGCTGGCCAAACTGCCGGTGCCCCGGACGCCCCATGACTGAGGACGGCCTGA
>JAGQTS010000303.1:596-5387 GCA_020438895.1 Mycobacterium sp.
TGGTGGTGTTCGCCGCTCCGATGCTGGGGGTGCTGGCCGCGTCCTACCGGCAGCGGTCGGTGCCGCCGATCTCGGTCCGCGCCCGGCCGGCGCAGGTCCGGTGTTTCGAAGGTGAGGACGTCCACCTCGAGGTCGACCTCGACGGGGGATTAGCCGCCCTGGAGATCTGCCCCCCGGACCACCTGGCCGCCGAGGTGACCGAGAGCACGCCTGGTGGAGGATGCACTGTCGTCGTCTCCGCGGATCGCTGGGGCCGCTACCCGCTGCGGGTGGCTGTCCGCACCGTCGCATCCGGCGGATTGATGGCGGCCTCCTCGACAGCTGAGATCGCCGATGTCATTGTGTTCCCCCGGACACCTCCCGGGTCGACCGCGTTGCCACGCACCGAGATGCCGGACCGGCTCGGCGCCCACCTCACCCGTCACCGCGGCCCGGGCGTGGAGTACGCCGACATCCGCCCCTATGTCCCGGGTGACCAGTTGCGCACCGTCAACTGGTCCGTCAGCGCCCGTCGCGGCAGCTTGCACATCACCGAACGGCTCACCGACCGGGCAGTCGACGTCGTCGTTCTCGTCGACACCAGCGCCCAACCGCCCGGTGCGGCCACCGCCGCCACCCAGCGGGCGGTCGAGGGCGCGGTCCAGGTCGTGCAATCCGCGCTGCGTCAGGGGGACCGCGCGGGTGTGATCGGACTGGGCGGCCGCCGGCCCCGCTGGCTGGGTCCGGACATCGGTCAACGGCAGTTCTATCGGGTCCTCGAAGCCGTCATCGAGGTCGGCGGATACCAGGAGATGAGCGGCACGCTGGCACCGCGCGCCGCCGTGCCACCGGGCGCGGTCGTCATCGCGTTCTCAACACTGCTGGAGTCGGATTTCGGGTTTGCGCTGACCGATCTGTGCGCTCGCGGACATCCGGTCGTGGTCGTCGACGTGCTCCAGCAGAGAATTTTCGACGGCGACGACGTTTTGCTGGACCTCATGTGGGATCTGCAGCGCTCGGCGATGTACCGCAACCTGCGGTCGGTCGGCGTCAACGTGCTGGCCTGGCCCGCGGATCTGCCTCTGGACCAGGTGATGGGACCGCTGTCGGGAGCCCGGCGGTGACGGGGACTGCGGTTGCGGGGGCCGCGCGGCCCCAACCCGCACCGCTGATGTTCTCGACATGCTTCGGCCTGCTGATGGTGCTGTCGGCTACCGGTCCGGGCGGTATACCGGCCCGCATCGCGGCCGCCCTGGCCCTGGTGGCGGTCGCCGTCGGGGTGGTCTACCGGCCGTCGGCGGCGCTGGCGGTGATCGCAACCGCGGCTGCTCTGGCGCTCTCCGAGACCTCCGTGCTGTTCACCGCGGCCTGCGGACTGTCGGCGACCGCTTACCTGCTGATCCGCTTCTCGGTGCCCGCACCTGCCGGTATCGGTGTCGCCACCATGACCGGGCCCACCGCGATCGGCATGGTCGGTTTCACGATGGCCGCCGTGGCCGCCGCGATCGTGCCGTGGCGGCCGGCCTGGGTCCCGTTGCTCGCCCCGGTTCTGGTGCTGGGCATCGTGGTTCTGATCGTGGTCGTGTGCAGCCCCACCGGGGAACCGAACCGGCCCGGCTGACGGTGGCCCGCTGGGACGCCGGCCGCACCCGCCGATCACACCCGCCGCGACCCTGCGGTACGAATGACCCGTGCCCCCCACCTCGCCCGCACAACCCACCGTCGTGCTGCTGTCGACCTCCGACACCGACCTGATTGCAGCCCGTGCCGCGGGCACCGGGTACCGGTGGGCGAACCCGACCCGGTTGGTCGACGGCGAGCTGTCCGAACTGCTGGCCGGAGCCGACGTGGCGGTGGTGCGCATTCTCGGTGGCTACCGGGCCTGGCAGGACGGGATCGACGCCGTGGTTGCCAGTGGGCTGCCCTCCGTCGTCGTCAGCGGCGAGCAGGCTCCCGACGCCGACCTGATGCGGCGCTGCACTGCGCCTGCCGGGGTCGCCGTCCAGGCTCATGACTATCTGGCGCACGGGGGCGTCGAGAACCTGCGCCAGCTGTACGCCTTCCTGTGCGACACCCTGCTGATGACGGGAATGGGCTTCACCCCGCCGGTCGCCACCCCGACCTGGGGTGTTCTGGACCGCCCCGCGCCGGACTCCGCGGGTCCGACGATCGCGGTGTTGTATTACCGAGCTCAGCAACTGGCCGGGAACATCGCATACGTCGAAGCGCTCTGCGCCGCGATCGACGACGCCGGCGGCCGGCCCCTGCCGGTGTTCTGCACCTCGCTGCGTACCCCGGAACCCGAACTCATGCGATTGTTGGAGACCGCCGATGCGATGGTGGTCACGGTTTTGGCAGCGGGCAGCGCCCGGCCGGCGTCGGTGGGTGCCGGGGGCGACGACGACGCCTGGGACGTCACGCATCTGGCGGCCCTGGACGTTCCGATCCTGCAGGGTCTGTGCCTGACCAGTTCCCGGTCCCGATGGAGTGATAACGACGACGGGTTGAACCCCCTCGACGTGGCCACCCAGGTGGCGGTACCGGAGTTCGACGGCCGCATCATCACCGTTCCGTTCTCGTTCAAGGAGATCGACGACGACGGCCTGATCTCCTACGTGCCCGATGCGGAACGCTGCGCCCGGGTGGCCGGACTGGCCGTCAACCACGCCCGGTTGCGCTCCGTACCGCCGGAGGAGAAACGGCTCGCGCTGGTGTTCTCGGCGTACCCGACCAAGCATTCGAGGATCGGAAATGCCGTCGGACTAGACACCCCGGCCAGTGCGATCGCGCTGCTGGAAGCCTTGCGCGACAACGGCTATCAGGTCGGTGAGGTTCCCGGCCTGGAGGCCCGTGACGGTGACGCCCTGATGCACGCGCTCATCGAGCGCGGCGGCCAGGACCCGGATTGGCTCACCGACGGTCAGCTCGCCGGCAACCCGATTCGCATCCCCGCCGCGCGCTACCGGGGTTGGTTCGCCGACCTGCCGGCCGGCCTGGCCGCCACGGTGGTGGAGCACTGGGGTCCCCCGCCGGGGGAGCTCTACGTCGACCGCAGCCACGATCCGGACGGCGAAATCGTCGTTGCGGCAATGCAATCCGGCAACCTTGTGATTCTGGTGCAGCCGCCCCGCGGGTTCGGCGCCAACCCGGTGGCGATCTACCACGATCCGGACCTTCCGCCCAGCCACCACTACCTGGCGACTTATCTGTGGGTTCGCCACGAGTTCGGCGCCCATGCCGCGGTCCACCTCGGCAAACACGGCAACCTGGAGTGGTTGCCCGGCAAGACCGTCGGGATGTCCGCGGACTGCGCACCCGACGCCGCCCTGGGTGACCTGCCGCTGATCTACCCGTTCTTGGTCAACGATCCCGGGGAGGGCACCCAAGCCAAACGCCGCGCCCACGCCACCCTGGTCGACCATCTGATCCCGCCGATGGCGCGCGCCGAGACCTATGGCGATATCGCACGCCTGGAACAACTGCTCGACGAGCACTCCAATGTCGCCGCGCTGGATCCGGCCAAGCTGCCCGCCATCCGGCAGCAGATCTGGACGTTGATGCGCGCCGCCCGGATGGACCACGATCTAGGTCTTCAGGGCCTGGACGGCCCGCCCGCCGACGATAGTTTCGACGACATGCTGCTGCACGTGGACGGCTGGCTGTGCGAGATCAAGGACGTCCAGATCCGTGACGGTCTGCACATCCTCGGTGCGGCCCCGGCCGGTCCGGCCGAACTGGATCTGGTGCTCGCGGTCCTGCGGGCCCGTCAACTCTTCGGCGGCGAGCAGCATCTGCCGGGGTTGCGGCAGGCACTCGGGCTGGCCGAGGACGGCACTGATGATCGCGCGGCCGTCGATGCCGCCGAAGCCACGGCCCGCGACCTGCTCTCCGCGTTACAGGCCTCGGGCTGGGATGCCGGGCGGGTCGACGACCTCACCGACGTGCCCGCGGTCGCGGCCATCCTGCGCTTCGCCGCCACCGAGGTCGTGCCACGTCTGGCCGCCACCGCCGGCGAGATCACCCAGGTGCTGCGGGCGCTGGCGGGCCGGTACATCGCCGCCGGGCCTTCCGGATCTCCGTTGCGCGGCCTGGTCAACGTGCTGCCCACCGGGCGCAACTTCTATTCGGTGGACCCCAAGGCGATGCCGTCGCGACTGGCCTGGGAGACCGGTGTCGCGATGGCCGACTCACTGCTGGACCGCTACCGCGCCGACCACGGCGACTGGCCCCGTTCAGTGGGTCTGTCGGCGTGGGGCACCTCCGCGATGCGCACGTCCGGGGACGACATCGCCGAGATCCTCGCACTTCTCGGGGTGCGGCCGGTCTGGGATGACGCCTCACGCCGGGTTGTCGACCTCGAAGTCATCGACCTGGCCGAGCTCGGCCGGCCCCGAATCGACGTCACGGTGCGGATTTCGGGCTTCTTCCGGGATGCCTTCCCGCATGTGGTCACCATGCTCGACGACGCGGTACGGCTGGTGGCCGCGCTCGACGAGGCGCCGCAGGACAATTTCGTCCGCGCCCACGTGGCCGCCGACATGGCCGATCACGGAGATGAACGCCGCGCCACCACAAGGGTTTTCGGATCCAAGCCGGGCACCTACGGCGCCGGTCTGCTGCAACTGATGGACAGCCGCAACTGGCGCGACGACGCCGATCTGGCCGCGGTGTACACCGCCTGGGGCGGATTCGCCTACGGGCGCGACCTCGACGGCCGGCCCGCAGCCGACGACATGGAGAACCAGTACCGTCGAATCGCCGTGGCGGCCAAGAACACCGACTGCCGGGAACACGACATCGCCGACTCCGACG
>JAGQTS010000020.1 GCA_020438895.1 Mycobacterium sp.
AGTCCCCGCAGATGAGCGAGGTGCTGCCGCTGCTGTACCTGCATGGGCTCTCGACCAGCGACTTCGGCCCGGCGCTTGAGCAGTTCCTCGGTTCGGGGGCGGGGTTGTCGGCCACCATGATCACCCGGCTTACCGCGCAGTGGCAGGACGAGGCCCGCGCGTTCGCCGCCCGGGATCTGTCCGGTACCGACTACGTCTACCTGTGGGTCGACGGCATCCACCTCAAGGTTCGCCTGGACCAGGAGAAGCTGTGTCTGCTGGTGATGCTCGGCGTGCGCGCTGACGGCCGCAAGGAACTCGTCGCGATCACCGACGGCTACCGCGAATCGACCGAATCGTGGGCTGATCTGCTGCGCGACTGCAAGCGGCGCGGCATGACCGCCCCGGTGCTGGCCGTCGGGGACGGGGCCCTGGGGTTTTGGAATGCGGTACGGGAAGTATTCCCGGCCACCAAAGAGCAGCGCTGCTGGTTCCACAAGCAGGCCAATGTGCTTGCCGCCCTGCCGAAATCAGCACACCCATCGGCTCTGGCGGCGATCAAGGACATCTACAACGCCGAGGACATCGACAAGGCCCAGGTCGCGGTTAAGGCGTTCGAAGCCGATTTTGGCGCGAAGTATCCCAAGGCGGTCGCCAAGATCACCGACGATCTAGACACGCTGCTGGAGTTCTACAAGTACCCGGCCGAGCATTGGATCCACTTGCGCACCACGAATCCGATCGAAAGCACCTTCGCCACCGTGCGCCTTCGCACGAAGGTCACCATGGGGCCGGGATCACGCGCGGCCGGGCTGGCCATGGCCTACAAACTGATCGACGCCGCCCAAGCCCGCTGGCGCTCCGTCAACGCCCCGCACCTGGTCGCCCTCGTCCGCGCCGGGGCGGTCTTCCACAAAGGCAAACTCCTCGAACGACCCACCGACATCACCCCACCGACACCGCCATCAGACAGCGGACATCACACCGGAACGGAGGTCGCCTGAAAACACCCCGATCCACAGGTCTTGGCAATTCCTCAGAGCCTCGCGCGATCGGTTGACATTCACTGCCACACCCGAATGTCGTCGACGTGATCACTGGAGCAGCGCCAGCAGGACGTCGACGCCGTGCAGCGATCGCGTCATCGTGGGCGCGGAAACGCTCGACGAGGGCGTTGAGTACGGCCCCGTCAACCGTTGATCAGCCCGGATTCGTGGTAACGCCGGTCAGTGTTCGCCTGCCACGGGTCGACATCGAGGCCGAAATACTTCTCGACGCTCCGCATCGCGCTGAGCATGGCGTGGTCTTGGTTGTCGTAGTGGTGGGTGCCGTTGCGACCCATCGGGTGCAGGGACGGGTAGTTCGCAGCCAGGTGATCACGAATGCGTTGCACACTGCGTTCGCGTGTCGCGTCGTGCACCGGGTACGCGTATTGAGAGCGCCAGATCATGATGTGCTCGATATCGGACGCGCCGCACCCGATGGCTTTCAGGTCGGCGGCGACGGTGCGAACCATGTCGTCGTCGCCTTCGTCCCACAGACTGATCACACCGTCGGTGAAATACTCGAATCCGAGGTGGGTGCCATCCCACCCGGCCGGGGCCAGCCCGTCTGACCACCGCCCGTAGTTCTGGATACGTCCGCACCGGAACTCGGGGCCCGGGGTGTAGACCCAGTTGAACGGAATGTTGTAGCGGGTGCGCAGCGCGACCGCAACAGTGATCAGGCCGCGATGGCGCAGTCGCGCGGCGACGTGGTGGATGTGTGCCGGCAGGGCGGGCTCCAGGGCAGCGATCAGGTTCTGTAGTGGCATGGACGAGAACACCGCGTCACCGGTCACCGTGCGGCCGTCACGCAGTGTCAACGTCCAGCCGCCAGTGCCGAGACGCGCTTTGATCACCTCGGCATTGAGCACCGGCGCAGCACCAGCGGAGTGCAATGCGTCGGCGGCGGCCTCCCAGACTTGTCCGGGCCCCCGGCGCGGGTAACGGAAAACGTCGGCCTTGTCGAGGCCGACGTCCGGACGCAAGCGCCAGTTGATGGGTTTGATGCGCTGGTTGGCCCAGTCGCTGGCAATGTCGCTCGGGTCGGTCAACCAGGTCTTGCGGACGTAGTTGTCGAAGAACGTTGCATACCAGCGGCGACCGAATTGGTAGGTTCCCCAATCCCGGAAGTTGACGACGCCGTTGGAGGCTTTCGGCCCGGTACGCATCCTGGCCCACATCAGGCTGCCCAAGCCACGTATTCCGTTTGCGATTCCACCGTGTCGCAACAGGTCTCGTCCACGAAGCGGATAGCGGATGAACTGGTTGTCGACGAGCATGGCGGAACGCCGGGGAACCACGGTCCATTGATCGGCCGGAAGCAGTTGCCGCCAGAGTTCGGAGACGGCTTCGTTCTTCGTGAAGAACCGGTGCCCGCCGGGATCGACACGCCAGCCCCCGTCAGCAGGAGTCCGGGCCAGTCCGCCCACGTGTGCCGATAATTCGAAGATCCGTGGGGTGACGCCGCCTTTGATCAGGTGCAGGGCGGCGGTGAGACCGGCCGGCCCGGCACCGACGATCAGCGGATTCCTCGGTGGTGTCACGGGTGAGTCACAGCCCGCGCGGTTTCGGGGACCGGCGGTACTCGGCCAGGACACCGTCAAGTTCTTCGGTGTTCAGGTCGTTGAGTGGTGTGGGCAGAAAGACCAGTTGAGCGTACTGACTCTGCAACGGACAGAACCCACTGAGCAGCGGTTCGGCGGTGGTACGAATAACAAGGTCGACCTCGCCGATCTCAAGGGCATCGGCGATGTCGCACCCGTCCCGCTCAGCGCGCCGCGCCGCGTTGCCAATCTCGTCGTAGGCGTCGTACGCCGCGAGGATGTTGATCTGGAAGTCGGTGCCCGTCATCGTGGTCTCCAGATGCCGACCAGGTGCCACATAGTGTGGCGGGAGTGCGGCCAGGTCTCCATGGAGGCGAAATCCGCAACGTGCGGGGTCGAACGCGTCAGGGATCATGCTGGTGAAGAACGCGATCGATGCCGAATAGACCGCCTCGAGTTCGGCACCAGTGCGGCCGAGATTGGCCTTGCTGAGGTTGTACACGGTGACGGTCTGAACACCGTTGCCTTGCAACGCCACCAACATCTCCACGACCTTTTTCGCGCCGCGCAGGTAGGCCTCGCGCAAGGTGGTGTTGTTGGCTTTGGCCCATCGGCGCAGGCCGTCGGGAATCACACCGACATGCAATGGGCGGTTGGTCACGGGTCACTCGGCGCTTCGCAGCACAGCCAACAGTCCGCCGTCCTCATAACCTGATACATGCCTGCCCCCTGGGACACCGCCATCTTTGTGGCCCTAACTTTAGGGCGACATCAGCGAGGACGGCAGTCGATTGGGTGGTAATCCGGATGTGCCAGGGACGCGTTCACCGTACGTGCGCGGACTAATGAGTCAGGACTCTAGTCCTCAGCGAGCTTCTCGTCAGCAGCCTTCAGGGAGGGCGACAGCGTCCACCCGGCAGCCGCCAGCAGGTCGGCGACCCGCTTGATGTTCTCCGGACCGCCGTCATGGTGGGCCACACCCTCGATGAACTTCTCGATCTCGTCACGGTCGACGACGCCGTCCTGAAGAACTTCGTCCTGGTGAGCGGTGATCTCTTTGATCACCTCTCTTATCTGCTCCTCGGTCAGCGGGGTGTCTCGCAGCAGTGCCAGCAGCGGCACCCTGTCGGGTCCAGGCACCCCGCTCGGATAGCCGGCGCGAAGCCAGTCGAGGACCGAACGCATCAGAGACTTCTCAGTCATGACAACAGTGTGTCGGGTCGGCGACGGCAGTGCAGCGACTTCACCGGCCGTTCACCGGCAGGCATCAGAAGTTCCAGTCCTCATCTTCGGTGATGACGGCCTTGCCGATGACGTACGACGAACCAGACCCGGAGAAGAAGTCGTGGTTCTCGTCGGCGTTGGGTGACAGCGCCGAGAGGATGGCCGGGTTGACGTCGGTCTCATCGCGCGGGAACAGGGCTTCGTAGCCGAGGTTCATCAGCGCCTTATTGGCGTTGTACCGCAAGAACTTCTTGACGTCCTCAGTCAGCCCGACCTGATCGTAGAGATCCTGGGTGTATTCGGTCTCGTTGTCATAGAGCTCGAATAGCAACTCGTAGGTGTAGTCCTTGAGCTCTTGACGACGGGCCTCGCTCTCAAGTCCCAGCGCCTTCTGGAACTTATAACCGATGTAGTAGCCATGAACCGCCTCGTCGCGGATGATCAGACGGATCATGTCGGCGGTGTTGGTGAGCTTGGCGCGGCTCGACCAGTACATCGGCAGGTAGAACCCCGAGTAGAACAGGAAGCTTTCCAGCAGGGTCGAGGCGACCTTGCGCTTGAGCGGGTCGTCGCCTCGGTAGTAGTCCATCACGATGTGCGCCTTGCGCTGCAGGTTCGGATTCTCCTCCGACCAGCGGAAGGCGTCATCGATGTCTGCGGTGGAGCACAGCGTGGAGAAGATCGAACTGTAGCTCTTGGCGTGCACTGACTCCATGAAGGCGATATTGGTCAGCACTGCCTGCTCGTGGGGGGTCACGGCGTCGGGAATGAGGCTGACGGCCCCGACGGTGCCCTGAATCGTGTCCAGCAACGTCAGACCGGTGAACACCCGCATGGTCAGCTGCTTCTCGGAGTCGGTCAGGGTGTTCCAGGACGGGATGTCGTTGGAGACCGGAACCTTCTCGGGCAACCAAAAGTTGCCAGTTAACCGGTCCCAGACCTCCGCATCCTTCTCGTCCTGGACGCGGTTCCAGTTGATCGCCGACGCCCGGTCGATCAACTTGATCCCTTCGCTCACCGCAAACCCCGATTCACCCAGAAGTCTCTATCACCGACCGCCATTCAGCCGGTGCCAAAACACTACCCCTGGTATCGGACAAGCCGGGCCAACACAACCAGTGGTGTCCGGGCGTGTCGCGGTGTGTCGGCGGAAACGATCCCGCCAGCCGTGCTGCGGCTCCCGCGCACGGCGTCAGTCCGCTACGACAGCCCGTGGCACGGCACGTCCGATCGGTAGATCAGGATCCATGTCAACACCGAGAACGTCCGCAGTGCCCTTGATGGTGCCGAGCATGATGGTGGTCAGGTGGGTAACGAACTCCGGGGCCGGCATCCGCGGTGGACAATCTGGCTGAGGACCGAGCCACCAGTCGGTGGCCGATGCGGCCGCACCGAATGTTGCTGCCGCCGCCAGCTCCAGGGCGGCCGAGTCGAGGTCGAGGTCGCGCAGTTCGTTGTTGATCATCCCGGCGATGGCCATGGTGATCTCGCGGCCTTCATTGAGCGCGCGGGTGCTGGACTCAGAGGTTTCCGGGAACCGGCCTGCCAGAATGAGTCGAAGCACGTTGGGATGCCGTTCGACTAGCGCGACATACTCGGCCACCGTACGACGCACGACCTCACGGGTGGGGTCGGCGGCAAAGTCGATGGCCGGGAAGATCGCCGCCACGAGCATCTCGCGCAGCCGCTTGCCGATCGCCCCGAACAAGTCCGCCTTGTCGCGGAAGTGCCGGTAGATCTTGGGTTTAGCGGTCCCCGCCTCAGCGGCGATCTCCTGCAAGCTGGCCCCCGGGCCACACCGATCGATCGCACGGAACGCGGCATCGACGATCTCAGCCCTGACCTTCTTCCTGTGGTCGCGCCACCGCGCACTACGTGCGTCGGCCTTGTTCCCTAGTCCGCGCACGAGCAGCACTGTACCGCCGTCGACTAGCATCGACCCGAACTGACCAGTGACAAGGGCGGGCCGAGGACTGTGACGGAGCATTTCGATCTGGTGATCGCCGGCGGCGGACCGTCCGGCGCCGCCGCGGCATGGCAAGCCGCCCAGACGGGCGCCAAGGTGGTCGTCCTCGACAAGGCCGTCTTCCCGCGGGATAAGCCCTGCGGTGACGGCCTGACCGCGCGCGCGGTCAGCTACCTGCAGAAGATGGGCCTGGCCCACGAAGTGTCACAGTTCCACCGGATCAGCGGGGTCACCGTGTACAGCCCGTCGGAGTGGGAGCTGTCGTTTCCCAAGCGGCCCGGTATGCCCGATCACGGTCACACCGCAAGCCGGACCGAGCTCGACACGATGCTGCTCAAGCACGCCGAGTCCGCTGGGGCGACGGTTCGGCAGGGTTGCGAGGTCGCCGGTCCGGACCTCGACGAGCGTGGCCGGGTGGTGGGTGTGGTGCTCAAGAACGGCGAGAAGGTCTCCGGCGATGCGGTGATTGCCGCCGACGGCGCGTACTCCCCCATCAAACGGGCGTTGAAGATCGACTCGGACTACAACGGCTACTCCGCCATCGCGATTCGCTCGGAGATGGAGGCCAACCGGCCCGACTCAGACCGCTTCGAGATCTACCTCAAGCTGTTGTTCCGGGGTGATCAACTGCCCGGCTACGGCTGGATCTTCCCCATGGGTGGTGGGCGGTTCAACATCGGCTTGGGTTACGTCAACAGTTATAAAAACTGGCAGTCCATCAATGCGACCCATTTCTTCGGCGATTTTCTCAACTCCCTGCCCCGGGAGTGGGAACTGCCGTCCGTCGATGAACTGAAGAAGAACAAGACGGTGCGGGCCTGGCGGCTCCCCATGGGCTTCACCGCATGGCCGCCCTGGCGCCCCGGCGTCTTGTTCGTCGGAGATTCGCTGGGTGCCGGAAAACCGGCCTCCGGCGCGGGAATTTCGAAGGCCCTGGAGTCCGGGCTTGCTGCCGGCGAGTGCGCCATGGCTGCGCTGGAGAACGGCGGGCCCGACGACTTCACCAACTATCAGCAGCGAATGGAAGCCGCATGGGGACGCGAATACACCCGCGGACGCTTCTTCCACAGACTTGCCGGCCAGCCCAAGGTCGCAGAAACGGGCTTGAAGCTGCTCGAGAACCGCACCTTCCGGGACCTGCTGCTGAAGTCGCTGTACAAGAAGGCGCAAAGCCCACACCACACCTGACATTCCCGACCACATCGAACAACAGCGGCGTCGGTCACCTCGACCCCACGGGGAACCGGCGTTCAGATGCGTAGCGCGGCAGTCCTAACTCTGCCTCCTACGTCAGATCCTCCTGGCTGAGGCGATCGGCTGGGCTACCTGTGGGGTGGTGGCAATCGTGGGTGCCGAGAGGCTTGTCCGGATCAGCCGACCGAGAGCGAAGCTGTACTTGACCAGCACTGGGGGTTGTTGAGGGTCGTTCTCATCGGCGCCTGCAGCGTTGATGGCCAACGCAATGTCGAGAACGTCGGACGAAGTGCCATCAGGTACCGCCACCTCAACTTCAGTGAGCGCCAGCGGCCCACCTGCATTGAGTACCTGCCCAAGGACTTCAGCATGCACCCCGGTGGGCAACAAAGCGTCGAGGTCGTAGAGATCAGGTTGTGCGCTGTGTCGTCCTGAGGCGGCCGGGAGCGCGTAGGCGGCATACGCGGAACCCGCCGCTGCGGGGACGGTGTACGCAGACAGCTGCTGCGGGAAAAACACCAGGTACAGCCGGACCAGGCCAACGACTATTCCAATCGAGATCGTCGCCGCCCATCCGGCCGCGGTCCCGATCACGGTGCCGAAGATGTTGTCGCCGAACAGAGATCCGAATCCCTGACCCAAGGACATTCCGATGGCGATCTGCAGATCCGGCCGGTCCAGAACCGCTGCCAGGATCACGTTGGTCAACTCGCTCGTGGGCATGCCGTCAGCGATGCGGACCAGGATGTCGCTGAGCAGGTTCTTGACCGGATCCTTGCCCAACAGGGACGACAGGGTTCCCCTGACGAACTGGCCGACCGCGCCGTCGAGCACCTCGATGTTGATCCCGGCGCTCCTGAGCAGGTTGATCACGATCGCCTCAGCGGCATTTCCGGCGGCCTGATCCACAGCGGGGTGGCCTAAGAGCTGGTCCACCGTGGCCGGCGTGATCGCTGCCACCGCCGCGATGAAGTCTGGGTTGGCCTGCAGAGCGGCCAGCGCATTCTGCAGCGCCGCGGACAGCTCTGTGCCCTTCACCACGGCGACCGTGAACTGGCCCGCGGCATCGGCGACGGCGGAAATGAAACCGGGATAAGCCAGGAATCCGCTGAACATCGAACCGAGAGCCCCGATCAGATCATCGACGAACTCGGTGTCGGCCATCAGAGCCGCCACGACGGACCCGTACGGGGCACCGATTGCCTGGCTGAGGAACGTCTGCACAGCTGGGTTGGCCGCCAAGTCATTGATCAACGTCGCAAGATCGTCGCCGAGATCCCGCCACAACACGTCATCGCCCAGCAAAGCGGTGACCGTGTCGACCACCGTCACCCCGGCGGCGTCCGAGATGAGCGAATCGGCCCGCAACGTGGCCAGCATCTCGTCCAGTGCGACGCTCAGGTCGGCTCCTGCCACCACCTGGCTCAGGAGTTGACCCAAGCCCTCCGCTAACGCTTCCTCAACCCCCTGCTGGCCGATGAACCCGGGCAGAATGTCCACGAGGATCGGAGCGAGACCGGAAAGCACACCCGGCGCGGCCAGCAACCCTGACACCGCATCCCCCAATGCACCGGCGATCAGCGGCGTGACCGGGTTGGCGCCGAGTATCCCGGCCACCATGTCGGAGACCATGCCCCCGATCGACTCGGGAAAGTTCCCTTCAGGGAGATCGGAGATCGCGTTGATCAGGATCGCGCTGAATCCCGGCTGCAGCACGACATCGTCGAAGACCCAGTTCAGCAGGCTGGCTACCGACGAGGCTACCGAATCCCGGATCACGGGGTTGGCTTGCAGCGAGGCGAGAACCGCCGGCAACACACCCTGCGGGTTCTGACCAGCCACCAGCGCCGTCGCGATGTGACCGGCCGCCTCAGCAAGTGCGCTCACCGCGCCGGGCACCCCGAAGATACCCGGCAACATCACACCGAGGGCCACGAGCATGGTGCCGGCATCACCGCCGCCACCGCCGCCAGCGCCACCGCCGGCCAGCGCCGACTCGATCGCCGCCGCCAACTGGGCACCTGCCCACTGCTGCAACCCCTGATCACCCAGCAACTCGGTGACCGTCGTGGTTACGGCCGAACCGACGGCATCCAGCAGCGCCGCGTCCCCGAAAATCGCCGCTACGACATCGGCCACGGTGTTGCCGACGGCATCCTGGATGGCGGACGTCGCCTGCAACCCGGCGATCACCGAAGGCAGCGTGGCGGACACATCCTGGCCGGAAACCGCCGCGACGGCCAACGCTCCAGCCGCCTGAGCCAGGGCGTTGATGACCCCCGCAGACCCCATGAAGGCGCCGATCGCCGACTCCGACGCATCGACCAGACCACCGCTGAATGCCGCATCGGAGAGCAATCCGACCACCACCGCCGCGACCTGCCCGCCGACCTGCTCACCGAGGGCCCCGCCGCCCAGCATCCCAGACACCATCGCCGACACCTGCCCGCCGACGGCAGCCTGCACCGTTGAATCGGTGGTGATCTCACCGACGAGGACCTGCACCGCATCGCCCAATGCGTCCCACAGCCCCACATCGCTGAGAAGCGCGTACACCCCGGTGTACACCGTGGAGCCCACCGCGGTCTGGATCACCGGGCTGGCCTGCAGGCCGGCGATCACCGAGGGCAACACCGCGTCCAGATTCTGTCCCGCCAGCACCGCCAATCCGACGGTTCGCGCCGCTGCGGCCAGCGTGTCGATCACCCCAGGCCCGCCGAAGAACCCCCCAACCATCGACTCGGCCAACCCGACTAACCCGACGCTGAGGACCGGATCGGCCAGCAACCCCGCCACCACCGTTGCGACCTGGCCGCCGACCTGCTCACCGAGGGCCCCGCCGCCCAGCATTCCGGACACCATCGCCGATACCTGCGCGACAACGACAGCCTGCACCGAGGAATCAGTGGTGATCTGCCCTACCAAAGTCGACACCGCAGAGCCCAACGCGCCCCACAACCCCGAATCGCCCAGGAACTCCCGGACCCCATCGAAGACCGCGGAGCCAACCGCAGTCTGGATCACCGGGCTGGCCTGCAGGCCGGCGATCACTGTGTGCAGCACCGAAGACAAGTCCTCACCGGCCACCGCCGCCACCGCCAGCGTCCCAGCTGCCCCTGCCAACGCGTCGACCACCCCGGTGGCACCGAAGAAGCCGGACATCACCGCATCCACCAAACTGATCAACTCGCCACCGATCACCGGATCGGACAGCAACCCCACCACCACCGCGGCGACCTGCGGACCCACCTGGGCACCCAACGCCCCACCACCCAACGCGGTGGCCACCAGACCCGAGATCTCGGTGCCCACCGCGGCCAGCACATCAGCATCACCGACCAGATCAGAGACCAACGTCGAGACCGCACCCTGCAACGCCGACCAGAACCCCGAAGCATCCAAGAACACCTCAAGGGCATCAGTGACCGTCGCCCCGACCGCCGACTGCACCGCGGTGTTGGCCCGCAACCCCGCCACCACCGA
>JAGQTS010000304.1:0-2289 GCA_020438895.1 Mycobacterium sp.
CCTGAGCACCTCGGCGGAACGGCTCGACCTTCGATACGGCCGTCACCACACCGTCGACGTTGGCCGTCATCGCCTCGAACACCAGAGTGCGCAACCGGACCAGCACCAGTAAGGCGCCGATCACCATGAGGCCATTGAGGACACCAGCGACGGCAGAGACGGCGACCACCGTCGGGGTGCCCCGCCCCCGCCGCTTGATGATGCCCGTCAGCCCGCCGACGTAGGCGCAGTTCAGTACCACCATGAACCCGCTGATCCCGGCGATCAGGAAGGAGACCGTACTGGCGGCGAACGCCGCTGCCAGCAGTACCCGCAGCCGGTACCGATAGCCGAGCACGCCCATCGGGACCGTCACCAGCAACGACAGGCCGCCCGCGAACGGCACCACCACCGAGACGATCGCGAGGGCGGCGGCCAGCGCGGCCATGACCGCCGCCTGTGCCATCTCGACCGGGGTCAGCGAACGACCGGCCGATACGGACCCCGTTCCGGGCGGGCGGCGCTCCAGCGCGCCCGGCCGCGTCGAGGTCATCGCCCGATTCTGCCAGCCGGGCTCCCGATCACATCCAGACGGAGGCCTTGTCGCTTTCCCTGGGCTGGGCCAGCGGGTGGCCGGCGCCCAGGATGTTGCCGGTGACCGTGGCGCAAATACGATTCATCGAGATATCGAAGATGCTGTTGTTCATCGGTTGCTCAATGAACCGTCCGAGTCGTTCCGCCACGATGAACGTGGTCATCAACAGTATTCCCACCGCCACGCTGCTGAGGTTGTGGTCGGTGCCGTCGAGCCGGCTGAACGCCATCACCCCGAAGAACCAGGCCAATGCGCGGATGAACATGTCGTAGTGGATCGGCACGGGTTCGTTGCGGATCCGCTCCAGGCCGCTCTGCGCCGTGAGCGTCGAGGTGTTGGCGTTCATCAGCAGCAGTCGGGCCTGCTCGTCGATGTGCCTGCCGGCGACCAGTGCCGCGACGTCGGCGGCCTGGCGGCGGAGTAACTCCGTGGCGTCGGTTCCGGGGGGATCCTCCGGGGTGAGTTCAGTGGCCTGGCTCGGCATGGGGGTGCCGCGCAGTTCCGAGCACAGCTGCCAGCAGTACCGCACCTGACGGCGTCGCATCCGGTCCAGAATCTCGGCGACGGCCGCCGAACCGGTGTCCACCGCGGTCAGATTGTTGTGCGTGGTCCGGGAGCCGATGATGATCGCACCCCAGAGAGTGCGCGCCTCCCACCATCGGTTGTAGCCGGTGGTATTCCGGAAGGCGATGAATACTGATGCGCCGATGCCGAGCACCGATAGCACCGCCGCGGCATACTCGCTCTGGGTGGCGTCGGGCACCGGCATCAGCACACCGACGACGATGACGATGGCCAACAAGGTGCCCCGCAATTCCCAGCACACCAGACCGAACACTCGCAACGGGCCCAGTCGGCCGACATTGCGGATCACCGATTCCCACCGCCGGGCTCAGACATGGCCACATTGTGACGCATGAATGGTCTGCGCATCGGCCGGCCGCCGACCGTCCAGCTGCCACCTGAGCGGCAGCAGTGCTGTTGCCCTGAGGTGTGACAGGGCAACAGCACTGCGTATCACCGAATTACAGCGCAGCCAGGACGGCGCGTAACTCTGCGGCCAAGCTGCCGGAGCCGCCCTGATAGAGCGGTCCGCCACCGTTGGTCAGCAGGGTCCGCAGCCGGGCCATCCCGCGCGGATGCACCGGAACCGGGGCTTGCAGCAACGAGGTGATCTGCTCGATCTCCGAGCGGCATCCCGCAACCTGACCCGAATGAATCGGGACTCGGGCACTGACACCACGTCGGAAGCTATCGGTGACCTCGACGGCGCCACGGAGCGCCCGGGCCAGAGAGTGGCGTTCCTTCATCGAGGTGATTCGCGCCACGTGCAGCGCCAGCGGCGTTCCGGGGATGACCACGGCGCCCAATTCGACGTCGCGGTCGAACCTCGACGCGAAGAGACGTGCCTGCAGCCGGGCTGCCAGGGATGGGCGGCCCATGTCCTGCTCGGGGGCCGCGATGTCAAAGCTGCCATCCAGGACCATGTCCCGGCTGATGTCCTGTTGAATCTGATTCTGCCTCATGGGCTCTACCTCCTCCCGGGATGACGATCTGTCATAACCCGTTCGTACGACTTCGACGGTAGCCAGCCCACTCGTGACCAGTCAAGGCGCTTTACCGGTCACGAGCAATTATCATGGGGTGATGTCGCCGACACCCGAGCACGGTCCCGGCGCTGGGTCACTCGATACCGAGACCAGGCTCGCCCCGGA